>NZ_SMKN01000199.1 GCF_004348675.1 Micromonospora sp. KC606 | reverse complement strand
GACCACGACGCCCCCCACGACCACCCCGCCGCCGGCTGGTGGCTGCGCCGTGACCTACACCCCGAACTCCTGGTCCGGTGGCTTCACCGCGGACATCCGGATCACCAACCGGGGCGCCGCGATCACCGGCTGGACCCTCACCTTCCACCCGGGGGCCGGGGTCCGGCTGAGCAACGGGTGGAACGGAGAGTGGAGCCAGTCCGGCGACCGGGTCACCGTCCGCAACCTCGCCTGGAACGGAAACCTGCCGGCCGGCGGCACGGTCAGCGTCGGCTGGCAGGGCACCTTCACCGGCGGCACGCTGCCCACGCCGTCGGCGTTCACCCTCAACGGCACCGCCTGCTCCTGACGGACGCCACTCGTCCGGTCCGGGTGTTCCCGGGCCGGACGAGCCCTGTCCGGAACCGCAGCCGGGCCGGCGGGGGTGAACGCTGCCCTGTCCACGGTCGCTGCTACCCCCGGGCGGCGCGGCGGCATTCCTCGACCGGCCCGGGTTATCCGGCCACGCCCCGGGAACATCTGTGGTTGACGAAGGAGGACGAGATGACCAGACCCTCAGCCCCGACCGCCACCTGGCGTCCCGGGATGCCGGGCGGCGACAACCTCCCGTCCGGCCCGGCCGGACGGCCGACCCCGTCCAGGGGCGACGGCCACGGCCCACAGGCGGAGACACCAACCGTGACGATCGGCTCGTACCCGGACTATCCGTCCGCACAGCGGGTGGTGGACTATCTGGCGGACAACCGCTTCCCGGTGGAGCACACCGCGATCGTGGGGACGAACCTCACGTTGGTGGAGACCGTGCTCGGCCGGCTCACCACCGGCCGGGCCGCCTTGCTCGGCGCGGGCACCGGAGCCTGGTTCGGGCTCTTCATCGGCCTGCTGTTCGGCATCTTCACCGTCGGCAACTGGCTGGCGGTGATCCTGGTCGGGCTGGTGATCGGCGCGATCTGGGGCGCCGTGTTCGGGGCGGTGGCGCACGCGATGTCCGGCGGTCAACGCGACTTCACCTCGGCCAGTTCGCTGCGGGCGGGGCAGTACGCGGTGATCGTGGAGGCTCACCTGGCCGACCAGGCGCGTCAACTGCTGGACCGGATGCACCTGACGCCGACCGGCGCGACCGCCCGCTGAGGCGACCCTGCGACATCCCGGCGCCGCCCGGCGTCGGGGTGTCGCGCGTCAGGCCACCCTCGCCGGCCCCGGTTCCGTGTTCTCGCTCACCTGCGATGGGCGGCAACATCCGCGAGACGGCCAGGTCCGCTCCCGCCGTTCGCACCGGTCGGGGTCGGTCCGTCCCTGGCAGGGGCGGTCAGTCGTCGGTGGCCAACCGGGCGTGCAGGTGCTCGTCGTGGCGGCGGCCATCGCCGTACCGGTACGCCTCCCCCAGGGTGCCCTCGGCGCGGTAGCCGGCGCGCTCGGCGACCCGGCAGGAGGCGGGGTTCGCCACCGCGTGGCAGAGCTCGATGCGGTGCAGCCGCAGCTCGGCGAGGGCCCAGCGGGTCAGGGCCGACACCGCCCGGGAGGCGACACCCGCGCCACGGGCGGCAGCAACCGTCCAGTAGCCGACGGAGGCGTCCTCGCCCCGGATCTGGTGCAGCGACACCGAGCCGAGGACGAGACCGTCGGTCGTGTTCCACGAGCGGACAGTGTGCCACCGCCGTCGGCGAGTGGCCTCGTTCTTTTCGAGCACATTGACCGCCGGCGTCGGGACCACTGCGCCATCCGCAGGACAGCCCGCCGGAGCCAGCGCTCGCCAGCACCCGGACCGTCCCCTCCAGACGATCAACTCACTGTTGCCCGGCACCAACGCCCGGTGGTTGGGCGCTCGCCGCCGGCACGGGCTGGGCTTTCAGGGGCGACGAGGCCGGGGGCGGGTCGTCGTCGGCGCGGTCGATGGCCGGCAGCCAGAGCACGAAGGTGGCGCCCGCGGTCAGCCGGGAGAAGAGCGCTGCCTGCCCGCCGTGCGACTCGACAATCTGCCGGACGATCGCCAGGCCCAGGCCGGTCCGCCGGCCACCGGAGGAGTCCCGGCCGCTCTCCCCGCGCCAGAACCGGTCGAACACCCGGTCCTGGTCGGCCTCGGCGATGCCCGGTCCCTCGTCGGCGACGGCGAGCCACAGCCATCCGCCGACCTGCCCGGTGGCGACGGTGATCGCCCCGCCGGGCGGGGAGAGCCGCACCGCGTTGGACAGTAGATTCCCCGCCGCGCGGCGCAGCGCGTCCGGGTCGCCGATGCAGACCAGTTCACCGTCGAGGGCATACCGCAGACGCAGCCCGCGTCCGGCGGCGAGGGGGGTGACGTCCTCGCCGGCCTCGCGGGCGACGGCGCTCAGGTCGACGTCGGTGTCGGTGATGGTGTCGGTGTCGCGGCGGGCGGTGGCGAGGAGGTCCTCGATGAGGCGGGACATCCGGGTGGTGGTGCGGTCCACGGCGGCGACCGCCTGCGCCCGCTCCTCGTCCGTGGCGTCCGGCGAGGTCAGCGACGCGTCCAGGTGGGCGCGGATGATCGCCAGCGGGCTGCGCAGCTCGTGGGAGGCGTCGTCGATGAGCTGCCGCTGGGTCCGGAACGCGTGGTCCAGCCGGTCGAGCATGGAGTCGATGGTGTCGGCGAGGTCGCGCAACTCGTCGCGGGGGCCGCTGAGCCGGATACGCCGGGAAAGGTCCGTCGCCTGGATCTCCCGGGCGGCGCGGGCGATGGCGCCCACCGGGCGCAGGGCCCGCCCGGAGAGCACCCAACCGATGCCGAGGCTGGCCGCGAACAGCCCGCCGAGCGCAACCAGGGAGTAGTCCCGCAGCGTCTCCATCAGCCGCAGGTTGACCTCGCTCTCGATCTGCTCAACCGCCGCGACCTCGATAGTGGTGCCGATGGGCACCGCCCGCCCGTCGCGCTTGAGCTTCACCAGCTGCGCCTCGTAGCGCTCGGTGACCGGTTTCGGGTCGACCGCCCGGTCCACCGCCACGTACGCCACGAGGAGGCCGGCGCCGGCCAGCGCGAACAACAGCGTCGAGTAGAGCACGGTGAGCCTGAACCGGATCGACCGGAAGATCCTCATGCTGCCTCCCGCAACCGGTAGCCGCGCCCGACCACCGTCTGGATGGGCGGGTCGCGGTCGCCGTCGGCGAGCTTACGACGCAGCGTGCCGACGGTGACCCGGACGGTCTCGGTGAACGGGTCGACATTGGCGTCCCAGACGTGTTCGAGCAGTTCTTCGGCGGGCACCACCCGGCCGGGGCGGGTCATCAGGTACTCCAGCACGCCGAACTCCTTCGGCGTGAGCCGCAGCCGCCGCCCGGCGAGGTACGCCTCGTGCCGGGCCGCGTCCAGGGTCAGGTCACCCACGGTGAGCACGGCGCCGGTGCCGGCGGTGTCGCGGCGGAGCAACGCCCGGACCCGTGCCAGCAGTTCGGCCAGGGCGAACGGCTTGACCAGGTAGTCGTCGGCGCCCTCGTCGAGCCCTCGCACCCGGTCGCCGAGCGTCCCGCGGGCGGTGAGCATCAGCACCCGCAGGTCCCGCCCGCCGGCCACCTCGACGTCGCCCCGGCGGATCGCCCGGCAGATGGCGAAGCCGTCCGCGTCGGGCAGGTTGATGTCGAGGAGCATGAGGTCGTACGCGTTGACCAGCAGCAGCTCGTACGCCCCGGCGGCGTCGGCGGCCACGTCGACGGCGTACCCGGCCCGGGCCAGGCCGACACGCAGCGCGCCTGCCAGGTCTTCCTCATCCTCCACCACGAGCAGCCGCATGACCGGAAACCTATCTTCTCGCGATGAGGCTCGCCGCCACCCGCTGGGCCCGCTCGACCGGGATCGCGAAGCCGATCCCGATGCTTCCGCCGCCCTCCAGCGTGGCGATCGCGGTGTTCACGCCGACCACCTCACCCCGCGCGTTGACCAGTGGGCCTCCGGAGTTGCCCGGATTGATCGAGGCGTCGGTCTGCACGGCGGCCTGCCGGGCGCCGCCGCCGAGGCGTACCGGGCGGTCCAACGCGCTGACGATCCCGGCGGTGACGGTGCCGGAGAGCCCCAGGGGCGAGCCGACGGCGAGTACCGGCTCGCCGACCCGGGCCTGCCCGGGCGCCAGCGGCAGCGCCGGCAGCCGGCCTGCCCCGTCGACCCGCAGCACCGCGATGTCGCTGTCCGGGTCCCGGCCGACGAGGCGGGCGGTCAACCGGCGGCCGTCCTGACCGACCACGGTGATGGTTCCGCCTCCGGCGACGACGTGGTTGTTCGTGACGATGTGGCCCTGGTCGTCGATGACGAACCCGGAGCCGCCGCCTGCGCCCACCCGCACGGAGACCACCCCGGGCAGGGCCCGCGCCGCCGCGGCGACGAGGTCGGACGGTACCCCCGCGGCGGGGCCGGGCGGCGGGAGCGCGGCCGGCACGGGGCCGGCGGGTGCCGGCGGGTCCGGCGCGGCGAGGTGGCCGGCGACGCCTCCGGAACCCGCCGACACCGCGACCAGGGCCAGGCCCGCCAGCAGCAGCCGCGGCCACCGCCGGTCGGCCGGTGCCCGCGCCGGGCGGGCCTCCCCCGGTGGTACGCCCGCAGGGCCGGTGCCGGGCACGAGGTCCGGTGAGGTGAACCACGGGCCGCGCGGCTCACCGAGACCGGTTTGGGTGATCGACATCGCGGATGCCTCCTTACTCGAACGGGTCAGGGCAGACGGGAGAACCAGAGCATCGACGTCGCGGCGGCGAGCAGCGCCAGGACCAGAGCGAACCCGATGAACCGCGCGGACACGTCCTGCCGTTCGCTCTCGTAGCCGACCGATGAGGCGATGTCGGCGTACACCGCGTGCAACTCGTCGCTGCTGCCTGCCTCGTGGTAGCCGCCGCCGGTCTGCTCGGCGACCGCGCGCAGCGTCTGCCCGTCGACCGGCACGGCCTGGCCGCCTCCCCCGGAGCCGATCCTGCCGTCCGCGGTGCCGACCGAGATCGTGTCCACCGGGACACCCAGCTCGGTCGCCGCCGCGGCGGCCTGCTCCGGATCCCGGCCGGCGGTGTTGGCGCCGTCGGAGAGCAGCACCACCCGCGCCGGCGGCGGCTCCTCGGCGGCCCGGGCGTCCAGGGTCCGAATCGACTCCAGGGAGGTGTCGATCGCCTCGCCGATGGCGGTGCCCTGCATACCGGCCACCCCGTCGGCGAGCCGGTCGATGCCCGCGGCCAACGCCGCCCGGTCGGTGTCCGGGGCGACCAGCACCGACGCGTTGCCGGCGAACGCCACCAGCCCCACGTTGAACTCCTCGGGCAGTCCGTCGACGAACTCCCGGGCGGCGTCCTTGGCCGCGTTGAGCCGGTCGGGTGCGACGTCGGTGGCGAGCATCGACCGGGAGACGTCGACCGCGACGATGACCGTGGCCCGCTCGCGCGGCACCCGTACCTCGTCGGTCGGGCGGGCGAAACCGACCACCAACAGCCCCAGCATCGCCAGGAACAGGCTCGCCGGCACATGCCGGCGCCATGCCGGGCGGCGCGGCGCGACCCGGTCCAGCAGCTTGAGGTTGGTGAATCGGACGGCGTAGCGGCTGCGGCGGCGCTGTAGCACCAGGTAGCCGACGGCCAGGGCCGCCACCCCGGCCAACAGCCACAGCCGGTCCGGGGACTGCCAGGTCACGCGGCACCTCCGGTCGGCGGTCGGGCGGCGCTGGCGAGCCGCCGCTGGGTGAACACATGCCGCACGATGTCGGCGATCCAGTCCCGGTCGGTGGACAGCCGCAGGTGCGCGGCGCCGCTGCGCCGGATCGCCCCTGCGACCGCCAGCCGCTGCGCGGCCGCCGCCGCCGCGTACCGTTCGCGCAGCCGGCGGCTGCCGGTCGACACCTCACGGCGCCGCCCGCTCTCCGGGTCGACCAGTGTGATCAGCCCGACGTCCGGCAGCTCCCGCTCACGCGGGTCGGACACCTCGACGGCGAGGACCTGGTGGCGGGCGGCGAGACGGCGCAGCGGCTGCTCCCAGGACGGTTGGGGGCCGGCCGCCCCGCTGATGCCCTCGTCGGGCAGGCCGTCGAGGAAGTCGGAGACCACGACGACCAGGCCGCGCCGCGCGGCGGCCCGGCGCAGTCCGTCCATGCCGTCGGTGAGCGAAACCGGTGCCGCCGCCGGCAGCCCGCGCGGCACGTCCAGCAGTGTGCGCAGCAGGCCGAGCAGGTGGATCCGGCCGGCGCGAGCCGGAAAGCGACGAACCCCCTCGTGGGTGAGCGCGTGCGCGCCGAGCCGGTTGCCGGTGGCCGCGGTCAGGAACCCGACCGCTGCCACCGCCGCCACCGCGAGTTCCCGCTTCTCCAACTCGGCGGTGCCGAAGTCCATGCTCGGCGTCGCGTCGACCAACGTCCACGTGGTCAACTCCCGGTCGGCGTCGACCGTGCGCACGTGCGGCACGGTGGTGCGGGCGGTCACCGACCAGTCCATTCGCCGCACCTCGTCCTCGCCGGGCCGGTACTCGCGGCTGCCCGCCGGTTCACTGCCCAGGCCGGGCAGCAGGCCGAGGTAGCGGCCGTGCAGCAGCCCGTCCAGGCGGCGGGTGACGGTCAGCTCCAGTCGGCGCAGCCGCCGCTGCGGCGCGAGGTGCCGGATGGTCGCCCCGTGCCCGTTCACGCGGCGGCTCCGAGACCGGGGCCCTGGTTGTGCTGGGCCGGTGCGATCTGCGGCAGCGGCACCGCGTCGACCAACCGTCGCACCAGTGCGGCCGCGTCGACGCCGTCGGCGACCGCGTCGAAGGACAGCACCAGCCGGTGGGTCAACACATCCACCGCGACCTCCTGCACGTCGTCGGGGAGCACGTAGTCGCGCCCCCGCAGCAGCGCGAGCGCCCGCGCGGCCGCCACCAGCCCGAGCGTGGCGCGGGGGCTCGCCCCGTACGCCAACTGCCCCGCCACGTCCGGCAGCCCGAACCGGGCCGGCTGCCGGGTCGCCAGCACCAGCCGGACCACGTACTCGGCCAGGGCGTGGTGCACGAACACCTGCCGGGTCAGCGCCTGCAGGGCCACCAGCCGATCCGGGTCGAGCACCGGGCGGGCGGCCGGTCGTCCGCCACCCATCCGGTAGAGAATGCCCAGTTCCTCGTCGTCGGTGGGGTAGTCGACCACCACCTTCATGAGGAACCGGTCCCGCTGGGCCTCGGGCAGCTGGTAGACGCCCTCGGACTCGATCGGGTTCTGGGTGGCCAGCACCAGGAACGGCGTCGGGACCGGGTAGCTGCGCCCGCCCAGTGAGACGTGTCCCTCGGCCATCACCTCCAGCAGTGCCGACTGCACCTTCGCCGGTGCCCGGTTGATCTCGTCGGCGAGCACGAGGTTGGCCATCACCGGCCCGAGCTCGATGTCGAAGCTCTCCCGCGAGGAGCGGTAGATCCGGGTACCGAGGATGTCCGACGGCACCAGGTCCGGGGTGAACTGGATGCGCGCGAAGCTGCCACCCACGGCGGCGGCCAGGGTTTCCGCGGCGAGGGTCTTCGCCACTCCGGGGACCCCCTCCAGCAGGCAGTGCCCCCGCGCCAGCAGCGCGGTGAGCAGCCGCTCCACCAGCCGATCCTGTCCGACGATGACCCGCTTCACCTCGAACAGGGTCTGTTCCAGCAGCCGGGCCGCCTGGGTGTGGTCGAGGCCCTCGGTGACCTCGGCCTCGCTCGCCACTACCGGCGCTGCCGTCACAGTGCCTCCTGCGGCGTGGTCGACTGCTGCGGGGCGGCCGGCTGGCCCGACTCGCCCGTGCCGGGGGCGGTCGAAGCCCCGCCGTCCTTGCCCGGGCAGTCCTCACGGGACCACCGCTGCCCGGCGCCGCCGGTGGTGACGTCCTGCTCCCTTTCGGTCACGATCTGCACGACGGGCTTGGGGGCGGTGTCCCCGGCGGCGTACGCCGCGCCGCCGCCGACGGCCAGGGCAACGGCGACTCCGGCGAATGCCAGCCCGGTCTTGACGCTGATCCGCATGATTTCCTCCTCGGTCTCATCGGTGTGGCGGGTGCCCGACGAACGGGGGGCGCCGGGCACCCGCCGGCATCGAGTTGACCAGAGAGGACCGAAAGACAGCCGAAGATCGCTCATCACGCGTCACGTCCTGCGGCCGACTCCGCGTCGGTCGGGTTCGAATCGGTCGGGATCGGTGTGCGGGATGCGGCAAGGTGTTGTCTCCGATGAGTGGGAAGCAGCGCTTTGCCGTAAACGGCGGCCCTGGCGGCGCGCAGCCCGCCCGCGGGTAGCTCGACCCGAACACCGGCACCACCTTCGCCGGCGCTGCGCGCGGAAGGTGGTTCAAATTCCGATTACCAAGCCTGGGGGTGTCCCGTCGACTGATCACCGCTGAACTCAGGGACATTGTTGAAATTTCAAAGAGTGCTACTCTCGCAGTTGTGACAGAGGGTCTGGACGGCGCGCGGATGGCGGGCTGGCGCGCGTACATCGAGGCGAGCCAGCGGCTGTTCACGCGCCTGGAGGACGACCTGCGCGCCGACAGCGGGCTGAGCTTCGCCGACTACCACGTGCTGGTCCTGCTCTCCGAGGCGCCGGGGCAGCGGCTCCGGATGGGAGAGCTGGCCGACCGGCTGGTCTTCTCCCCCAGCCGGCTGACGTACCAGATCTCGTCCATGCGGCGACGCGGCCTGGTCGCCCGGGAGTCCTGTCCGCAGGACCGCCGGGGCAGCGAGGCCGTGCTCACCGCCGCCGGGCTGCTCGCTCTGCGGGAAGCCGCGCCGGGGCACCTGGCCTCGGTCCGCCGGCATCTGGTGGACGACCTCGAC
Source organism: Micromonospora sp. KC606 (assembly GCF_004348675.1). Lineage (GTDB taxonomy): Bacteria > Actinomycetota > Actinomycetes > Mycobacteriales > Micromonosporaceae > Micromonospora. The sequence goes on along the minus strand of NZ_SMKN01000199.1, from coordinate 1,929 downwards.
GACGACGAGGTCGCCACCCTGACCCGGGTCTTCGCACGGCTCGGCCGGCGCCTGCGCGCCGACCGTGACGCGTCGTCCACCCCCAGCGAATGAAGGAGACCGCGATGCCCGCCATCACCGTCGAGGACGTCCTCGTCCTGCCCCAGCTGCCCCGGCTCGACGAGACCACCAGTTACCGCCCGGTGCGCCGCCTGCTCACCGCTCCGAGCGGGTACGAGGGTGAAGGGTTCCCGGTCCGCCGGGCCTTCGCCGGAGTGCCGATGACCGAGCTGGACCCGTTCATCCACCTGGACCAGATGGGTGAGGTGGACTACGCCCCGGGCGAGCCGAAGGGCACCCCCTGGCACCCGCACCGCGGCTTCGAGACGGTGACCTACATGATCGACGGGATCATGGACCACCAGGACTCGCAGGGCGGCGGCGGGACCATCACCAACGGCGACACCCAGTGGATGACGGCTGGCAGCGGCCTGCTGCACATCGAGGCGCCGCCGGAGCACCTGGTGGTCAGCGGCGGCCTCTTCCACGGTCTCCAGCTCTGGGTCAACCTGCCCCGGGTGGCCAAGATGAAGCCCCCGCGCTACCAGGACATCCGGGGCCGGGAGGCGGCGCTGCTCACCACCCCCGACGGCGGCGCGCTGATCCGGGTCATCGCCGGCGAGGTGGCCGGGCACCAGGGCCCCGGGTCGACGCACACGCCGATCACCATCACGCACGTGACGCTCCAGCCGGGCGCGGAGCTGAGCCTGCCCTGGCGGCCGGACTTCAACGCGCTGGTCTACGTGCTCGGCGGCCGGGGCGCCGTCGGCACCGACCGACGACCGGTACACACCGGCCAGCTCGCCGTGCACGGCGCCGGCGACGCGCTGCGGGTCACCGCCGACGGCCGGCAGGAATCGCGTACCCCCGTGCTGGACCTCTACGTCATGGGCGGCCAGCCGATTCGGGAGCCGGTGGCGCACTACGGGCCGTTCGTGATGAACACGCGGGCGGAGCTGGTCCAGGCCGTCGAGGACTTCCAGGCCGGCAGGCTCGGGGTGGTCCCGGCCGAGCGGGTGCCGCACACCGGCGGTCAGGGCGAGCGGCCCTGACCGCACCGGGCGGCCCGGCCACCGGGGCACCCGGTGGCCGGCCCGGGGTCAGGAGACGGCGAAGATCCCGGCGACCCCGAGGATCACCATCAGCAACACCGCCAGGATCGCGCCCCGCTCGCTCTCCACGACCTGCGGCGATGTCTCGGTCACGGAGTTCGTGGTCTCGGCGGGCATGCTGGTGCCTCCTCGGCGTCCGTATTCGCAAGGGATGCGGTGGGTCGCCCCGTGGGCGCGTGCGGATCGCCTCCGGCGTGCGCACGCCCGGCGGGGGACCTACCGTGAGGACGTTGTCGACCTCGGGGGGCTGGAACGTGGCGATCGAGGAGTGGTTCCTCACCGCTGGGGAACGCGCCAACCCGGTCTCGGAATTACCCGTGTGGGCGTCGGGAAACCTCGCCGAGCCGCTCATTCACGGTGCCGCGTACTTCGACCGGCTGGTCACGGAGGTGGCGGCGCTCGGCCCCGGCGACCACCTGTTCTTCACCGACTGGCGGGGCGACCCGGACGAGCGTATGCGCCCGGACGGCCCCACGGTCGCACAGCTCTTCGCTCGGGCCGCGCAGCGCGGCGTGGTGGTCAAGGGCCTGGTCTGGCGTTCCCACCTCGACGCCCTGTCCTACAGCGAGGCAGAGAACCGCAGCCTCAGCGAGGCGATCTGCGCGGCCGGCGGCGAGGTGCTGCTCGACCAGCGGGTGCGCCGCGGCGGCTCGCACCACCAGAAGCTGGTGGTGCTGCGGCACCCTGGCGCACCGCAACGGGACGTCGCGTTCACCGGCGGCATCGACCTGTGTCACAGCCGCCGGGACGACGCCGCGCACCGGGGCGACCCGCAGGC
>NZ_SMKN01000198.1 GCF_004348675.1 Micromonospora sp. KC606 | reverse complement strand
TACCCGAACAGGGCGTTGACCTGTTCGTTCGCCTGCGTCAGCGAGCTGACCGGCGCGCTGCCGTTCATCACCGCGTCCATGGCCGGCTTCATGATCGCCTCGATCTGGGCGGCGTGGTCGGTGATCGGGAAGAGGAACGTCGTCTGGTCCTTCACGTGCACGGTGAAGGCGGAGACGTCCACGCCCTTCTCCTCGAACTTCTTCGTCGACGCCTCCAGGGTGGAGGAGATCGCCGGGAACACCACGCCCTGCTCGGCGATGACCTTCTGGCACGCCTCCGAGCCGAGGTACTTCACCCACTGCCACGCGGCGTCCTTGTTCTTGGTGCCGGCGTAGATCGAGTCGGCGAGGCCGTTGAACATGCTCGCGCGCTTGCCGCTCGGGCCCGCGGGCATCGGCGCGACCGCGGGTTCGAAGCTGTCGGATTTCGCGCCGAAGACCTGGCCGGTCATCCAGGAACCGTTGGTCGCCATGGCGGCCTTGCCGGCGGCGAGCATGTCGTTCCAGTTGACCGACTGGCCGCCCGCGGAGGTCGCCTTCAGCGGCGGCATGTAGCCCTTGTCGATGAGGCTCTTCCACCAGGTGATGGTGTTCTGGAACTTCGGGTCGTCGTAGTTGTAGTGGCTGCCCCACGGATTCTTGTCGGTGAACTGCCAGCCGTTGCTGACCGCGTACATGCTCCACTGGGTCTGGCCCACGCCGTTGCCGGAGTTCTCCAGCCACATCCCGTACGTCTTGACCTTGGTCTTGTCGAAGCCCGGCTCGTCGCCGCGCTTACCGTTCCGGTCCACCGTCAGGCGCGCGATGACCTTTTCGTACGTGCCGCCGTCGGTGGGGTTCCACGTCATGCCGGCCAACTGCTCGGCGGTCACCCCGGCCTCGTCGGCCAGCTTCTTGTTGTAGAAGACGGCGATGGTGTCCCAGTCCTTCGGTAGGCCGTACCGCTTGCCGTCCGGCCCCACCCACAGGTCGGCCAGACCCGCCTGGTAGACGCTGAGGTCCACCGCGTCCTTGCTCACCTGGTCGTCCAGCGACAGGAGAACCTTCTTGTTGACGAACTCGCCGTACTTGCCCAGGTGGTTGGTGAACACGTCCGGTGCCGTGCCCGACACGAAACTCGTGGTGAGCTTGCTCCAGTAGTCGTCCCAGCCGAGCTGGGTGATCTTGATGGTGGTGCCCGGGTGGGCGGCCTGGAAGTCGTTGGCGCACTGCTGGTAGCCGGGCTGCTGGTTGGAGTCCCACAGCCAGTAGTTGATGGTGCCGGACGTGCCGGACGAGTCGCTGCCGCCACCACAGGCCGCGGCGGTCAGCGGTAGCAGCACGACGCCGGCAACCGCACACAGTTTCCTGAGTATCGGTCGCCCTGTGCCCATACTTCTCATCGGATGATCCTTCCGTGTGATGGAACCGAGGATGGCCCTTGACGGGCCGAGGACGTCACTTGACGCCCGTGAACTGGATCGAGTTGACGACGCGCCGGCCGACGAGCGCGAACAGGACGATCACCGGCAGCGCGGCGATGAGGGACGCGGCCATCAGCCCGGCCCAGTCGGGGCTGCCCTGCGGCGTCTGCGACCGGAAGATGCCGAGCGCGACTGTGAGCACCCGGGCGTCGTCGGTGGTGGGGTCGGTCACCAGCAGCGGCCAGAAGTACTCGTTCCACGCGGTGATGAAGGTGAGGATGCCGAGCGTGGCCATCGGCGCCTTGCTCGTCGGCAGGATGAGTTGGAAGAAGATGCGCGCGTGACCGGCGCCGTCGAGCATCGCCGCCTCCTCCACCTCGCGGTTGATGTTCAGGAAGAACTGCCGCAGGAAGAAGACCGCGAACGGGGTCATCAGGAAGAACGGCAGGACCAGTCCGGGGAAGGTGTTCAGCAGGCCGAGGTCCTTGATGAGCTCGAAGTTCGGCAGGAAGATGAAGATCGGCGGCACCATGAGGGCGGTCAGGAACAGGAAGAACACCTTGTCCCGGCCGCGCCAGCGCAGCCGCGCGAACGCGTACGCGGCCATCGCGCTGAAGAACACCTGCCCCGCGGTGATGGTGGTGGCGACGATGATCGAGTTACGCAGGTACAGCCAGAATTTGATCGACGCGCCGGACCCGCCCTCGGCCAGCGCCTCCTCGGCTGTGCTCAGCCCGAGGACCCGTCGGTAGCCGCCCCACGTGAAGTCGACGGGCAACAGCGATGCCGGGTCGGAGAACAGCGCCCGGTTGTTCGACAGTGAGGTGCGCAGCATCCAGTAGAAGGGGAACAGGGTGACGAGGACGAAGGCCCACAGCACCACCCAGGACAGGAACCGGCCGGGTGACATCCTGCGGAAGCGGCCCCGGTGGGGCGTACGACCTGCACCGTCAGCGATCATTTCACACTCCTCTCAGGACAGATCCGACTCGCTGGCTCGCAGCAACCGCAGCTGGAGGAACGAGATGCCGGCGAGGACGACGATCAGGAAGACGCCCATCGTGGCGGCGTATCCGAACTCGTACTGGGTGAACGCCTTGTCGTAGATGTAGTAGTAGATGACCCGGGTGGCGTTGACCGGGCCGCCCTTCGTGGTCACCGCGATGGTGTCGAAGATCTGGAACGAGCCGATCACGGTCAGCACCAGCACCATGGCCAGCACCGGGCGCAGCAGCGGGAGCGTGATCCTCCAGAAGGATCGCCACTCACCGGAGCCGTCCACCGCGGCGGCCTCGTACATCTGCTTGGGAATCGCCTGCAGGCCGGCGAAGATGAGCAGCGCCGTGTACCCCAGGTGCCGCCACACGTTGACCAGAGCGATGGTCGGAATCGCCAGCCTCTCGTCACCGAACCAGGCGACCGGGTCGACGCCGAACCAGCCGAGGACGCCGTTGATCATGCCGATGTTGTAGTCAGCCATCGCGTACCAGACCAGCGCGACGACCACGTTCGCCACCAGGTACGGCAGGAGGATCACGCCACGCAGGAACGACGAGCTGGTGAGTCGGTGCAGCAGGACGGCGAGGACGATCGCCACGATCGTCTGCACCCCGATGTTGATCGCGACGTACTCCAGGGTCACCAGCAGTGAGTGCCAGAAGACCCGGTCCGACAGCATCCGGGTGTAGTTCTCCGTGCCGACCCACTCCGGCTCGACCAGCAGGCTGTAGTCGGTGAAGCTGAGGTATACGCCGCGGATCGTCGGCCACAGGTAGAAGACCAGGAAGCCGACCAGCGCCGGCAGGAGGAAGATCGTGGCGGCCTTGAGGTCGCCGCGGCGGGTCGTGGAGTTGGCGGCGGCGCGGCGGCGGACCCGCTCGGGTCGCGGTACTGCCGCAGGTTGTCCGGTGGGGATGGACAGGGCGTCGGCCATGGGTCACTCCCTCGTCAGTCGAAGCAGGAGAAGGTGCTCCGGATGCAGATCCGGAGCCTGGATGCCGACCCGGTCCAGCGCCGAGCCGGTGAGCCGGACCCCGCCCGCGCGCCACCACGGGGGCAGGGCGCGGTTCGTGCCGGTGGCGACGTCACCGGGGGGCAGCGGCGCGAGCCGGTACACCGCGCCGGGGTCCAGCCCGGGCAGCCGTACCCGGCCGGGCGGCGCGGTGACCGACGTCGCCATGGCGACCAGGGCGAAGATTGCTTCCGTCTGGTCGGGTGCGACGACGCCGTGCACCCACAGGGCCGGGTCGGGGTGGTCGACCCGGACCGTCCGCCCGGTGTGCAACAGGTCGCGCGTATCCCGGTAGAGCGCCACCCACCGGGCCAGCTCGGCGCGCTCCGCCTCGCAGGCAACGGTCAGGTCCCACTCGATGCCGAAGTGGCCGAACAGCGCGGTGCCGGCGCGGAACGCCAACTCGTGGCGGCGGCCGGTGGTGTGCGCGAGCGTCGCGCCCACGTGTGCGCCGATCAGCTCGGGTGGCAACAGCAGCTGGGTCCAGCGCTGGATCGACTGGCGCTCCAGTGCGTCGACGCAGTCGCTGGCCCAGATCCGGTCGGTGCGCTCCAGGATGCCGAGGTCCACCCGGGCGCCCCCCGAGGAGCAGGACTCGATCTCGAGCTCCGGGTGGCGGCGGCGCAGCTCGTCCATCAGCCGGTAGACGGTCAGCACCTGCTCGCGCACCGCCGGCTCGCCGCGCCGGCCACCCCCGGCGTCGACCAGGTCACGGTTGTGATCCCACTTGAGGTAGTCGATGGCGTACTCGTCGACCAGCCGGTCCAGCCGCTCCAGGAGGTAGGCGTACGCGCCCGGGTGCCCCAGGTTGAGCACCTGCTGGTGGCGCGCCTCCGGCGGCAGCCGATCCCCGGTCGCCATGATCCACTCCGGGTGCCGGCGGGCCAGGTCCGAGTCCGGGTTGATCATTTCGGGCTCGACCCAGAGGCCGAACTGCATCTTCAACTCCCGGACGTGGTCGACGAGCGGGTGTAGCCCGTGCGGCCAGACGCCCTCGTCCACGTACCAGTCACCGAGGCCGGCGTGGTCGTCGCGGCGGTGCCGGAACCAGCCGTCGTCCAGCACGAAGCGCTCCACGCCGACCTCGGCCGCCAGCTCCGCCAACCGGTGCAACTTGGTCAGGTCGTGGTCGAAGTAGACCGCCTCCCACGTGTTCATCACGACCGGGCGCGGGCTCGTCGGGTGGTGCGCCCGGGTGCGCAGCTCCCGGTGCAGCCGCTCGGACAACTCGTCCAGTCCATGTCCGTACGCCGCGTAGAGCCACGGGCCGGCGTACTCCTGACCCGGCGCCAGCCGTACCTCCCCGGGCAGCAGCAGCTCGCCGCCGCCGATCACGGCCCGGCCGTCGGGGATCCGCTCGGCGAGGGTGGTGTGGTTGCCACTCCAGGCGACGTGCACCGCCCACACCTCGCCGGAGCGGAAGCCGAAGCCCGGTACGCCGGCGGCGAGCACCAGGGTGGCGTCCGCCCCGGTGCGGCCGCGCCGGTTGTCCCGTACCCGGGCGCCGATGCTGAACGGCTGGCGCTGCGGGGATCGTTCGCGCAGGTGACGTCCGGTCAGGTCGAGTAGTTCCCCGGCGGTCTCCGGCACCGGCAGGGTCAGCACCAGGCCGTCCACCGTGTACGGCTCGGTGGGGTGCTCGTTGCGTACCGTGGCACGGAGCTTGACCAGCCCGGAGGCGGTCAGCCGCAGCTCCAGGACCAGCCGGAGCGCCGCGGCGTGGTCCACGGCGTGGATCACCACCGGCTGGTCGCCCCGGCCCGGCGGGTGCTCCGTCCGGTCCAGTTCGACCGACGTGACGGTGAACAGTGGGGACCACGCCGCGCCGTCGCGGTGCCCGCGCAGACCCGGCAGGCCCGGCCAGCCGGTGGCGTGCTCGGCGAGTACCGCCACGTCGGCCGGCTCGTCCAGCGTGTTGGACACGACCGCCGGGGTGCTGGCGAGGGCCAGGGCGGAGAGCTGCGCCGGGGTCAACTCGTCGAGGTCCGCGCCCCAGTGCAGGACGCGGGGTAGCCGGGCCCGGCTGAGGTCGAGGACCAGACTGACCCCTGCGGCCCGCAGGTGCAGCAACTCGCAGCCGGCGGGCGGTCCGACCGTCCCGGGTCGCGCTGGCGCCGGTGGCGCCGGGACGCGGTGCGGCACGGCGATTCTGGCTTCGGTCTCGTCTGGCACTGCGGATCTCCTCGGTGGTGGGCACGCGAACGGGAGGGACGGCGCGCGTCCTAAATCGACCTAGTAAAAGGAATTAGTGCAGCGTCGCATGAGACCTCCGCAGGTCCTCGTTGCGTTGATTCTTTTCGCTGATGTGGTGCCTCAAAGGAGGTGAGGCACTGGGAGCGCTGCCCCCGCTAGTGCGTATTACTAAAAGGCTTTAGTGGCGTGCACCACACTCCAGTCCAGCGCAGGTCCGGTGTCAAGGGCTTGTTACTGTTCTGTTACCCGGGCCGGCTTGCTGCCCGGGGTTGTGTTGCTGGCTGGTGTCGCAGGGTTTCCGGACGGCCCGCCGGAAGATCTGGCGACACGGCGGCGGCCGGCCGCCGTGTCGGCGGCCATCTGAAAAGCACCGCGACCGCATCGGGGCATGGCCGCCGGACCCGCCGCCCTACCCGGCAGCACGACAGGCCAGTGGTGTGGAAGTGGACCGCCACCGGGGCGGGGTGTGCCGCTTACCGTCAGGCGATGAGCATCCCTGAGCCGTGCCGGCGGTTCGCCTCGCTGACCACCGCCCACGTCGCCGACGCCTGCCTGCGCGCCGGGCTGCCGGTGCGCTGCGCGCCCGCCGCCGTCCGGCCGGTCCTTCTCGGCGGTCGGCTGGCCGGCCGGGTCAGGCCCACCCGGCACGTCGGCAGTGTCGACATTTTCCTGGAGGCCATCGACCTCGCCGCCCCGGGAGACGTTCTCGTCGTCGACAACGCCGGACGCACCGACGAGAGCTGCGTCGGTGACCTCGTGGTGCGGGAGGCGCAGGCCGCCGGTCTGGCCGGCGTGGTGGTCTGGGGCCTGCACCGGGACACCGCTGACATCCAGGTGATCGGGCTGCCGGTGTTCAGCCTCGGTGCGATCCCCACCGGCCCGCTGCGGCTCGACCCGCGTCCACCGTCCGCCCTCACCTCCGCCGAGGTGGGACGGTGGACGGTGGGCGACCACGACCTGGTCCTGGGAGACGACGACGGGGTGTTGTTCGTGCCGGCCGACCGGGCCGGGGAGCTGTGCGACCTCGCGGCGTCGATCCGGGAGACCGAGCGGCGGCAGGCCGAGCGCATCCACGCCGGTGTCTCCCTGCGCGAGCAGGTCCGGTTCGACGCGTACCTGGCCCGGCGGGCGGTGGACCCGACGCTGACCTTCCGGGAGCACCTGCGCGCGGTCGGCGGCGCGATCGAGGAGTGAGCCTCAGCCGACAGCGGTGGCCGACGGGGGAGCGCTGCCGCCCCGGGGCGCCTCCCCGGTCATCAGCGCGACGATCTTCGCCCGGTCGGCGGCTGAGGGCAGCCCCCACTCGGGCCGGTAGCCGTAGACCTCACGCAGCGCCGTGGCCGAGGTACGCCCGTCGAGGATCTCCACCGCGTCGGTGTCGATCAGCCCGGGATGTTCCACCCCGCACGCCTCGGCGACCTTAACGAGATCCCGCCGCAGCGTACGCACGTAGTTCGCGGCGCGTACCGACTTGAGCGCCGGGTCCAGCCCGCGGGCCAGCCACCTGTTCTGGGTGGCCACGCCCGTGGGGCAGGTGTCGGTGTGGCACTTCTGCGCCTGGATGCAGCCGATCGCCAGCATCGCCTCCCGGCCCACGTTGACCACGTCGCAGCCGAGCGCGAACGCGACGACCGCGTTGTCCGGCAGCCCCAGCTTGCCGGATCCGACGAAGATCACGTCCTCGTGCAGCCCTCGCTCGGCGAAGGTCCTGTAGACGCGGGCGAAGCCCTGCTGGAACGGCAGCGACACCGAGTCGGTGAAGATCAGCGGCGCGGCGCCGGTGCCGCCCTCACCGCCGTCCACGGTCACGAAGTCCACGCCGCGCCCGGTGTCCCGCATCAGCGTGGCCAGATCCTCCCAGAAACCAAGATCACCGACGGCGGACTTGATGCCGACCGGCAGTCCGGTCTCGGCGGCGAGCAGTTCCACCCAGTCCAGCAGGCTGTCGCAGTCGGAGAACTCGGCGTGCCGGGACGGGCTGACACAGTCCTTTCCCTCCGGGATGCCCCGGGTGGCGGCGATCTCCGCCGACACCTTCGCCCCGGGCAGCAGCCCGCCCAGGCTCGGCTTCGCGCCCTGGCTGAGTTTCACCTCCAGCGCCCGCACCGGCGCCCCGGCCACCAGGTCCCTGAGCCGGCCCAGGTCGAACCGGCCCCGGGAGTCCCGGCACCCGAAGTACGCGGTGCCGAGCTGGAAGATGAGTTCACCACCGTTGCGGTGGTACGGCGACAGCCCGCCCTCGCCGGTGTTGTGCAGGCAGCCCGCCAGCGCTGCGCCCCTGTTCAACGCCGCCACCGCGTTGCCCGACAGTGAACCGAAGCTCATCGCGGAGATGTTGACCACCGACCGGGGACGGTGCGCCTGCGTCCGCCCGCGCGCGCGGCCGAGCACCTTCGCCGCCGGCAGTCGGACGTCGTGACCGGCTGCCGGGGTCGACGGCGGCACCGACCGGCCGAAGGTGCGGTGCTTGATGATCGGGTAGCCGGGGGTGTATTCGATGTCGTTGTCCGTGCCGAAGCCGAAGTAGTTGTTCTGCCGCTTGGCCGAGGCGTAGATCCAGCGCCGCTGGTCGCGGGTGAACGGCCGCTCCTCGTTGTTGCCGGCGACGATGTACTGCCGTAGCTCCGGCCCAATCGACTCCAGCAGGTAGCGGGCCCGCCCGATCACCGGGAAGTTGCGTAGCAGCGCGTGGTCGCGCTGGAGGACGTCGCGGGCGGCGAGGCCCGCGAGAGCGGCGGTGACGACGGCTGCGGCTCGACCGGTCCACTTCATGCCCGGCACTCTTTCCGGTCCCGCCGTCGGTCAAACAGTCCTGGTCACGCCGGCGGCGGGCTGATGTCGACCATCCAGGGGGTGCCGAAGCGGTCCTCGCACTGCCCGAACTCGTCGCCCCACATCTGCTTCTCCAGCGGCGTGCTCACCACCCCGCCGGCGGAGAGCTGCTCCCACCAGCGGCGTAGCTCGTCGGCGTCGTCACCGCTGAGGCAGACGGTGTTGGCGTTGCCGCGTCGGATCTCCATGCCGGGCGGCATGTCCGAGGCCATCAGCACGTGGCCGCTCGCGGTGCGCAGCACGCCGTGCATGATCTGGTCGGCGATGGCCGGGTCGTCAGTGCCGAAATCGCCGAACGTGGTCAGCGACAGGTCGCCGCCGAACACCTGCTGGTAGAACTCCATCGCCTGGCGCGCGTTGCCGGCGAAGTTCAGGTACGGGTTGAGCTGCGACGCCACTGTGCCCCCTCGATCAGGTGCCCCGTCGCTGTCGACGACCGTGGTCATCGTCGCACCGAAAGGTGTTGGCGGGGGCGGACTCGCCGGTCAGGCCGTGACGAAGGCGCCCGCCCGGGCGGCGACCGCCGCCGTCCGGGCCGCCTGCGCGGCCACGGTAAGGTCGGCGCCGCTGCGGAGCAGGAGCAGTTCGTGGTAGACCGGCGCGGTCGCCGCGACCAGCAGCGCGCGCGCGTCGGTGCCGGCGGGCGCCTCGCCCCGGGCCACCGCCCGCGCGACGACCACGGCACAGCGCTCGTACCGGTCGGCCCAGAAGGCGCGCAGAGCCGCCGCGGCCGGCGGGGAGCGGAACGACGCGGCGATGAGCGCCCCGGTGAGCGGCGGCTCGGCGGTCAGGGCCTCGTGCACCTCCTGGTTGATGGCCTCCAGGTCGCCGCGCAGCGAGCCGGTGTCGCGGGGCTGCCAGTCGTCGCCGGTGGCCTCGGCGAGCACGTCAGCGAGGAGACCGCCGACGTCGCGCCAACGCCGGTAGACGGTCGTGCGGTGCACCCCGGACCGCTCGGCGACCGCGTCGACGGTCAGGGCGTCGTAACCCCGCTCGACCAGCAGGGTTATGACCGTGTCGAGAACCCGGCGGCGCACCCGGGCGCTGCGCCCGCCGGGACGCCGCGGGGTCCCGGCGGGCGGGTCGGCGAATCGGGTTGTCGGCGCGGGCGTCTCCATGTCAGGATCTTATCGCAACAGTCGTCGCTTTAAGGAGCCTGCCGTGGTCCGGTGAGGTGATCGTTCCGACGGCCGCGCCCGTCGCGGCCGCCCGACCACCGACCGAGCGGAGACCCATGCCCACCCAGATCAGCGTCCACGACCTCACCGTCGCCCGTGGCGACCGCCTCCTGTTCGACGCCGTGACCTGCGCCCTCGCCCCCGGCGAGCGGGCCGGCGTGGTCGGCGAGAACGGCTCCGGCAAATCCACCCTGCTGCGCCTGCTCGCCGGCCTCGACACCCCGGACGACGGCAGCGTCACCGTCATCGCCGACGGCGGTGTCGGCCACCTCGCCCAGAACGCGCCCCTGTCGCCGCACCACACCGTCGGCCAGGCCGTCGACGCCGCCCTGGCGGACCTGCGTGCGACGCAGGCCCGGCTGCGGGCACTCGAACCGCTGCTCGCCACCGGCGACCCGCGGCTGCTCGCCGAGTACGGCGACCTCGCCACCGCCTTCGAGTTGCGCGGTGGTTACGACGCCGACGCCCGCGTCGAGCGCACCCTGCACGGCCTCGGGCTGGCCGGCCTCGACCGGGACCGCCGCCTCGGCGAACTGTCCGGCGGAGAACAGGCGCGGCTGCGCCTGGCCTCGGTGCTCGCCGCCAACACCGAGGTGCTGCTGCTCGACGAGCCCACCAACCACCTCGACGACACCGCCCTCGGCTGGCTGGAAGAGCACCTGCGCAGCCGGCGGGGCACCACCGTCGTCGTCTCCCACGACCGGGTCTTCCTGGAACGGGTCGCCACCGTCCTGATCGAGGCCGACGCCGACCGGCGCACCCTCACCCGGCACGGCGGCGGCTACGCCGGCTACCTCGCCGAGCGGGCCGCCGCCCGCCAGCGCTGGGCGCAGGCCCACCAGCAATGGCGCGCGGAGGTCGACCGGCTCCGGTTCGCCGCCGCCACCACCGCCCGTCAGGTCGCACCGGGCCGCGCCAGCACCGACGGCAACAAGATGGCGTACGACCGGGCCGGTGGCCGGGTGCAGCAGTCCCTGGCCAGCCGGGTCCGCAACGCCGAACAGCGGCTACGCCGCCTGGAGGCCGCCCCGGTGCCGCCCCCACCGCA
>NZ_SMKN01000197.1 GCF_004348675.1 Micromonospora sp. KC606 | reverse complement strand
GGACAAGGGCGGCGTGCGCGTCTACGCCAGCAGGCGCGCCGCCGAGGCCCCCCAGCCCTGCCCCCACGGCCGCCACGCGGCCGGTCCGCCCCCGGGATGGAGACACCGCCGACGCGCAGGGCGTCGGCGGTGTCGTCCGTCACGGCACTTCGCCGTGGGTCGGCGAGCAGTTCCCTGTTGCAGCCGGGGCAACGGCGGCAGGTCCGTCGTCCGGCACGGTGCTCCGCCATGGCAGAGTGTGCCGGGTGACCTGGACCGAGCCCACCGCCCGCCGGTCGCTGCGTCCACCCGCGGACCACCGGCTTGCGGCCACCGTCCGGGCCCTCACCTTCAGCCCGTACGACCCCTGCGCGCGGATCGTCGCGGGCGTCTTCTGGTACGCCACCCGCACTCCCGCCGGCCCGGCCAGCCTGTCGCTGCGCGCGGACTCAGGCCAGCTGCTCGCCGAGGCGTACGGTCCGGGGGCCGACTGGATCGTCGACCGGGCCGACGCGATCGCCGGGCTCCGCGACGACCTCGCCGGGTTCGCCGAGCTGGCCGCCGCGCACCCCCTGGTCGCCCGGCTGGCGGCCCGGCACCGGGGGCTGCGGATGCCGGCCACCGGGCAGCTCTTCCCCCGGGTGCTGCGGGCGGTCCTGGAGCAGAAGGTGACCGGCACGGAGGCGTACCGGGCGTACGCGGCGACGGTGCGGCACTTCGGCGAGCCGGCCCCGGGGCCGATGCAGCCGCTGCTGCTGCCGCCCACGCCGGAGGCGATCGCCGCCGCGCCGTACTGGGTCTTCCACCCGTTCGGGGTGGAGCAGCGCCGCGCCGACACGCTGCGCCGCGCCGCCGCCCTCGCCGACCGGCTGGAGCGCTGCGTGGACAGCGCCGAGGCGACCCGCCGGTTGACCGCCGTCCCCGGCATCGGCCCGTGGACCGCCGCCGAGGTGGTCCGGGTGGCGTACGGCGACCCGGACGCGGTCAGCGTCGGCGACTACCACGTGCCGAACACGGTCGCCTGGGCGCTGGCCGGCGAGGCGCGCGGCGACGACGCCCGGATGCTGGCCCTGCTGGAACCGTTCCGGGGCCACCGGGGCCGGGTCTGCCTGCTGCTGGCCGCGGCCGGGATCCAGGCGCCGAGGTTCGGGCCGAGGATGCCGATCCGCTCCTTCGCCCGGTTCTGACCGGTTCCGGCGGACGGGCTGGTCAGCGGCGGGCGCAGAGGCGGCGCAGGATGCGGGCGAGCCAGTGGGCGTACCCGTGCTGGACGGCCCGGCCGAGGGGCCCGGCGGCCCGCACGAACCAGACTGCCGGCCGGCTGAACGCGGTCACCTCGAACCAGACCGCGCCGGTGTCGTCCCGGGTCACCAGGAATGCCTCCTCGCCCTGCTCGGGGTGGCCGGGCAGGGTGCCGTAGCCGAAGCCGGCCCGGCGCTCGCCGGACTCGACCCAGACCACCTCGCACGGCCCCCAGATCCGCAGCGGCCCCACCCCGAGGCCGGGGGTGACCCGGACGCCCGGGGCGGCACGGGGCGCGTCGGTGCGCATCCGCACCCCGGCGGCCCGGTGCAGCCGCCAGGTCAGCACCGCCTCGGCGGCGCTGGCGAAGCAGCCGTCGGGCAGCCGGTAGCGGTGCCGCAGGTGGTGCCACCCCGTCGGCAGCGTGGCCGCCCGGGTCGCGCCCACCTGCGGGTACGTCAGCTCGGACACCCGTCCAGCCTAGGGGTAAGAGGGCCGGACGGTGGTGACGCCGGTCTTGAGCCGAGGCGCCGGCGGTCGGTCGCCCGTGGCTGTGTGGCCGGTGGCGGTCGTAGTGATGTCCAGACCCCGATCGTTGCCCAGTGTCCGACCGGTGGTCATCGCGGCGTCCCCTCCGTCTGGTCGGCTGTTGTCGCCAGTGCGGTGGCCGGTGCGGGCTGTTCCATCCCGGACCGAGGAAGCCAACGAAGCGCGAGAATGCCGAGCGCCACGTGCAGGAGAACGGCCACGGTAGCGGCGACGTGGAGGCCGGCGACGAAGGCGGCTTTCGCGTTCACGACGGTCGCGGGGGCCAAGCCAGGGAGTTGGAGCGTCTCGTCGAGAGTCGATGCCAGGTCCGGCCCCTGGAGTCGGAAAGTCAGCGCGGCGAGTGAACCGAGCAGAGCGATACCGAGGGCGTTGCCGATCTCGTTGCTGGTCTCCGCGATCGCTCCCGCCGAGCCCGCCCGTTCGGTCGGGACGGCGCCGACGGTTGTGTCCGCAACCACGGCGAAGGAGATGCCGTAGCCGACGCCTGCAATGACCGTGGAGGCGACGTACCAGCCGATTCCGTCGTCGGTCGTCGCCAGCAGGAGAAACAGTAGTCCAGCCGCGACGGAGAAGTGGCAGGCGATCAGGGCGGCTCGCTTGCCGACGCGGTCGACCACCATCGGCGTCACGATGCAGGTGGCGGTCAGGACAGTGGCCCCGGGCAGAGCCAGGAGCGCAGCCTGCATGATGGGAAGGTCGAGGACCGACTGGAGGTAGATGCCGGCCAGGTAGGCAGCAGCTGACCACGCGGCCAGGGGCAGTAGCCCGGTGATGACCGCGACGGTGAAGACGCGGTCGCGAAAGAGTGAGAGGTCCATCAACGGGTGTTCCAGGACCCGCTGTCGTCGGGCGAACCACACGAGCAGCGCGAGCCCTGCCACGTTCGCCAGGACGGCGGTGGTCGAGAGTCCCTCGGCAGCGGCGTGTTTGAGGCCGTAGATGGCGAGCAGGAGGCCCGCTGCGGAGGTCGCCACGCTGAGGACGTCCACGCGTCCGGGTCGGTTGGTTCGTACCTCGCCGAGCAGGGCGGGTGCGAAGACCAGGAAGAGCGCGATGACGGGCAGGTTGATCAGGAAGACCGATCCCCACCAGAGTCGTTCCAGCAGCATGCCGCCGACGATGGGGCCGATGGCGAATCCGGCTGCGAATGCTGCGGCGAAGATGCCGATTGCCTGCGCCCGGCGACGGGGGTCTGAGAACAGCCCGCTCAGCACCGCGAGGGCCGATGGCAGGAGCGTCGCGCCAGCGACGCCCATGAGTGCGCGGGCGGCGACGAGAAGCTCGGCGGTGGGCGCGAAGGCAGCCGCGGCGGACCCGATGCCGAAGATCGCCGCGCCGATCATGAGGAGCCGCAGTCGCCCGTACCGGTCACCGATATTGCCGAAGGCAATGAGCAGCGATCCGACAGCGAAGCCGTAGATGTCCAAGATCCACAGCGCCTGATCCGCGGTGGGTGACAGAGCCTGGCTGATTCGGGGCATCGCCAGGAAGAGGATCGACCCGTCCATCGACACCAGGAGCACGGGCCCGAGGACCACCACGAGTCCTAGCCAGGAACGTCTGCCGGCGGGGTTCTTCGCGTTCTGTTGCGACATGCCGTCCACGTTCTGTCTCGGCCCGGGCAGCAGCCATTCCCCTGCTGTGGGTACACCCAGCAGGAACACCCACCGGCACTCCGGGCCGCCTACGCTCGAGCCGTGGAGAGCCTCGGAGCATTCTTGAAGAACCGTCGTGACCGGATCACGCCTGCCCAGATTGGACTGCGCACCTACGGCAGCGCCCGCAGGGTTCCAGGCCTGCGACGGGAGGAGCTCGCCCAGCTCGCGGGAGTGAGCCCGGGCTACTACACGCGCCTGGAGCAGGGGCAGGCTGACTCTGCCTCCGAGCAGGTGCTGGCCGCCCTCGCCAGGGTGTTGCAACTCGACGAGATCGAATCTCTACACCTGCACAACCTCGCGCGACAGCCCGCTAGTCCCGGAGTTTCCGAACCACCCCAGGAGACACCTCACGCACGAGTCCTGGCTCTCCTCGAGTCGCTCGACGCTGCGACGCCGGCAATCGTCTTGGGTCGCAGAGGAGACGTGCTGGCCTGGAACCGCACCGGCCACGCGCTGTTCGCCGAACACATTGCCTTCGATGCGCCACAGGACATCAGACGCCGACCGTCCATCCCACGGATGTTCTTCCTCGACCCACTCGTCCGCGACCTGCACCGTAACTGGGACGAGCTCGCGCGCGTCCACGTCGCGTATCTCCGACTCACCGCCGGCCGATTCCCCACCGACGCGCGGCTGGCCGAGCTGATCGGCGAACTCGTCATGCGAAGTGACGAGTTCGCAGCCATGTGGGCAACAGGCGAGGTCGTCGACTGCACCATCGGAGACATGCACCTACAGCACCCCACGGTTGGCGCAGTCAGCGTCGCCTACCAGGTCTGGCTCCAGCCCGACAGCCCTGACCATCGGCTTGAGATCTACACCCCCAACGACCTCAGCTCCGCCGACGCACTGCAGATCCTCCCGCACGGGAACAACAGGACATGAAGGTACATTCCACCGCAAACCGTCATGCTTGAGGTTCTGACCCCGAACGTCGACCCGATCCGGTGTCCCGAGGGTCAGCCGGCCTCGCGCAGGTCGGCCAGGTCGATCGCGGTGAACCGGCGCAGCAGTTCCGCCAGCTCGGCGACGGTGCCCACCTCGCCGAGAACGTTCTTGCCGCCACCGAAGCGGGCCGGGTAGCGGTGCACCAGGCGGTAGCGGTGCCGACCACGGATCAGCTCGACGGTCACCTCGAACCGTCCGCAGCATCCGCACCTCCACACCACTCGGCGACGGTAGCTCTGAGCTGCGGGAATGTGATTGGCGCGGCAGTGACGCGCGGGCACGGGCGGGGACACGCCGGGCGGGCTCAGCGAGTGATCCGCCTCACCACTGTCGGTGCGGTCTGGTTGACTGGTCGCCGTGGACCTGCCGATCAATCCGCCGGTGGAGCCGATGTTGGCCAAGAGCGTGGCCCGGCTGCCCACCGACCCGGGCCTGACGTACGAGCCGAAGTGGGACGGCTTCCGGTGCATCGTGTTCCGCGACGGCGACGAGGTCGAGCTGGCCAGCCGGGGCGGCAGGTCGATGACCCGCTACTTCCCGGAGGTGGTCGAGCAGGCCCGCCGGCAGCTGCCCACGCGGTGCGCCGTCGACGGCGAGCTGATCGTGATCCGCCGGGACGGCCCGGGCGGCCAGCCCCGGCTCGATTTCGAGCTGCTCGCCCAACGCATCCACCCGGCCGCCTCCCGGGTGAAGCTGCTCGCCGAGACGACCCCGGCCGACTTCGTCGCCTTCGACCTGCTGGCGATCGACGACGAGCTGCTCACCGGGCAGCCCTACCCGGCCCGCCGGGCCCGGTTGGAGCAGGCCCTCGCGGAAGTCCGCCCGCCGGTGCACGTCACCCAGGTCACCACCGATCCGGAGACGGCCCGCCGGTGGTTCGAGGTGTTCGAGGGCGCCGGGCTGGACGGGTTGATCGTCAAGCCGGCCGACCTGCCGTACGAGCCGGGCAAGCGGCTGATGAGCAAGGTCAAGCACGCCCGCACCGCCGACGTGGTGGTGGCCGGTTTCCGCTGGCACAAGTCGGGGCCGGTGGTCGGCTCGCTGCTGCTCGGCCTCTACGACGACGCCGGGCTGTTGCACCACGTCGGGGTGAGCGCCTCGTTCACGATGGCCCGCCGGCAGGAGCTGTTGGCGGAGTTGGCCGCCTACCGGGACGCCGGCGACGACCACCCGTGGGTGCACGGCGACCACGAGCGTGGCCAGCGGATTCCGGGCGGGGTGAGCCGGTGGACGGGTACGAGGAACCTGGACTGGGAGCCGCTGCGCCCGGAGCTGGTGGTCGAGGTGGCGTACGACGCGATGGAGGGCGACCGGTTCCGGCACACCGCCCGCTTCGTTCGCTGGCGGCCCGACCGCGACCCCCACTCCTGCCGCTACGACCAGCTCGACCGGCCGGTCCGCTACGACGTCGACCAGGTGCTGCGGGGTGACCCGGCGGCGACCGTCGCACCGGCGGCGACCGCGCCGGCGTAGCCTGGCCGGGAAGACGATCACGGAGGCTCGCTGGTGACCCGCACTCCCCACCGGATCCGCCGGGTCCGGCTCACCCTGGCCGGGCTCGTCGCGGGCGCGCTGCTCGCCGCCGGCTGCACCCTGCCGGCGTTCGTCCCGGGCGCGGCGGACCGGGCGGCGGCCCCCGGCGCCACACCGACCTGGCGGGCCTGCCCGGAGGTGGCGCAGGATCTGGTCGGTCGCGGCGCGCGCGACATGCGGTACGAGTGCGCGAGGATCGCCGTCCCGCGGAACTGGGGCACCGGCTCCGGCGCGACCGCCGGGCCGGGCAGCGGGGAGACGTTCGAGATCGCGTTGCTGCGGGCCCGTTCGACCCGGCAGCGGGACCGGATCGGTTCCCTGGTGGTCAATCCGGGCGGGCCGGGCGGCTCCGGGGTGGACACCGCGGTCTACCTCTCCTTCGGGCCGGCCTTCGGCGGGCTGCCCGCCTCGGTCACCGAGCGGTTCGACATCGTCGGCTTCGACCCGCGCGGGGTGGCCCGCTCCAGCCCGGTCAAGTGCATCTCCGACGCCGACCTCGACGCCAGCTTCGGCTTCGACCCGGATCCGGCGAGCCAGGAGGCCTTCGACGACTACCGCTCGTTGCAGCAGCGGGTCGGGCGGGGCTGCGGCGACAAGTACGGCGACCAGCTCCCGCTCTACGGCACCGCGCAGGCCGCCCGGGACATGGACGCCGTCCGGGCGGCGGTCGGCGACGAGCAGCTGACCTATCTCGGCTACTCCTACGGCACCCTGCTCGGCGCCACCTACGCCCAGCTCTACCCCGGCAACCTGCGGGCGATGGTGCTCGACGGCGCGGTGGACCCGAGGCAGAAGCTGGTCGCCGGCTCGGAGAGCCAGGCCAGGGGGTTCGAACGGGCCTTCGGCAACTTCGCCCGGTGGTGCGCGGCCAACGCCGGCCGCTGCCCCCTCGCCCCGGACGCCCGAGCCGCGGTGACCACGGCGATGGACAAGGCGAAGGCATCCCCGGTGCGGGGCGCGGACGGCCGGGAGGCCACCCCCGGTTGGATCTTCTACGCAATCGTCTCCTCGCTCTACACGGAGTCGGGTTGGGAGAAGCTGGCCAGGGCCGTCGACGAACTGGAGGTTGGTGATCCGAGCGAGGTGTTCGCGCTCGCCGACGCGTACACGGGTCGGGGCGAGGACGGCCACTACTCCAACCTCTTCGACGCCAACCTGACCATCAACTGCGCGGACGAGACGGAGCGGCCGGGCATCGACCGAATCCGCGCGTTGCAGTCGCGGTGGCGCCAGCAGTACCCGCTGTTCGGTCCGGCCCTGGCGGTGGGGATGCTCGGCTGCGTCGAGTGGCCGGGCCAGCCGGACCCGTACCCGACGGGCCGAGCCGACGGGGCCCCGCCGATCGTGGTGGTCGGCACCACCGGAGACCCGGCCACCCCGTACGAGCAGACCGCGCGGCTGGCCGCGATGCTCGGGGTGGGCCGGGTCCTGACCTGGGAGGGCGAGGGGCACACCGCGTACCCGCAGACGACCTGCGTCACCGCCGCGGTGGACGCCTACCTGATCTCACTGACGGTGCCCCGGGAGGGGCTGCGCTGCCCGCCCCGGTGACCGCCGGCCGGCCCGGCGTGCCCACACCCGGGCAGGGCGTTCACGGTCACCGTCCCGGCGATCAACGCGGGCCGGGCCGCTCACCGGGCAGGCATGACGGTTCACCGGGCCGGCGGGGCGGTCCAGCCGGCCGGGATGCGACCGATGCGGACCCGCTGCGGGTGGTCGCCGACGGGCACGCTGGCCACCTTCTGGCCGGTGGCGAAGTTGATCGCGGTGACCCGGTCGGCGCCGGCCTCGGAGATCACACAGTCCCGGCCGTCCCCGCTGACGGTGGCCCAGTACGGCTTGCTCGCGGTCACCAGCGGGCCCTCGCGGAGGGTGGCGCGGTCCACGATGGTGGCGTAGTCGTCCATGGTGCCGGCCACACAGAGCTTGGCCCCGTCGGGGCTGACCGACATGCCGTGGTGCCGGGAGTCGTTCACCCAGGTGGTGCGGTCCTCGCTGGTGGCCGGGTTCTTCGGCAGTTCCCGGACCCGGGTGATCCGGTCACCGGTCACGTCGTACTCGACGACCCCGTGGAAGAAGGAGACCTGGAAGTAGAGGGTGCGCTCGTCCGGGGTGAGGACGGCGGGACGGACGGCGTCGGAGAGGTCGCCGCGCCCCGCCGCGTCGAGGCGCTGCCGCATGTCGATCACCTTCACCACCTGGAAGGTGCGGGCGTCGGCGATGGTGATGCGGCGGTCGCCCTTGGTCCAGTCGAGCCAGGGCGCGTCCAGTGCGGTGTTCACCTCGCCGATGGACATGTTCCACAGGTAGCGCCCACCGTCGGTGAAGATGTTCTCGTGCGGCTTGTCGCCGGTGGGAAAGGAGCCGAGCTGCCGGCCGGTGACGATGTCCAGCACGTGCACGGTGTTCCCGGTGGAGGCGGAGACGGCGACCCGGGTGCCGTCGGGTGACACCGCCATGTGGTCGGAGCGGAAACCGGAGACCGGGAACCGCCAGTTGATCTTCCCGGTGGTCAGGTCGATGGAGACGACGTCGGCGAAGCTGGGCCTGGACACCACCAGCGCCCCGCCGTCGGGGGTGGTGTACATGTCGTCGACCAACTGGTCGTTGCCCTCGCCGGGGCCCTGCCGGATGCCGAGGAAGAACGCCAGCTTGATCGGGTTGAGGTAGATCTCCCGGAGCCGTTCCGCCCGGTCGGGGACCACGTTGATCCGCCCCAGCGGGGCGTAGTCGCCCCGGGAGCGGATGACGTCGGCGGTGCCTTCCCAGTTGTTGCCGACGAACATCACCTCCTGTAGCACGGCCGTGGTGGCCGGCGCGGGGGCCGATGCTGCGACGGTGGTCGGCGCGGTCACCACGGCGGCGGGGACAGCGGCGACGGTGAGCGCGGTGAGCGCGGTGAGGACCGCACGCCGGCGGTGCGGGGACGGCGGTGCGGGGACGGACGAAACAGGTGCCATGGACCCCTCCTGAAAGACCGGGTGCGACATCGACACAAATCGGTGTTACCTTGCGGTAACAAAAGGAGACCAACCCGTCCGACGCTCGGGATAGGCGTCGGACGCCAAAGCACGGGCGATCCCTTGTGGCCCGACCACAACCGGAGGCGGCGATGGCGACGCTGGAAACCGGGCACGTCGCGACCTTGGGCGCCCTGCTGCGCGGTCTGGTCGCGGACGCGGCGACGATCGAGGAGGTGGTGGGCGCGGCCCGGGCAAACTCCCCCGAGGTGGCCCGCCTCCCGCCGGCGGAGGTCCGCCGTCAGGTCACCATCCTGCTCGACTGCGGCCTCACCGCCTTGGAGGAGCGGGTCGACCCGAGCGAACAGGACTTCGCCGAGGCCCGCCGGCTGGGCGCCGACCGGGCCGCCCAGGGGATCTCCGTGGCCGGGCTGCTGCGCGGCGTGCAGGCCGGCCGGGACCGGGCGGTGGAGCTGGTGGTCCGGCACGGCCGGACCGCCGGCATCCCGGACGAGGTGCTGCTGGAGGGGCTGCTCACCATCGGCCGGTACGCCGCCGCGCTGGAACGCGCCGTGGTCGACGGCCACCGCCACGCCGAGCGGGACCTGGCCCGGGCCGGGCAGGAACCACGGACCCGGCTCATTCGCCGGTTGCTGCTCGGCGGGCCGGTGACGCCGACGACGGAGGAGCTGATCCGGTTCGGGCTGCGCGCCGAGGGGTCGTACCACTGCCTGGTGGCCGACGGCGACGACCCGGTCCGGGCCCACGCGCTGGCCCGCCGGCTGGCCCGCCACGGCGCCGTCGTCGGCACGGTCGAGGACCGGCTGGCCGGTCTGGCGCCCCGGCTGCCGCCGGCCGACCGGCTCGACCCGGCGGTCCTGCTGGTCGCCGCGCCCGCCGGCCCGCTGGACCGGGCGCCCCAGATGTACGGCCTCTGTCTGGCCGCCCTGCGTGTCGCGGCCCGGCAAGGGCGGCACGGGCTGCTCGACGTGACGGAGCTGGCCGGGGAGACCGCCCTGGCCGCCCAGTCGGCGCTGGCGGAGCTGCTCGGCGCCACCCTGCTGGCGGCGCTGGACCCGGCGGACGGGTTCCACCGGGAACTGGCCGCGACCGCGCTGACCTGGCTGGACCACGGGCAGCGGCTGGACCAGGCCGCCGCCGCGCTGCACGTGCACCCGAACACCGTCCGATACCGACTGCGCCGGTTGCGCGAGCTCACCGGCTTCCCGCCGACCCCCACCGGGGAGGGGGCGGGAAGCTGGCCGGTGCTGGAGATCCTGCGCTGGTGGTGGGCGTTGCGCAGCTGGCGTGACCAGCGGTGACGGCCCGCCGGCGGCCGTCCCGCAGCGGTTCCTCCCGCGCGGTGTGCCAGACTCCGGCCATGACCAACCTGATCTTCCGGGAGGCGGTCCGATCGGACCTGCCCGCGATCCTCGCCCTGCTCGCCGACGACGTGCTCGGCAAGGCTCGGGACGTCCCCGCCGTGGACGAGGCGTACGAGCGGGCGTTCGCGGACATCACCGCCGACCCGCGCAACCAGCAGATCGTCGCCGAACGGGCTGGCGAGCTCGTCGGCTGCCTACAGATCACGTACATTCCCGGGCTCGGTCGACACGGCGCCGAGCGGGCCCTGATCGAGGCGGTCCGGGTCCGCTCCGACCTGCGCGGGCAGGGGCTGGGCCGGCTGCTCCTGGAGTGGGCGATCGACCAGGCCCGCCGGCGGGGTTGCGGCCTGGCGCAGCTCACCAGCGACAAGTCCCGCGCCGACGCGCACCGCTTCTACCGCGCCCTCGGTTTCGCCCCCACCCACGAAGGCTACAAACTCCCGCTG
>NZ_SMKN01000196.1 GCF_004348675.1 Micromonospora sp. KC606 | reverse complement strand
ACCACCCACGACACCCCCGTCCCGGACGGTACGGTGACGGGCGACGCCAGCTGACCGGGCTTGTACGCCCGGCGGCCGGAGCCGGCCCGGAAACGGTCGGTTGGAACGGATCGGGGACGGGGCGCTGAGCGGGGTCGACGGGAACGGTGGCGGCGGCACCCCGGTCGTCGCGCCGCCGGGCCCGGCCGCCCGGCTGGCCCGGCTGGTCACCGAACTGACCGCCCCGGCCGTGCTGGTGAGCATCCTGACCGTGCTGGTGGGCTGGCACGCCGCCGGCGGTGCGCACGGGCTGGCCTGGGGCCTGCTCGCCACCCTCTTCGCCAGCGGCATCCCGCTCGCGTACATCCTCGGCGGGGTGCGGCGCGGGCGGTTCACCGACCACCACGTGGGGGTGCGGGAGCAGCGGCGGGTACCCCTGCTCTTCGGCCTGGCCTCTACGGCGGCCGGCCTGGCGCTGCTCGCCGCGCTCGGCGCCCCGCGCCCGGTCCTCGCCCTGGTCACGGCCGGCGTGGTCGGGTTGGTGGTGGCGGTGACGGTCAGCCACTGGTGGAAAATGTCGATCCACACCGCCGTGGCGGCCGGGACGGTGGTGGTGCTGGTGCTGACCTTCGGTCCCCGGCTGCTGGCCGCCGCGCCGCTGCCAGTCCTGGCGGGCTGGTCCCGGGTGCGGCTGCGTGACCACACGGTGCCGCAGGTCGTGGTGGGTGGGGTGGTGGGCGCGCTCGTGGCGGGTGGCGTCTATGCCGCACTCGCCGGACAGTGAGCAGGATCCGGCGCAGCGCGACCGGCTCTCACCCTGCGTCGATCGTGAAGGTGCCGCCTCCCGCTGGCGGCAGCACCTTCACGATCGACGATGGTCAGGGGGTGTCGTCGGTGAGGTGGTGGCGGTTGGCCTGGAACCAGGCATCCAGGGCTGCCGGGTCGTCCGGATCGACGCCGTCCGCTATCAGCTGGGCCACCGCCGCGGTGGCGGGGCTGCGCCGCTCGCCGGTCGAGTAGAGCCGGGCGAACTCCGGCACCAGTTCCTCGATCATCTCGTCGGTCCGGGTGGCCGCCTGCTCCGGCAGCCCGCGCCGCCGCGCCGCGTACCCTGCCCAGGCCCGCAGCACCCGGGGCAGCATCGCCGCGTCGTCCATGTCCAGCACGGCCCGCCGGTGCACCCAGTCCAGCAGGAACAGGCCGACCATCGCCGGGCTCCAGCGCAGCGGGTCGGCGTCCGGGAAGCTCGCCGCGTGGTCGAAGAGCAGACCCAGGCAGAAGTGCAGCGAGGCCAGCTCCGCGTCGCCGTCGAGGGTGTCCAGCCCGAACCGGGCCGCCTCCGGGGAGGCGAGGAAGGCGCGGACGAGGTTGGCCCGCTCGTCACCGGTGAGCGGCTCCGCGTCCCAGACGGTGGTGTCTGCGGGCGCCCCGGGCAGCAGTGCCAGCCGCGCCCCGACCAGCGCCCGGTCGGTGGCGAGCGAACCCTCGGCGGGAAGCTCCCCGAGGTCGTCGGTGACCGCCAGGTGCCGACTCACCTCGCCGTGCATCCGGGCCGGGTCCTCCTCCCGGAACCAGGTCAGCTCGTCACTGGCGCACATCTGCCGGACCTGGTCGAGGATCCGCTCGGCGGGGCCACCGACGAAGACGTCCTTGGTGATACCGATGTTGTGGTCGACCAACGCCACCAGCGCGTGCTCGGGGCCACCCGCCGCGTCGTCGTACGCGAACGTGGCCAGGTAGGAGGTCTGGTCGCCGTACACGTCGCCGTACGCCCAGGTGCCGGTCAGGTGAACCCGGCCGAGCTGGCCCGACCAGGCCGGGGCACGGGTGCCGGGGCGAACCTTCGCGGCGCCCTCGGCGTCCGGCACCAGCGCGGCGAAGACCGAACGGATGGTGGTCGCGGCGGCGGTGCGACGCCGGGCCGTGGCGGTCAGAAAACCGGCGACGAACTCGCGGACCGCCCGCTCCCGGTCGGCCTCCGCGATCGCGTAGACGCTGCCCAGCAGGGCGGTGCCGAGCATCTCGGCGTCGAGGGCGCAGTCCAGGCGGGTCACGTCGCGGGCGGCGTGCAGCACCGCCTCGTAGGGGGTCTGTGGCGTGGCCATGAACCGACCCTACGCCGCTCCGGCGCTCCGGCGCTCCGTGGTCAACGGCCGGCATCCCGCAGTGCCGCGCGGGCCTGCCCGTACCGGCCCAGGACGACCCGGACCGGGGCTACCACGAGTTCCGCGCCGACCTCGGCCACCGCCGCCGCCAGCCGCTTCTCGGCCCGCTGCCGGGCGCGGCGGGCCGCCCAACGCACCACCGGCCGGTTCGCCCCGGCCACCAGCAGCCCGGCGAGCAGACCGCCCAGCAGCAGCAGCGTGGGCAGTGGCACCTCGCCCACCCTCGGGGTGTCCAGCGCCGGCAACCCGAGCGCGCGCAGGGCGTACCCGAGCACCAGCCAGCCGAGCCCGGCCACTGCGGCGAGGGACACCAGCCACTGCAGGCCACCGACGATCCGCCACCACACCGGTCGGCGGTCCAGGCCCAGGTCGGTGCCGGCCACCGCGCGGTCCAGCGCGTCCGGCAGGTCGCCGAGGCGGGAGCGGGCAGCCGTGGTCACCGCCTTCGGCCAGGGCGCGGGCAGGCCGTCCCCGGCACGGTCGGCGACCTGCCGGACCGCCAGCCCGAGGGCGGACCGCTGCGCGGCCGTCGGGTCGGGCACCGAGGTCGCGGCGACGAGGCTCTCCGCCGGCCGGTCGGCGTCCCGCGCCGGGCCGGGCAGGTGCAGCCGGCGCAGCGGATCCGGCCGGAGCCTCCGCCAACCGCGCACCACGGGCCAGCCGGTCGCCCCGGCGGCCCGGTGCCGGTACGCTCCCTCGACCGCTTCCGCCACCGCCGGGACCCCGGCCGCCCCGGCCAGGGCCCGGTCCAGCGCACGGACGGTCGCCTGGTCCGGCGCGTCCCCGGGCGCCTGCGCCCCGACCAGTTCGCCCATGGCGGTCACGACGGTGTCCACGTCGCCGGCGAGGCGGCGCAGTGCGGCCTGCCGCTCGGCGACCGTACGCTCCAGTGCCTCCCGTAGCCCGACGATGCCCGCCGGCTCGATCGCGTACGTGGCCAGCAGCGGCACCCCCGCCAGCCCGTCGGCGTCGAGGAGACGGCGCAGATCGTCGACGACCCGGGGCAGCTCCGCCGGGGGCAGCCGGTCGGCCTGGTTGAGCACGACCAGGGTGACGTCCCGGTGCCGGTGGAACTCGCGCAGGTAACTGGTGTGGATCACCCGGTCGGCGTACTTCTGGGGGTCTACCACCCACACCACCAGGTCGACCAGGCCGAGCAGCCGGTCCACCTCCAGCCGGTGTGACCGCTGCACCGAGTCGAAGTCGGGCAGGTCCAACAGGACCAGCCCGTGCAGGGCGGACTCGTCGTCGCCGTCGAGCGCGCTCTCCCGGACGAACCGGTGCCGGGGCAGTACGCCGACCCAGTCGAGCAGCCGGTTCGCGCCGTCGAGCGGCCCCCACACGCAGGCGTGGGCGACGCCGGTGGTGGGCCGCCGCACCCCGACCGGGGAGAGCTCCAGTCGGGCAAGGGCGTTGAAGAGGCTGGATTTGCCGCTGCCGGTGGCACCGGCGAGGGCCACCACGGTGTGGTCCCGGGACAGCGACAGCCGGGTGGCGGCCCGTTCGACCAGGGTGTGCGCGGCGACGAGCCGGGAGTCGGGAACCTGCCCGTCCACCGCGTCGAGGAACCGACGGACCGCGTCGAGGCGGCTGACCAGGGTTTCGGCGTGCACCCCCTGGTCACCCCGGAACGCCTCGCTCAGCCGGCCGGTGATGCCCGTCACCGGCGGTCTCCCACGGGCAGGGCGGTCGGCTCGCCGTCGGCGAGGCCGCTGCGGTGGCGGGCCGCCTCGACCCGGTCGGCGGCCCGGCGCAGCTCCGCGCCGGTGTCCGCGCCGGGGCGGGCCTCGTCGATGCGCGCCAGGTAGCGGGCGGCCTCGTCGCTCAACAGCGTCCGCACCCGGTCCAGCAGGTCGGACCGGGCCTTGTTGGCGAGGGTACGGATGGCCTGGTCGCCGAAGATCGCCTGGAGCACGCCCTGCGCGGCGACCGTGGTGCCCGCTCCGGCGGCCACCTCCAGCCCGGTCGGGACGAACGCCGTCGAGGCGAACACCGCGATCATGACGGCGAGGCCGGTGGCGTTGACCGCGTATGCGGCCGTCCGGGCCACGAACCGTTTGTCGCCGCCCTCCGTGCGCACCAGCTCCAGCACGCCGCGTTGCCAGTCCCGGACCAGCCGTTCGGCCCGCTCCGGCAGGTCGGGCGAGGGATGGGCCAGCTCCGGCACGAGCAGGGCTGCCCCCGCCGGGTGCGCCTTCCAGCTGGTGTGAGCGCTCTCCGCGGCTTCCGCGGCGACCGCGCGCAGTAGGGTGACCAGCTGTGACTCGATGGCGTTGCGCAGCTCGGCGGCGGGGGCGGCGGGTCGCCCGGTTACCGCGGCGACGAGCCGGTCGCGAAGCCGGCTGATGCGCGCCTCCACCGTCCGGAAGAACTCGCCGGTGCCGACGAACTCCTGCCAGCGGGTCAGCACCTCGCCGCGGAGCAGCCGGCCGTCCTTCAGGCCGACCTCCACTGTCCGCTCTGCCCCCCGATAGGCCGCGCGAACCCGTTCGTCGAGCGCGTCGGCGGCGACGGTCTGCTCGTCGGCGGCCTCGGCGAGCGCCTCGACGGT
The DNA here is from genome assembly GCF_004348675.1 of Micromonospora sp. KC606. Taxonomy (GTDB): domain Bacteria; phylum Actinomycetota; class Actinomycetes; order Mycobacteriales; family Micromonosporaceae; genus Micromonospora. The sequence continues at coordinate 6,014 of NZ_SMKN01000196.1, read as the reverse complement.
GGGGTGCAGCGAGGCGAGCGCGCCGTCCAGGGTCTGCCGGACCACCGCGGCCCGGGCGTCGGCGTCGGCGGCCAGCCCGGCGAACCAGTCGCTCAGCGGTGCGGTGACCCGCTCGGGCAGCAGACCCTGGCCGTCGACCCAGGTCTCCGGCAGAACGAAGAGCGGTGCGGTGTCGAGTTGCTGGGCGGCGAGCATCTCGGACAGGTGGGCGGTGATCTCGTCGGTGGCCTCCGGCGGCACCCGGTCGAGCACCAGGGCAATCGCGGCGCCCCGGGAGCGGGCGCTGCGCAGCAGCTCCCAGGGGACGGCGTCGGCGTACCGGGCGGCGGTGGTGACGAAGAGCCAGAGGTCGGCGGCGGCCAGCAGTTGGCCGGCCAGGGCCCGGTTGGCGTCGACCACCGAGTCGATGTCGGGCGCGTCGAGGAAGGCCAGCCCGGGCGGGAGCGCGGGCGCGCTGACCAGTTGCAGGGTGCCCGGGTCCTCACCCGGCTCGTTGGTGCGGGTCAGGCCGGGCAGCAGCTCCCCCTGCCGGAACCAGGAGGAGTCGGCGGGGTTGCAGACCAGCACCGGTGAGCGGGTGGTCGGGCGCAGCACGCCGGCTGCGCTCACCCGCGCCTTCACCAGGCTGTTGACCAGGGTCGACTTGCCGGCGCCGGTGGAGCCACCGACGACCACCAGCAGCGGCGCGTCGAGCCGGACGAGGCGGGGCAGCAGGTAGTCGTCGAGCTGGTCGGCCAGCGCGGTGGCGGTGCGCCGGGCCGGCTCGGCCGAGGGCAGGGTGAGCGGGAACCGGGCCGCGCCGATCGCGGCCCGCAGCCCGGCAAGCGCTGCCGGAAGGCCGTCCCCGGCGGAGCCGGACCCGCCCTGCGCGGCGTCCGGCGACCCGGTGCGGGCGACAGTGGGCGCGCCGGACCGGGTGGCGGGATCGCCTTGCGTCGTCACCGCTAAAGCGTGCCCGACCGATGCTGAAGAAGACAACCAGACGGTAATAACGGTCGGGGTTGCGTCGGGTCGACTCAACCCCGACTTGCGATTTGCGCGAGGCGTGGCACTATTGAGCCAAGTTCACTCAACTTGTGGTGTGGTCGCTGCGGGCGGCCCCGCCGGGCAGGCCCTGCGACCTGCTCATCGTTACGAAGCGAGGAAGCGAAGATGGCACGTGCGGTCGGTATCGACCTCGGCACGACGAACTCCTGCGTCAGCGTTCTCGAGGGCGGTGAGCCCACCGTCATCGCCAACGCTGAGGGCTCGCGGACGACCCCGTCGATCGTCGCGTTCGCCCGCAACGGCGAGGTGCTCGTCGGTGAGGTCGCCAAGCGGCAGGCGGTGACCAACCCGGACCGGACGATCCGCTCGGTCAAGCGGGAGATCGGCACCAACTGGACCGTCGACATCGACGGCAAGAAGTACACCCCACAGGAGATCTCGGCGCGCACGCTGATGAAGCTCAAGCGGGACGCCGAGGCGTACCTGGGCGAGCAGATCACCGACGCGGTGATCACCGTTCCCGCCTACTTCAACGACGGCCAGCGCCAGGCCACCAAGGAGGCCGGTGAGATCGCCGGCTTCAACGTGCTGCGGATCGTCAACGAGCCGACCGCGGCGGCCCTGGCGTACGGGCTGGACAAGGGCTCCAAGGAGCAGACGGTTCTGGTCTTCGACCTCGGCGGCGGCACCTTCGACGTGTCGCTGCTGGAGCTGGCCGAGGGTGTCATCGAGGTCAAGTCCACCTCCGGCGACAACCACCTCGGTGGCGACGACTGGGACCAGCGGATCATCGACCACCTGGTGAAGACCTTCCGCGGCGAGCACGGCATCGACCTGTCGCAGGACAAGATGGCCCTGCAGCGGCTCCGCGAGGCCGCCGAGAAGGCCAAGATCGAGCTGTCGGCGGCCACCACCAGCAACATCAACCTGCCGTACATCACCGCCGGGGCGGCCGGCCCGCTGCACCTGGACGTGACGCTCAGCCGCGCCGAGTTCCAGCGGATGACGCAGGACCTGCTGGACCGCTGCAAGGGCCCCTTCGAGCAGGCCGTCAAGGACGCCGGGATCAAGATCTCCGACGTCGACCACGTCATCCTGGTCGGCGGCTCGACCCGGATGCCGGCCGTGACCGACCTGGTCAAGCAGCTCACCGGCAAGGAGCCCAACAAGGGCGTCAACCCGGACGAGGTCGTCGCCGTCGGCGCCGCCCTCCAGGCCGGTGTGCTCAAGGGCGAGGTCAAGGACGTCCTGCTGCTCGACGTGACCCCGCTGAGCCTGGGCATCGAGACCAAGGGCGGCATCTTCACCAAGCTGATCGAGCGCAACACCACCATCCCGACCAAACGCTCCGAGGTCTTCACCACGGCCGACGACAACCAGCCGTCGGTGCTGATCCAGGTCTTCCAGGGTGAGCGGGAGATCGCCGCGTACAACAAGAAGCTCGGCACCTTCGAGCTGACCGGCCTGCCGCCGGCGCCGCGCGGCGTCCCGCAGATCGAGGTCACGTTCGACATCGACGCCAACGGCATCGTGAACGTGCACGCGAAAGACCTGGGCACCGGCAAGGAGCAGAAGATGACGATCACCGGCGGCTCCTCGCTGCCGAAGGACGACATCGAGCGGATGCGCCGGGACGCCGAGGAGCACGCCGAGGACGACAAGCGCCGGCGCGAGGAGGCGGAGACCCGCAACCTGGCCGAGGCGCTCCAGTGGCAGACCGAGAAGTTCCTCGCCGAGAGCGGTGACAAGCTGCCCAGCGAGAACCGCGACCAGATCAACGAAGCCCTCGGCGAGCTGCGCGGCGCGCTCGGCGGCCAGGACATCGAGAAGATCAAGTCGGCTCACGAGCGGCTTGCCCAGGTCTCCCAGCAGGCCGGATCGCTGCTCTACTCGCAGCAGGCGGAGCAGGGCGAGCAGCCCGGCGCGGCCGGTCCGGGCGCGGGCGCGGGCACGACCGGCGGCCCGAAGGCCGGCGGGGCGGACGACGTGGTCGACGCGGAGATCGTGGACGAGGACAAGAAGTGACGGTCCGTCCCGTACACGGACTCACGGCTAAGGGATCGAGGTAGTCGCATGACGGAGAAGCCACGAGCCGCCGACCCGGGTCCCACCGGGTCGGCGCCGGGTGGCTCCGGGCCCGCCGAGCAGACCGGCGGTGAGCCGCGGGTCGTCATCCGCAACAACCGCAAGCTCGGCAGGACCGAGGAGACGCCCGCCGCGGCCGACGCCGGGACGGACGCCCCGGCCGAGGGCCTGGTCGAGGAGGGCGAGGTCGTGGTCGACGAGATCGAGGTCGAAGCGACCTCGGTCTCCGGCCCGCCGGTGGTCGACGCGCCGGCCCAGCCGGCCGGGGAGGCCGCCGCGCCGCTCGGCGCCGAACTGGGGGCCCTCCGGGCCGAGCTCGACGAGCGGACCCGGGACCTGCAACGGGTGTCGGCGGAGTACGCCAACTACCGCAAGCGGGTGGATCGCGACCGCGGTCTGGTCCAGGAACAGGCGACCGGCTCGGTGCTCGCCGCGCTGCTGCCGATTCTCGACGACCTCGACCGGGCCCGCGAGCACGGCGACCTTGTCGGGCCGTTCGGCACGGTCGCCGAGCAGCTCACCACCGCGTTGGGCAAGTTCGGGCTCAGCGCCTTCGGCGAGCAGGGCGACCCGTTCGACCCGACCCGGCACGAGGCGGTCGCGCACCAGACCTCGGCCGACGTGGACGCGCCGACCTGCGTCCAGGTGATGCGACGGGGCTACCTGCTCGGGGAGCGGCTGCTGCGGCCCGCGCTGGTCGCGGTCGCCGACCCGGAGTAGTGCACGACCATCCGGTCGCCCCGCCCGCAGGAGCACGGCGGGTGGGGCGACCGGGCCACATCGCGAAGGAGGTGGACCGGTGAGTTCCAAGGACTGGATCGAGAAGGACTACTACGCCACGCTCGGCGTGCAGAAGTCCGCCTCCTCGGACGAGATCAAGAAGGCGTACCGGAAACTGGCCCGGGAGTCCCACCCGGACCACAACCCCGGTGACCCGAAGGCCGAGGAGCGGTTCAAGGCCGTCTCCGAGGCGTACGCGGTGCTCGGCGACGACGTCAAGCGCCGCGAGTACGACGAGATGCGCTCGCTGTTCGGCTCGGGCGCGTTCCGCCGTGGCGCCCGCGGCGCGGGCCAGCCCGGCGGGGGCGCGCCGTTCGACGTCTCCGACCTGTTTGGCGGCGCGGCCGGCGGGGACACCCGGTTCGGCGGCGGCGGCTTCACCGACCTGTTCAGCTCGATTTTCTCCGGCGGTGGGCCCGGCGGCCCGGCGGCCCGCACCCGGGGACCGGTTCGGGGTCGGGACATCGAGACCGAGGTGGTGCTCGACTTCGACGACGCGGTACGCGGAGTGACCCTGCCGCTGACGCTGCGGGCCCCCGGACTCTGCGACACCTGCCACGGCGACGGGGCGAAGCCCGGCACCCGGCCGACAGTCTGCCCGATCTGCCAGGGCACCGGGATGACCACCCGCGACCAGGGGTCGTTCAGCTTCTCCGAGCCGTGCCGCGTCTGTCAGGGCGTGGGTACGGTGGTCGAGGAGAAGTGCCCCGAGTGCCAGGGCACCGGCGGCGTGACCAAGACCCGGACGTTGAACGTGCGTTTCCCCGCCGGGGTGGCTGACGGCCAGCGGATCCGGCTGGCCGGCCGGGGTGAGCCGGGCGAGCGCGGCGGGCCGGCGGGTGACCTGTTCGTACAGGTGAAGGTCCGCCCGGATGACCTGTTCGGGCGGAGCGGGGATGATCTGACCCTGACCGTGCCGATCACCTTCGCCGAGGCGGTGCTCGGCACGAACCTGCGGGTGCCCACGTTCGACGGCGCGGTGACCCTGCGGGTGCCGCCGGGTACGCCATCGGGGCGGGTGCTGCGGGCCCGTGGCAAGGGCGTGGTGCGCAGGGACGGCCGGGCCGGTGACCTGCTGGTCACGCTCGACGTGCTGGTGCCGGCGACGGTGTCGGACGAGGCCCGGGCGGCGCTGGAGTCGTTCGCGGCGCAGACGCCGCCGGCGGCACGGGAACATCTCGACGCGCGGTTGCGTCGGGTTGGTTGACCGGGGTGGACCGGGTGCGGAGGTGAGCGGGATGTCGGACGGGTTCGTCGGTTCGGATGACCCTGCCTACGAGGCCAAGGTGTTGATGATCTCGGTTGCGGCGCGGATGGCGGGGATGCACCCGCAGACCCTGCGCCAGTACGACCGGCTCGGCCTGGTGCAGGCCGGCCGGGCTGCCGGGGGCGGGCGCCGGTACAGCGTGCGCGACGTGGTGCTGCTGCGCGAGGTGCAGCGGCTCAGCCAGGACGAGGGCGTGAATCTGGCCGGGGTCAAGCGGATCATCGCGTTGGAACGCCTGCTGGAGCAGGCGCAGCAGCGGGTGGCCCGGCTGGAGGCGGAACTGGACGCGGCGTACCGGCGGATCGCCGAACTGGAGGCGTTGGGCGGCTTCCCGCGTGGTGATCTCGTGCCGACCAACCGCACCTCGACGGCGCTCGTGGTGTGGCGTCCCCGCCGTACCGACCGCTGATTCGCCGGCTCGGCGCACGCCTGCAGGACCGCGAGCGCATCCGGACCGGACCACTCCGATTGGCGCGAATGGCGGTGTTCCAGTGCTGGGACACCGCTACATGCCGTTGCTGGAGCCGGCCACAATGGGGTGCGGGCCGGTTGTGGGTTTTCCCGCGCCGGCTGACCGCCTCCGCTAGCCTCAAAATCAGGTCCAACCGGATTCGATCCGGATTCCGATGGCGGGGGGAGCCATGACGGACTCGGCGAAGAGGGCCGCCCAGCAGGCGGAGGACCGGCTCGAACAGGTGGCCGAGAACGCCCGGCAGAGGTTCGACCGGCTGACCGAGGGGCGCCTTGCTGACAGCATCAAGAACGGCAGGTTCGCCGACCAGGTCGACCACGGCATCGACCAGGCGCGCAGGGAGGCGGGACGCCGAGGGCAGGGTGGATCGGAACGCTGACGATCCACGGGCGCGCGGGCCGGGACCCACGGGGGGTCCCGGCC
>NZ_SMKN01000195.1 GCF_004348675.1 Micromonospora sp. KC606 | reverse complement strand
ACCATCTCCAGCAGCTCTCCGGCCCGCCCCCGCCGGGCTCGACGCCCACCGGACCGGCCGGCCAACCGCATCGGCAGCTCGACGTTCTCCCGCGCCGTCAGGTAAGGCAACAGATTCCGGCCGGTCTGCTGCCAGACGAAACCGACCACGTCCCGGCGATAGCTCAGCCGCCGCCGGTGCGACAGGGTGAGCAGGTCGTAGTCGGCCACCCGGGCGATCCCGGCCGTCGGGGTGTCCAGCCCGGAGAGGATGTTCAGTAACGTCGACTTCCCCGAGCCGGACGCGCCGACGACGGCCACCAGCTCCCCCCGGTCGATGACCAGGTCCAGCCCCTGGAGGGCGACCACCTCGACGCCCTCGGTCTTGAAGATGCGGACCAGGCCGTCGCAGACGATGTGACCGCGCAGGCGGTCCCGCCCGCCGGCCCGCTCGGCCGCGCGCCGCGCGGCCCGCCGTTGCAGCTCGGCCAGGTCCAGAACTCCGGCGCTCTCGGCGATGGCGGTCATCTCAGCTCTCCTCTCCGAGCCGGAGCGCCTCGCCGAGGCGCATCCGGCGGTTGTTCACGGCCTCGACCGCGAGGGCGAAGGCGAGGGCCAGCACCGCCAGCCCGAGCACCCCGGCCACCAGGCCGGGCGCGAAGTGAACGGTCACCGGCACACCACCGGTGAACGCGGACAGCCCCAGCACCGGGTTGAGCAGCACCGGCAGCAGGGCGCCGACCACCGCGCCGGTCAGCACCGACACCAGCACCAGCGGGAGCAGCTCCACCAGCAGCAGTCCCCGCCACTGCCGGCGGGACAACCCCATGGTGCGCAGCCGGGACAGCACCTGGGCCCGCCCCCGCGCCCCGGCCAGTACGGCGAAGGCCAGCGCCAGCAGGCCCAGCAGCGCACCGCCGACCCCGCCGGTGGCGAACCCGAAGACGAGCAGGCCGTTGACGCCACTGCCGCCGAGCCGTTCCCGCTCCGCCGCCCAGGTGGTCACCGTCGGCGGCACCGGGCGCCTCCCCGCGCTCACCACGCCGCTGCGCTGGTAGCGGTCCTGCCCCTCCTCGGCGATCCGGCCCACCGCGACCGGATCGACCTGCTCGCCGCCGGTGGCGAGCAGGTAACCGGTCGGCGCGAGCGGATGCGGCCCGTCGGCCGGCAACCCCGGCCACGGCAGCACCAGGAACCGGCCGGTGCCCGCCGGCACCAACGGAAACTCCGGCACCGTGCCGGCGACCCGGAACGGCAACCGGTTGCCCTGCACGTCCACCCAGCCGGGCCGACCGCCCGCCCGGTCGGCCAGCGCCGTCTCGGTGAGAGCGGCGGCGACCTCCGGCGACGCCAGCGCCGGCAGGGAAGCCGCCGCGTCGCCGCGCAGCGCCTCCGGCACGGCCACGTCGACTCCTGCGTGCCGCGCCACCTGCACGAAGCCCGCCGGCTCCACCAGCAGCACGTACGCCTCGCCGGGCCCGGCGGGGCGGCCCTCGGCGTCGGCGTACGGCCGCTGTCCCGGCTCGGCGAGCACCGGGCTGACCGCCCGGACCCCGGGCAGGGCGGCCAGCGCCGCCGCGGTGTCCGGGGCGAACCGCTCCCCGGCGACCACCGCGTCGGCCGGCACGGCCCGGGTGACGGCCCGGTCCCGGCCGTGCTCGATGCCATCGGCCACCACCCCGCAGAACGCCGCCGTGGCGATCGCCAGCACGACCACCACCAGCGGCGCGACCGCCCCGGCCCGAGCAGCCCGGGCCGTGCCGAGGAACGCCACCGCACCCCTCGCCCGCCCAGCCCACCGGCTGGCCAGCCGCATCGGCATCGGGTACACGCGCAGCGCCAGCACCGCGGCGGCCACCGCCAGCAGCACCGGCACCGACACCAGCAGCGGATCCACCGCGCCGCCGAGGACCAGTCCGCGCCGGCGCAGCAGGAACGCGCCGAGCCCGGCCAGCCCGACCAGGGTGCCGTCGACGGTCAGCCGGCCGGCGCCGCCGGCGAACCTGAACAGGTCCCGCCGACCGCTGCCGCCGCGCCGGTCCGCCAGCACCGCGGCCGGCAGCGCCACCGTGGCCAGCAGCGCGGTGACCACGGCCAACCGGGCGGCCGGGGTGGGCGTGCCGCCCCCCGCCGCGTCGGTGGAGAGGAGGCCGCCGAGCAGCCAACCCGCCGCGGCGGCGGCCGGCACCACCAGGGCCGACTCGGCCAGCCCGCGCCGCACCAGGGTTGTCATCGAGCCGCCCCGGGCGCGCAGCAGCAGGTACTCGTCGCTGCGGCGGCGCACCGCCAGCCGGGCGGCCAGCACGGTCAGCCCGGCGAGCGTGGCGAGCACCCCGGCCGTGATGACGGTGAGCAGGGTACGGGCGGCGGCGAGCGCGTCGGCGTACTGCCGCAACGGAATGTCGACGCCCTGGGTGAACCGCATCGCGGCCGGTTTCCGCCGCTCCACCTCGGCGAGGCCGGCCACCAGCGCGTCGAGCCGCCCCGGGGCGAGTCGGCCCGGGTCCACCCGGTACCGGTACGCGGCGACGACCGGCCAGCCGGCCGCGGCCCGGTCGTCGAGGCTCGACGGGTCGGTCAGTCCGACCAGTTGGAACGGCTCGCCCTCGCCCACGGGCGGGGTGAGCCGCAGCGCCGAGGGAAGCGCGTCCCACGCCCCGCCCGCCGGGTCGGTCGGGCGGAACACGCCGACCACCGCCACGGGCGTGGCCCCGAACTCCTCGCCCCCGGGTGACCGCAGGGCCGCCCGCAGCCGGCTACCGGCGCGTACCCCGAGAGCGCGGGCCACCGGCTCGGCCAGCACGATCTCGACCGCCGCCGCCCGCGCGGCCCCCTGCTCCGGCCACCGTCCCTCGACCAGGGTGGCCGCCTCGGTCAGCCCGGTGGTGGTCCGCAGGCTCAGGTCGAACAGTCCCTTGTCACCGGTGAGTTCCGGACCGGTGAGCCGGCTGAACGCGGTGTCGGCGGTGTACCACCGTTCGCCGAGCACCTCCCGCACCGCGTCGGGCATCGCCGCCGCCAGGGCGTCGAGGTCGCCCTGGTGCAGGGCGGTGAAACTGGCCGGACCGAACGGCCGGTCACCGGGCGGCCGGGTGAAGAGCAGGTCCCGCCGCACGCCCGGCAGGTCGGCCAACTGCGCCCGCAGCCCCTGCCCGGCAAGCCGATCCGCCACCCGGGGCACCCCGGTGACCAGCACCGCGGTCACCAGTGCGAGCACCGCCAGGAGCAGGAAGTGTCCACCGTGGGCGCGGACCCGCCGCGCCACCGCCAGCACGCTCATCGTTCCTCCCCGATCCGGAGCTGAACCGCCGCGACCCGCTGCCGCAGGCCGGTGGTGAGCACCGCGCTGCACGCGAGGGCGGCCGCCAACAGCCCTGCCGCGGTGAGCCCGATCGGCGTCCACGGCACGGTGAAGGCGGCCTCCGGTACGGGCCGCCCGGCGGCCGGCGTGAGGATCACCAGTGGCGCCATGGTGGCGCCGACGCCGGCGCCGACCAGCAGGCCGACCGCGACGCCGATCCCGGCCAAAAAGGTCTGTTCGGCGAGCAACGCGCGGGCCAGCAGCGGCGGCCCGGCCCCCAGGGTGTGCAGCACGGCCAGTTCGCCGATCCGGCGGCGGCCGGTGGCCCAGACGTCCACCGCGAGGCCGACCAGAGCGAGCAGCACCGACCCGAGCGCGGCGGCGAGCAGCCCGGTCCGCGCGCCCCGCCAGTACGGATCCCGGGCCGCCGCCTCGGCGCTCGCCCGCCGGTCGAAAACGGTGACGTCCGGCAGTTGGCGTACCGCCGTCGCGGCGGCGGCGTGTCGGCCCGGATCGGTACGCAGCCACCACTCCGCCACCGGCCGGACGGCGGCGCGCTGCCGCACCAGCCACTCCACGGCGGCGGGCAGGTCGATCAGCATCGCTCCCCCGGTGTCGCCGGCCCCCGGCACCCCGTGCAACTCCCCGACCACCCGCACGGGCAGGGACGCGCCGGACAGGGACAGTGGCACCACGTCTCCGACGCCGATGTCGAGGGCGGCCAGCACCTGCGGCGTGACCAGTGCCGGCACCGCGTCGATCCGGCCGGCCGGGACGACCGCGAAGCGGACGGTGGGCTGGCTGGCGAACCGCCCGCCCTCGGCCATCGTCACGGGTTCGTCGACGTCGACGCCGCCGGCCGTGACGCCCCGCGTCACGACCGGTTCGTCCCGCCGGGTGTCCACGAGGGACCAGTCGCCGGTCAGCGCCACCGGCTGGGCGGCACCGCCGGCGTCCTCGACACGCAGCTCGCCGATCTGGAGCCGGTAGCTGCGGGCCGCCGCGTCTCCGGCGTCGAGTTGGAAGCCGGCCAGCCGCAGCGGCGGCCCGGCGGGCAGCGCCACCGCGAACCGGACCGCCCGGGGGTTGGCGGAGTCGGTGGTGGCCAGCGGAAGCCGCAGGGCCAGCCCGTCGGTTCGGGTCAGCAGTGCCGTGACCTCGATGGACTGCGCGGAGATCGGGTTCCGGACCGGGGTGTGGACGGTACCGGTGAGCCGCCGGGCGTCGGCCGGGAGGACGACGCCGCTCGGGGCGGGGCGGTCCCGGACCATCCGGTCGAGCAGCTCTCGCGGCGGTACGTCGCCCAGCCGGTCGGCGATCCGGGCCACGTCGGCGGTGGCCGTCGCGTCGAGCGCGAGCACGGTGGTGGGCAGCGTGGTGCGGCCAAGCCGCACCTCGTCCCGCCAAGCCGGCAGCACCCGATCCACCCCCGGTACGCCGGTCAGCTGGGCGGTGCGGTCGGCCGGCGCGTCGCCGGCGCGCTCGACCACCCGCAGGTCCGCGCCGACCCGGTGGTCGGCCTGGTCGGTGTGCGACCGTTCCCAGGTGCTCACCAGCGACCAGGCCAGCGTGCTGGCGCCCACCGCGAGCGCGAGCAGCAGCACCGGCCCGGCGTGCGGGCGCCGCCCGGCCTGCCACATGCCGAACATGGTGGCCGTCCACGGCCGGCGGTCGACGAGCCGCTCGGCGATCCGGGTGGCCGGCGGCAGCAGCCGCAGCGCGAGCACCGCCCCGGCCAGCACGCCGAGGGTGGGGGCGACGGCGAGCAGCGGGTCGATGCCCAGCCGGCCGCCCGCCCCGGCCAGCGGCGACGCGTGCTGCCGCAGCTGGGTCCAGGCGAGCAGCGCCAGCAGCACCAGCGCCAGGTCGACGCCGGCCCGCTGCACGGCGGCCGACCGGGTGGGGCGGGACCGGGCCGCCAGGTCCGCGACGTAGCTGCCCGCCCGGCGCAGGGCCGGCATTACCATGGCGACCAGGCAGCCGACGGCGGTGGCGAGCGCGACCGTCCAGAGCCCGCCGGCGCCGCCGCCGACCAGTCGCAGGTCGGCCAGCCCGTCGGCGCCGCCGAGGCGACGCAACGCCAGGTCGGCCAGCGGCGGCGCGAGCAACGCGGCCGGCAGCACCACCAGGCTCGCCTCCCGTACGGCGAGACCGGCGAGCTGCCGGCGGGCGGCGCCCCGGGCGCGCAGCAGGGCGGTCTGCCCGCGCCGGTCCTCGTTGAGCAGCGCGGCCACCAGCACCAGCGCGTAGCCGCCGAGGACCACGATCAGCAGCAGCGGGGTGAGCAGCGCCGAGCGTCCCACCAGGTCGGCCCGGCCCAGCCGGTCGATCAGCCGGTCCAGCCCGGTCACGCTCTGCGCGGACGAGCCGAGGCCCGCCTCCTCGGGCACCCGCGCCAGAGCGGTGGCCACCGCCTGCTTGACGGCCGGGAGCCGGCTCGGCGCGACACCGGCGAGGTCCGGCTCGACCAGCCAGGAGATCGAGGTGGAGTCGGGGAAGGCATGGTTGAAGTCGGCCGGATCGAGGGCGAACGGCCCGAAGGAACTGCCGTCGCCCTCCTCGGTGCCGACCGCCCCGGGGGCGAGCTGCCAGTACGCCGCGCCCGGATCGCGCGGCCGGAATATGCCGGCGACCATCATCTCGGCGGCCTGCCCGGAGCGGCGGTCGGTCATCGGCACCCGGGCGCCGGCGGTGAGCCGCAGCACCCCGGCCACCCGCTCCGGGACGGCGACCTGGACCGGGTCCGCGCCGGCGGTCGGCCAGCTGCCGGCGACGAGGTCGGCGTGGGTGGACAGGTGGTCGAGGGCCGCCAGGTCGGCGAAGACCGGGTCGTCGTCGGTCCGGGCGGTACCGAGGTCGCCGGTCAGTTCCCGGCCGATGCCGTACCGGGCAGCCGAGACGGTGACCGTCGCCCCACCCAGCCCGCCGGCGAACCAGCGACGCAATGTCGCGTCCCGGGCGGCGGACTCGGCCGCGTCCCGGCCGCCGGAGCCGCTGATCACCAGGCTGCGCTCGGTCGCCGGCGCGGCGGCCAGCATGGCCCGCTGGCCGGCTTCGATCGCCCGCCGGCTGTAGTCGGAGAGCCCGGTGACCAGCACGACGGCGACCAGGGCGGCGATCGCCGACGCCAGCAGCAAGCCCCGCGCCGCGCGGGCCCGCCTCCACACCAGCTTCATCCGACGCCTCCCCGTGGCCCCCGTTGGGCCGACGACGAGACAGAGGGGGTACGGCCGGGAAAAGGTTCGCAGCCTTTACGTGATCGTTACCAGCCGACGGCCGACCGACCCTGGCCCGGGTCTGCTTCCATCAGCCGCATGGAACTCGTCCTCACCATCGCGCTGGCTCTTCTCAGCATCGGACTGATCACCCAGGTGGCGGCCGCGTCCAGCCGGCGGGGCGACAACCTTCGGCTGGCGGAGATCGAGCGCAAGCTCCAGTTGGTGATGGACCGCCTCGGCGTCGTCGATGACCGGCCTGCGCCGCCGGGGGTCCGCGAACACCTGACGCGCGGCGAGAAGATCAAGGCGATCAAGGCGTACCGGGAGGCGACCGGCGCCGACCTGAGAACTGCCAAGGAGGCGGTGGAGGCGCTGATGGAGAGGCGCTGACGCCACTGGCTTTCCGCCGTGACCCGTCCGGGCGGACGGCGCTGACCGGTCAGCGCCGGCGGTCGCGGTCCTTGGAGGGCTGCACCCGCTTCGGCTCGCCGGGCATCTTCGGGTGGTCCGGCGGGTACGGCAGGTCGCCCTGGCCGTCGGCGGCGTCCCGGTCGGCCCATTCCAGCAGCGGGGTGATGTCGTACGGGGTGTCGTCGATGCCGGCGTGCGGGTCGCCCCGCTCGGCCAGCCGGGCCGGCACGGTGCGCAGGTCGAAGTCGTCCGGGTCGACGTCGGGCAGCTCGTCCCAGGTGACCGGGGTGGAGACGGTGGCCCGGGCGTTGGCCCGCAGCGAGTACGCGCAGGCGATGGTGCGATCCCGGGCCATCTGGTTGTAGTCGACGAAGACCCGCTGCCCGCGTTCCTCCTTCCACCACGCGGTGGTGACCAGCTCGGGGCGGCGGCGTGCCAGCTCGCGAGCCAGCGCGATGGTGGCCCGGCGCACCTCGGTGAACGTCCAGCGGGGCGCGATGCGCAGGTACACGTGCACGCCCCGGCCGCCGGAGGTCTTCGGCCAGCCGACCGCGCCCAGCTCGGCCAGGAGGGCCCGCAGTTCACCGGCGGCGGCCGCCGCGTCGGCGAAGTCGGTGCCGGGCTGCGGGTCGAGGTCGACCCGCAGCTCGTCGGGACGGTCGACGTCGGCGGCGCGCACCGGCCACGGATGGAACACGATGGTGCCCATCTGGGCGGCCCAGGCGACGTGGGCCAGGTCCGCCGGGCAGAGCTCGTCGGCGCTGCGCCCGCTGGGGAAGCTGATCCGCACCGTACGCACCCAGGGCGGCACGCCCCGGGTGGGCACCCGCTTCTGGAAGAACATCTCCCCGTCCACGCCTTCCGGGAAGCGCTGCAGCGTGGTGGGGCGGTCCCGCAGGGCGCGCAGGATGCCGTCGCCGACGGCCAGGTAGTAGCCGAAGACGTCGGCCTTGGTGAAACCGCGCTGCGGGAAGATGACCCGGTCGGGGCTGGTCAGCCGGACGGTGTGCCCGGCCACCTCGATCTCCGTCACCGCTGCCTTCGTGCTGCCCATTCCGCGACCATATGCGACACCTGCGACATGCGGCGTACCGTTGACGGGTGAGTCCTGACGACAACGAGTTGCCCCGCACCGAGGACGAGTGGCGGGTCCGGCTGGCCCCCGAGGAGTTCCGGGTGCTGCGCGAGGCCGGCACCGAGCCCCCGTGGACGGGCGAGTACGTCGACACCAGGACCCCCGGGGTCTACCACTGCCGGGCCTGTGGCGCGGCGCTGTTCCGCAGCGACGACAAGTTCGACTCGCACTGCGGGTGGCCGAGCTTCGACGACGCCATCCCGGGCGCGGTGCGCGAGATCCCCGACCACACCCTGGGCATGCCCCGCACCGAGATCCGCTGCGCGCGCTGCGACAGCCACCTCGGGCACGTCTTCGAGGGCGAGGGCTTCACCCCGAAGGACACCCGGCACTGCGTCAACTCGGTGTCGATCCGGCTGGCGCCGGCGCAGGGCTGAGGCCGGCGGGCCGCCGGTGTGGGTCGGTCAGAGCAGCAGCAGGCTGCCATCGGCGTCCACCTGATCGGCGGACTCGTCGTCGAGCCAGACTCCCCCGGTGGCCAGGTAACGAAAGCGGTGCCGGCCCGGGCCGAGCTTCACCGTCACCGCACGGGTGCCGTCGCGGCGGGCGACCAGCTCGTGCCGCCCGGGCTCCCAGTCGTTGAAGGAGCCCACCACGCTGACAGCGCCGGGTGGCACATCCCGGGGCAGGCAGAAGGTGACCCGGGTCTGGTTGCCGAAGAGTCTGTTCCGCTTGATCACGAGGTCCTCCCGGGGTAGAGGCGTTCCACCAGGCCCAACGCGCGACACGCGGGGGGCGAAACGCCGGCCGGGCGCATCAACTCGCGCATTTCGCTCCCGGCTGGCCCAACCCTGCCGCACGCTGAGGGCAGATGTCCTGATTTGGGGGGTTCGACGTGGCTACCTGTGGGGTCTGCGGCAACGACTACTGGATGGCGTTCGAGGTACGGACGGTCAGCGGTGAGGTGCACACCTTCGACTGCTTCGAATGCGCGGCCCACAAGCTGGCGCCGATCTGCGAGCACTGCCAGGTCAAGATCCTCGGCCACGGGGTCGAGGTCGGCGGCCGGTTCTTCTGCTGCGCGCACTGCGCCCGCAGCGAGGAAGAGCAGGGTGCCGAGATCCGCGACGCCGTGGGCGCCCGCCCCACCTGACGGACCCGGCCACGCCGGGGTAACTCGCCCGCCGCCGGCCGGGTGAGAGGTCCGCCGACGCTATGGCACGTGAGTACGCCAACGAGTCGGCCTGGAAGGGGCCGACCGACAGCCCTGTCCGCCAGGGTCGCGTTCGGCGAGCCGGGCGGAGCGGCGGAGAAGCCGCCGACCCACCACACCCGGCCACCACACCGACCCACCACACCGGGCCACAGCCGGCGGCTGCGCCGGTCCCCGGTCGCCGGCGCCTACGATCGCAGGATGCCGCAGCCGACCCTGCACGTCGCCACCTTCGCCGACCTGGACGCCCGTGCCCTGCACGACCTGCTCCGGCTACGGATCGACGTGTTCGTGGTGGAGCAGGCGTGCCCGTACCCGGAACTGGACGGCCGGGATCCCGAACCCGGCACCCGACACCTCTGGCTGGCCTCCGACGGCGCTCCGGTGGCGTACCTGAGGATCCTGGCCGACCCGAACAACGTGGCACGCATCGGCCGGGTCGTGGTGGCGGCGAAAGCCCGCCGCGCGGGCCACGCCGGCCGGCTGATGGACGAGGCGCTACGGCTGGTCGGCAACCAACCGTGCGTGCTGGAGGCCCAGTCCCACCTGGCCGACTTCTACGGCCGGTTCGGCTTCACCCGCACCGGTCCGGAGTACGTCGAGGACGGCATCCCCCACGTGCCGATGCGCCGCGACGGCTGACCCCAGCCGGAAGGGGCGGACGGGGGCGGACGCCCAGATATTGACGGATACCACTTCCTTGTGGAAACCTGCGGAGTAGAGCCGTCGCGGGAGCCACGCAACGGGATTCGGGAGGGGGCAGCTCCCGACCGTCCGGGCGTCGTCGATCGATCCGAAACCCCCCGGAGGCTTCATTGTCCACGCTCCTCCGCAGACGACCCTTGCCGATGATGGCGGCGCTGCTCGCCCTTGGCGCGGTCGTCGCGATGCTGCTCGCCACCGTCCTGGCCCGGCCCGCGTCCGCGCACGGTTCGGTGGTCGACCCAGCGTCCCGCAACTACGGCTGCTGGCAACGCTGGGGCAGCGACCACCTGAACCCCAGGATGGCCACCGAGGACCCGATGTGCTGGCAGGCATGGCAGGCCGAGCCGAGCGCGATGTGGAACTGGAACGGCCTGTTCCGCGAGGGCGTCGCCGGCAACCACCAGGGCGCCATCCCCGACGGCCAGCTGTGCAGCGCCGGGCGCAGCAACAGCGGACGATACAACGCGCTGGACGCGGTCGGCGCCTGGAAGACCACGCCCGTCGCCAACAACTTCCGCGTGAAGCTGTTCGACCAGGCCAGCCACGGCGCCGACTACATCCGCGTGTACGTCACCAAGCAGGGCTTCAACGCCCTGTCCAAACCACTGGCCTGGAGCGACCTCGAACTGGTCGGCCAGATCGGCGACACCCCCGCGTCCCAGTGGACCCGGGAGAGCCAGGGCGTGTCCATCCAGATCCCGGCCAACGCGCCGGGCCGCACCGGCCGACACATCGTCTACACCATCTGGCAGGCCAGCCACCTGGACCAGTCGTACTACCTGTGCAGCGACGTCGAGTTCGGCGGCGGGCCGAGCACCCC
>NZ_SMKN01000194.1 GCF_004348675.1 Micromonospora sp. KC606 | reverse complement strand
CGCCGCCCAACCCGCCCCTGCCGGTCGTGGAAGTAGTGGCTGCGGATCAGCAGCCTCCCGGTGGGTCCGAGCACGTCGAGCAGCCGGCCCGGGTCGAACGGCGGGCGGTAGCGCGGCAGGTGCTCGCGGTGCGTCGGGGCGTACAGCACCACCCGCTCGCCCGGGTCGATCCCGAGCCGCCCGCGGACCTCGGCCACCTCCTCGGCGGTGGCGACGGCCAGCCGGTCGTTGCGCGGGTAGCCGACCTCCAACGTCGTGTACGACGCCGGGTAGGCCCGCTCCCACATCTGGGTGGAGAAACTGTTGGCGGTGATGCTGTAGTCCCAGCGGTCCACCCGGCGCAGCAGCCCGGCGAAGTCCAACCCGACCGCGCCCAGCGGGTACCTCTGCTGGTCCAGACCCATCACCTTCACCGGCGTGCCGTGGTGGGTCTGCAGGTGCACCGAACCGGGCCGCTTGCGGACGTAGTCCGGAAAGTTGACGTTGTTGACCAGCCACCGCGCCCGAGCCAGCGCACGGTAGTAGGCAGGGGTGCCCGCCACCACGTACTCGGTGCCGGGCGGCAGGGTGTCCACCCGGTCCCGCCGGACGATCCACACCGCGCGGACCTCCGGCGCGAGCCGCCGGGCGGCGGCGGCGACGGCCGCGGGGTTGCAGGCATGGCCGCGATACCAGTAGGCGGCGTACACGGCCAGCGTCGGGTCGATCGGCCGGCGTAACTCGGCCCGGTAGTACTCACGCAGCACCCCGTCCCGGGTCAGTTGGGCGGTCCGCCGGGCCACCGGCGCCACCCGGCGGGCAACGCCCCGGACGGTCGCCCGAGCCTGGTTCGCGCCGCGCAGCGCGCTGAACGTCCGCCAGCGTCCCGCCGACACCAGCCGGTGCTTGACCCCCTCCACCCCGCCCGGCGCGGGATAGCCGGCGGCGGGAAGGAACCGACGGTAGTCGGCGGTGATCCGGTCGAAGAAGGCCGCCCGCAGCTCGGGAGCGATCCGCTCGCCGTTGCCGAGCACGGTCAGGTGGTGCCAGACCATCCGCTCGAAGACGGCCGGCCGCAGCCCGGCCGACTCCGGGTGGTCGTCGAGGAACCGGAACACCCGGTGCCACTGGTCGAAGACCTCGAAGTGCCGGTCCCCCGGGGTCCGGGTGATCGCACCGGCCCGCCGCTGCCGGTAGTGCACGCAGACCCGGTCGAGCACGCCGATCCGCCCGGCGGCCAGCAGGACCGGGTAGGTGAACGAGACGTCCTCGTACCAGCCGGGGACGAAGCGCAGCCCCAGGCCGGTCAGGAACTCCCGCCGGACCAGCCGGTTCCAGGCGGTGTGCAGCAGTCGCAGGGCCTCCGGCCGGTCGGCCAGCCGGAAGGTGGCCTCGCCGGGCGGCTCGGGGAACACCTCCGCCATGGCGCTGCGGCTCGCGGTGTCGTTCCAGTGCACCCGGACGTGGTCGACGACCAGCACGTCCGGGCGGGTGACGCGGAGCCGGTCGGCCACCTCGGGCAGGCAGTCCGGGGCCAGCCAGTCGTCACCGTCGAGGAACCAGACGTACTCCCCGACGGCTCGGTCCAGCCCGGCGTTGCGGGCCGGACCGAGCCCGGCGTTCTCGCTGAGCCGGACCACCCGAACCCTCCGGTCACGGGCGGCGTACTCGTCGAGGATGTCCCCACTGGCGTCGGGCGAGGCGTCGTCGACGCCCACCACCTCGATGTCGCCGAACGGCTGCCCGAGCAGCGAGTCCAGGCATTCGCGCAGGTAGCCCTGCACCCGGTAGGCCGGGACGACGAAGCTGATCAGGGTCATCCCGGCCGCCCTCCGTCAGCCCGGCGAGCCGCCCGAGAAAGGCACCGCCGTCGCCCGCGCGGCGCGGGCCGGCAGGACGACCCAGGTCAGGACGACGCTCGCCACGAATACCACGAGAAGGTACACACCAAGTGTAGCCAGGCCAACTCCGGCAAAACCGGTGATCCCCGCGAGGGCCAGCAGCACCGAACGCCCGTCCCATCCCAGCGTCCCGCCGTGCAGCGGCGGCGCGGACTGCCGCTTCTCCAGCCGGGCCACCAGGTCGTAGTGGTGCAGGGTGAGCACGAAGACATACCCGAAGACCAGCCAGGCCGGGGCGCCGCCGACCACCCCCACGGCGATCGCGAAGAGAAACTCCCCGGCCCGCAGAGCCGCCGGCACCAACCAGTCCAGCGGCCCGTTGTGCGCCGCGCCGGCCCCCAGCCCGGCCACCAGCAGCGCCAGCAACGCCACCGGCAGCCACCAGCACAGCCCGCCCGAACCCTCGCCGCCGGCCGCGAGCAACGCCGCCACCAGCAGCACCGCCGGGCCGAGCGCGCCGACCACGGCCAGGGTCAACGGCCCCACCGGCCGGACCACCGGCAGCCGGGTCACCAGCGGCCCGTCGTCCCGGTGCAGGGTCGCGTCGACGGTGTCCAGCACCGGCACCCACATCCAGCGGGCCCGCAGGGTCCGCAGCGCCCCCGTGTACGCGAACGCGAGCGTGCCCCAGAGCAGCACCGCGACCAGGCTGACCGTCGGGCCGAACAGCGCGGCGGTCAGCGCGATCAACGCCCACCGCTCCCCGATGGGGAAGACCACCGTCCGCTTCAGCCAGTACGACACCGAACCGGTGTCAGCCTGCACCCGGGTCGACGCGGCGTTCAGCATTCCGCCGATGCCGCTGCCCACACCCGCCGCCGGCCGGGGCCGCCGGGCCGCCTCGTCGTGCAGCACCCCGTACCAGGCGTCGGTCATGTGCCGGACGGTCTGCAACGTCATCGCCGCGAGCGCCAGGGCCCAGCCGTGGCGGAAGCCGGCGGCCGTGGCCCCGAAACCGAGGCCGGCGTAGACCACGTATTCCTTCGCCCGGTCGGCCATCGTGTCCAGCCAGCCACCCCAGGCGCTGAAGTGCCGGGTGTAGCGGGCCAACTGCCCGTCCACGCAGTCCAGCACGAAGCCCAGATAGAGCAGGACGCCGCCGGCGACCAGTGCGGGCCGGCCGCCGACGCCGAAGAGCACCGCCGCGACGACGGCGAAGAGCACCGAGATCATCGTGACCGCCGTCGGGCTCAACCGCAGCCGGGCACACGCCTTCGTGACGTACGGCGACCAGGTGCTGACGAAGTAGGTGGTGAAGAAGTCGTCCCGCTCCTTGACCGACAGCCGCAGCTCGGCGCGGTCCTCGTCCACGCCTGACAGCGCCGCCTCGGCGGCGTGCAGCCCGGCGGCGTCGCCGACCCGGTGCGCCACGAGCAGGCGTACCCGGTGGGCGAAGGTCAGCGTGCCGAGCGCGGTGAGGGCGGCGAAGAGCCGGTCCACCGCGGGCCCGGCCGCTGTCCGTGCCCCGGCGGCCCGCGCGGCGGCGGCGAGCACCGGCAGGTCGCCCGCGCCGACCCGCAGCGCCCCGCCGAAGACGCCGGTCGCGTCGGCCAACTCCGGCCCGGCCGCCACCACCTGGCCGCGTTCCTCACGGACCGCGACCCGGCCGTCGGCTGGCGGATCGGTGAGCACCAGGGCCACCGTCGGCCCGACCGGGCTGGTCCGCAGGTGTCTGAGTACGGCGGTGTGCGCGACCAGGTCGGCCCCGGTCACCACCACCGGCCCGGTGACGGTGTCGACCAGGTCGGCCAGCTCGACCAGGTCGGCGACCACCCGGACCTCGTCCACCCCGGCCCGCCGCCACTGCGCGGCCAGCCGGTCGGCGAGGGGCTCCCCGGTCGACGTGGGCAGGTTCGCCGCCGGCGTGCCGGCGGCGAGGACGATCGCGAGGGTCACCGCGGCACCGCGGCGTGGTACGCGTCGAGCGCCTCGGCGACCGTGCCGTCCACGGTCAGCCGCCCGCCGTCGAGGTAGAGCCCTCGACGGCAGAACCGGGTCAGATCCTTCTCGTTGTGTGACACCAGCACCAAGGTGCGCCCCTCCGCGAGCAGTCGGTCGATCGTCGAATAGCACTTCTTGCGGAACTCCGCGTCGCCCACCGCGGTCACCTCGTCCATCAGCAGGACCGGGTGCGGCAGATGGGAGATGATCGCGAACCCGAGCCGGACCTTCATGCCCGACGAGTAGTGCCGGACCGAGGTGTCGATGGCCCGCTCCACCTGCTCGCCGGCGAACGACACGATCTCGTCGAAGTGCCGCTTCAGGTACCCCGACGACAGTCCGTGCAGCCCGCCGACGAGGTACAGGTTCTCCCGACCGGTGAGGTCATTGGAGAAGCCGGCGGAGAGCTCCAGCAGCGGCGCCACGTCGCCCCGAACGGTGATCCGCCCCTCGTCGGGGATGAGCACCCCGGCGATCAGCCGCAGCAGGGTGCTCTTGCCGGTGCCGTTGCGTCCGATCACGCCGAGCGTGTCGCCGGGCTCGACGGTGAACGACACGTCCCGCAGCGGCCAGAACTGGCCCGCCGCCGCCCCGCGTCCGCCCCGGTGGATGAACAGCTCCCGCAGCCGCAACTGGCGGCGGCGATTGCGAACGAACCGGATGCCGAGGCCCTGCGCCTCGATGATCGGGGCCACCTCACAGCTCCTTGAGCACGGCCGGTTCGAGCCGGCGGAACGTCCACCAGCCGGCCACCAGCGCCAGCAGGCTGCCGCCGACCGTGGTGGCCAGCAGCCGGGCGTCCGGGAACTCGTCCGGGTACCAGATCGCGTGCTGGAGCTGGAAGATCCCGACCAGCGGGTTCAGCTCGTACGCCACCTTCAGCCAGCCCGGCAGCTCCGACTCCCGCACCAGGCTCAGCGGGTAGATGATCGGCGTGGCGTAGAAGAGCACCCGGATGATCAACCGCATGAACCGCTCGACGTCGCGCATCAGCACGTTGACCGCGGAGAGCAACAGCGATAGCCCGATCAGCAGGGTGGCCTGCACCAACACCGCCAGCGGCAGGGCGAGCAGCGACCAGCCGGGGTCGATCCGGCCGTGCGCCGCGTAGCCGGCGGCCACCGCGGCCAGGATCGGCAGGCCGGCGACGTACTCGGCGAAGCGGCCGGTCACCCGGCCGATCGGGAAGACCTGCCGGGGCACGTTCATGGTGGTGATCAGGCGGGACTGCCCGGTCAGCGCGTTGGTCGCCTCGCTCAGCGCCGAACTGGTCCACATCCAGGCGAAGATGCCGGTGATCAGGAAGAGCGGGTACGACTCCGCCGCCTGCCCCAGGTGCCGGCTGGTGTCGCCGGAGTAGAGCACGCCGAAGACGAAGAAGTAGATCGCACCCATGCCGAGCGGTTCGATCAGCGACCAGAAGTAACCCAGCACCGACTGCTGGTACTTCACCGCCAGGTCCCGCTTGACCAGGATGCGCAGGGAATTGCGGTGCGACCAGAGAGCCGCCACGCCAGCGGTCACCGTCGCCTCCCGCCTGAAGAAGAACGGACGAAAGGTTAGCAGTCGGTGAACGAACGCCCATCAGCGCTCGATCACGTTGCCGGCCACGCCGCCGCGTGCCGCCTCCTTGCCCGTGGCCCTCGTGTCGGCGCCCGCCTCGCGCGTCGTCTTGATGCTAGCCACCGGTCCCCGCTCGACGCAGCGGATCCTTCACCTGGCCGGGGTCTCCCTGACTGGCGCCCAGGGGCCGCATGTCGCGGCTCTTCCGTGCGGAGACAGGGCGACATGCGGCGACCGACGCACCGGCGCACCCGGGTCGGTGGGTGCGTCGGCCGCGGCCGACGCGGGTAACCACCTACGGGTACGCGGTCACGAGATCCCCCTCGGGACGGAGGGCGCCATGGCCGCCCCTTCCTACCGTGGAGGTCAGAGCGGCGGATCGCCGCAGAGTGGGAGTACGACGATGAGTCGCAAACTGGTCCGACCCCGCGAGGGGCGCATGCTCGCCGGCGTCTGCGCCGGCCTGGCCCGCCGGTTCAACACCTCAGCCAACATGATCCGGCTGCTGTTCCTGCTGTCGCTGCTGCTGCCCGGCACCCAGGTGATCGTCTACCTCGTCCTGTGGATCCTGATGCCGAACGAGGACCGGGTCGCCACCCGCTACTGACGGCGTCGCCCGGGCGGACCCCAGCGGTGGTGCCCGGGTCGGAGTCGGGCAGGGGCGGAACGCGCACCGCCCACCCCTGCCCGCACGTCAGGGAGCGGTGTAGGTGACCGTCACGCGCTCGTAGCCGAGGGAGCGGAGCAGGCCCTCCAGCATCTTGCGGGTGTTCTCCTCGGCCCGCTGCGGCAGCCCGCTGTCCCGGGCCGCCGCGGTGATCCGCTCCTCGGCGAGCCGGTAGACCTGCCGCTGCCGGTTGGGGTCGCCGTCGACCAGCTCACCCACCCGGTTGAGCAGACCGCGCTCCTCGGCGAAGACGTAGCTGGACTCCAGGTCCAGGTTGGTCTCGCCGAGCTGCGGCGCGGGCAGCCTGACCTCCACGGACTTCCCGTCCGGGGAGACCACCAGCGCGCCCTCCGACAGGGTCGAGAAGTCGACGTACGCCTCGACGCTGCCCGCCCCGACGAACAGGGTCCGCTGGTTGAGCAGCCACTCGGGCACGTTGTTGCGGTCCTTCTGCAGGTCGACGACGACCTGGAAGTTGCCCTCGGCGGCGACGTAGCGGCTGAGATCCTGGATCGACTTGAGCAGCGGCGGCTGGCTGCGGTCGGTCTGCTCCTTGCCGAACGGGTTACGGAAGTCCGGGAAGATCCCGGTGGTCTGGACGCCGAGCAGCGCGACCAGCACCAGCGCCACCGCCCCGAGCACCAGCAGCAGGCGCTTCACCGGCCCGCCCGGGGCGCCGCGCCCGCCCGGCGTGGACCCGGGTGGGACGTCGGACCGGGCCGGCAGCGAGTCGGCGGTCGGATAGCCGGGAAACTCCCTGGTGGGCTCGTTGATGTCGCCGTCGCGGGCCATCGCCCTCACCATCCTCGTCAGACACCTCGTCTGGGGATGACGGTACGGCTCCGGTACGACACCCGCCCGTCGGGTGACCCGAACGGGTGAGCCCGCAGGTCAGGCGAAGGCGGACAATCCGGTGAGGTGTTGGCCGATGACCAACTGGTGGATCTCGGAGGTGCCCTCGTAGGTCAGCACGCTCTCCAGGTTGTTGGCGTGCCGCATGATCGGGTACTCGCCGGAGACACCGTTCGCGCCGAGGATGGTGCGGCACTGCCGGGCGATCGCCAACGCCTCCCGCACGTTGTTCAGCTTGCCGACGCTGACCTGCGCCGGGCGCAGCGCCCCGGCGTCGGCCAGCCGGCCCAGGTGCAGTGCGAGCAGCAGCCCCTTGTTCCACTCGACGGCCATGTCGGCGAGCTTGGCCTGGGTGAGCTGGAAGGCGGCGAGCGGCCGGCCGAACTGGGTGCGGGTGGTGGCGTACGACAGGGTGGTCTCCAGGCAGTCGCGGGCCGCACCGAGCGCGCCCCAGACGATGCCGTGCCGGGCCTCGGTCAGGCAGCTCAGCGGGGCCTTCAGCCCGGTCGCGCCGGGCAGCCGGGCGTCCGCCGGTAGCCGGACGTCGTGGAGGACGATCTCGCCGGTCAGGGAGGCACGGAGCGACATCTTCCGACGAATCTCCTGCCTGCCCACCCCGGGGGCGTCCATGGGCACGAGAAAACCTCGCACCCCGTCGTCGGTACGCGCCCAGATCACCGCGACATCGGCGACCGGCGCGTTGGTGATCCACATCTTGCTGCCGAAGAGCACCCAGCCGTCGCCGTCGCGGCGCGCCCGGGTCGCCATCGAGGCCGGGTCGGAGCCGTGGTCGGGCTCGGTCAGCGCGAAGCAGCCGATCGCCCCGCCGGCCGCCATCACGGGCAGCCAGCGCTGTTTCTGCTCCTCGCTGCCGTAGCGCCGGATGGCGTACATGGCCAGCGAGCCCTGCACCGACACCAGCGAGCGGACACCGGAGTCGCCGGCCTCCAGTTCCAGGCAGGCCAGCCCGTACGCGACGGCGGAGGCGCCGGCGCAGCCGTACCCGGTCAGGTGCATGCCGAGCAGGCCGAGTCGGCCGAACTCGCGGGCCAGTTCGCGCGCGGGCACCCCGCCCTCCTCGTACCAGCCGGCGACGTGCGGGCGTACCCGGTCGTCGACGAGCCGACGTACGACGGCGCGGATCTGCCGCTCATCCTCGGTCAGCGAGGCGTCGACGTCCAACAGGTCCAGCGGACTCATGACGGACACCTTAACGAACCCTCAGGGGCGGGTCACTCGCCCTGGCCGCCGAGCACCAACACCCGGGCGTGGATCTGGTTGCGCTGCTGCAACGCCGCGCGCAGCGCCCGATGCAGCCCGTCCTCCAGGTAGAGACCGCCGTTCCACTGCACCACGTGCGGAAACAGGTCGCCGTAGAAGGTCGAATCCTCGGCGAGGAGCTTGTCAAGCGCCAACTCCCGCTTGGTGGTGATGAGCTGGTCCAACCGCAGCGGGCGCGGTGGGATCTCCGCCCACTGTTTCAGGGTGAGGTTGTGCTCCGGGTAGGGACGCCCGTCCCGGACCGCTCTGAAGATCACGGCACGCTCCCCTCCCCGTGGCCGGGCCGACCGACGGCGCGGAGCCGGGTCACGCCGTGGCGCCGCGCGGTGCGGCACCGATGACCGTGCCAGCCTAACCGCCCGCACCACACCGCGTTTTACTCCCTCACGCCGGTTTTGCCACCGCCGGCACCCACTCGGAACCCGGCGAATCACCACTCAACTCCACCGGCCGCGCCGGACCACCTCGCCTACCGGTCTACGCCCCCGGCGCAACGATGGTGACCGATGGTCCACAGCTCGGTAACCCACCGTGATGGCCCCGATCGGCTGGTAATCCTCCGGCACCCCGAACGCCGCCCGGTAGGCGGCCAACCGCTGCGGTGGAATACCGAAGAAGCAGGCGCCCAACCCCTCGTCCACGGCGGTGAGCAGCATCAACAGCGCCGCGAACCCGGTGTCCACGTACCAGTACGGCACCGGCCACCGCTCGGCCGACCGATCCGCCCAGCCCTTGTCCGGCTCGGCGTACCGCTCCAGGTAGACCGAACGGTTCGCGTGCGGCACCACGATCAGCGGCGCCCGGCGCATCCCGGCCAGCCAGCGTTCCCGCCCGCCGCCGCCCGGGGTCGCCGCCGCCCAGAACCGCTCCCGGTCCTCCGCCGCCTCCAGCACCAGGAAACCCCAGCCCTGGGCGAAGCCGGCCGAGGGCGCCCGGACCGCGTGCTCCAGCAGCCGGTCCACCACCTCGGGCGGGACCGGGCGGCCGGGGTCGAAGTTGCGGACCATCCGACGCCGCCGGACGACCTCGACGAACTCCACGCTCAGGCCCCGGGCCGCAGACCCCAGGCGCCCCGCCAGGTCGCGCCCGGCTTCAGGGTGATCAGGTCCTTGCCGGACCGGAACGCGTCCGCCGGGCAGGTCATCGGCTCGACCGCCACCGAACGGCGGAACCGTTCGCCGGTCAGGGTGTCCCCCGTGTAGACCTGCCACCAGCCGAACTCCCGGTCCGCCCAGATGCGCAGGGCCGTCGAGCCGTCCGGGGCGGCCAGGATCACCGCCGACCCGCCGTCGTCGTCCCGGACGACGTCACCGAAGGCCAGGTCGAGCACCGCGTCGCCGATCGGCCGCGGCTCGGTGAAGTCGTACTCGGTGCCGGCGACCGCGGTCGCGCCGACCGGCAGCAGCCGGCTGTCCAGCAGCACCCGGGACCGCGCCGGCACCCGCAGCGACGTCTGGTCCACCGGCACCCCGGGCAGGCGCAGGTACGGGTGCACGGAGAAACCGAACGGCGCCGGCTCCGCCCCGACGTTGGTCACCTCGTGCTCGGCCCGCAGGCCGGCCTCGCCAACGCTCCACCGGCTGCGCAGCCGCAGCGCCCACGGGTACCCGGGCTGCGGCGCCAGGTCGCACCCGATGGTGACCGCGTCCGCCGACTCCTCCAAAAGGTGCCAGGAGACCCAGTTGACCAGGCCGTGGATCGCGTTGTGCCGGGCCGGCTCGGACAGGTCGAGTTGCAGCGATCGCTCGCCGAACTCGTACACCCCGTCCCGGATCCGGTTCGGCCACGGCGCCAACACCTGACCCGCCGAGCCGGGGCAGATCTCGTCCGCCCCGTACCCGTCGACGAAGTCCACGCCATCACACCGGTACGACCGCAGCCCACCGCCCACCTCGACGATGACCGCCTCGTGACCGGCGGCGGCGATGGTCCACTGTGCACCCGAGGGCGGGCGCGGCACGGCATTCTCCATGCTCGCGACCTTAGTCCTGCCCCCCGGCCCGCCGCCGGGCCGGTGCGCCGACGTCCCACCTGCCGGTGCGCCCCCGCTCTGACCCGGCCGGCTCGGACGCCCCCCGGCCGGCGGCCCAGTCCCGACCGGCGGCTCAGTCCCGACCGGCGGCCGCCGCCGCCCGGTAGCGGAGCAGCGCCGGGAAGAGCGCCACCAGCACGACGGCGAGCACCGCCGCGGCCAGGCCGCCGCCGACCCAGGCCACGCCGGAGCCGAACCCGGCCGCCATCGCCCCCGCCCGCAGGTCGCCCAGGCGGGGCCCGCCCGCGACCACCACCGTGTTGACCCCCTGCAACCGGCCACGCATCCGGTCCGGCGCGTAGCTCAGCAGCATCGACTGTCGCAGCACCGCGCTCACCAGATCGGCCGATCCGGCCAGGGCGAGCAGCAGCACCACCAACCAGAGCTGTCGGGCCAGCCCGGCCAGCGCGATCGCCACGCCCCAGCCGACCACCGCCAGCGCCAACGCCACGCCCTGCCGGCGCAGCCGGCCGATCCAACCGGAGGTGAGACCGCCCAGCATCGCGCCGATCGCGATGGCGCTGTACAGCCAGCCC
>NZ_SMKN01000193.1 GCF_004348675.1 Micromonospora sp. KC606 | reverse complement strand
GATGGGAGAACTCCAGTCGCTACGTTCCGAGCTGAGTCGCCTGGTCGGCGGCCGGGGCAGCTCTCCGGACGTCGAGCTGGCGGAGACCACCGACGGCTGGGAGGTGGTCGTGCGGCTGCCCGGCGTGGCGCCGGAGGAGGTCGCCGTCGAACTGGACGACCGGGAGCTGTGCGTCCGGGCCCGGTCCGAGGCCGAGGTGAACGCCGACCAGGGCATCCCCGGCGGATTCGAGACCCGGGGCTTCGAATACCAGGTCGACCTGCCGTCGCGGGTGGACCCGGACGCCATCGACGCGGTGATGGATCACGGCCTGCTGCGGGTCCGCCTGCCACGGGCGGAACGGGCCGCTCCGCGCACCATCACCGTCGGGCGCACCGGCTACCGCGCCGGCCCCGCCGCCGGGGGTACGCCCACCGTGACCGATCCCGCCGCGGACCGGGAGCTGCACCACCCGGACACCGCCATCGACCGGCCGTAGGGGTCGCGTGGGCACCCCGTCCCTGCTCGGCCCGGTGGGTGAGCGCGTACCCGACGTCTCTCGGATCGCGGTGCTGCGCGCCAACGCGCTCGGCGACCTCATCTTCCTGCTGCCGGCGCTGGAGTCGTTGCGGGCCGCGTACCCGGAGGCGGAGATCGTGCTGCTCGGCGCGCCGTGGCACGCGAAGCTCTGGCGTGACCGGCCGGGCCCGGTGGACCGGGTGCTGGTGGTCCCGCCGGCGCCCGGCATCCGCGACCCGGGCCCGGACGAGCAACCGGCCTCCCTGAACGACTTCCTGGCCGCGGCCGCGAAGGAGGGCTTCGACCTGGCGTTGCAGGTGCACGGCGGGGGTGGCAACTCGAACCCGGTCGTCAGCCGGCTCGGTGCCCGGGTCACCGCCGGCCTGCGGGCCGAGGGCGCGCCTCCGCTGGACCGCTGGATCCGGTACGTCTACTACCAGCACGAGGTGATTCGCTACCTGGAGGTCACCGCCCTGGTCGGCGCGCCCGCCGTCACGATCACCCCCGCGCTGGCCGTCACCGACACCGACCGCGCCGAGGCGCGCGAGGTGCTCGGCGAGCCGGACCGGCCGCGCGTCGCGCTGCACCCGGGGGCGACCGACAGCCGCCGCCGCTGGCCCGCCGACCGCTTCGGCGAGGTTGCCCGGGGGCTGCACCACGACGGGTACGAGGTGCTGGTCACCGGCACCCCCGCCGAGCAGGACCTGGTGGACACGGTGGTCGCGGCGGCTGGCGTGCCGGTCCGCCCGCAGGTCGGCACGCTCAGCCTGGGCGGGCTGGCCGCCGCGTACCAGGGCTGTGCGCTCGTCGTCTCCAACGACACCGGGCCGCTGCACCTGGCCGGCGCCGTCGGCACCGCCACCGTCGGCGTGTTCTGGCTCGGCAACCTGATCAACGGGGCGACGCCGCTGCGCGGCCGGCACCGACCGATCGCCTCCTGGACGACGCACTGCCCGGTGTGCGGTGTCGACTGCACACCGGGGATCTACCCGCACCGCCCGGGCGACGGCGACTGCCCGCACCGGGACTCGTTCGTGGCCGACGTGCCGGTGGTGGAGGTGCTGGAGTCCGCCGCCGAGCTGCTGCACCCGGAGCCGGGCGCGGCCGGCGCGTGAGCGCTGCGGCGGGTGGCCGTGGCGCCGGCCGGGTCAGGCCGGCTGCGGCGGGTGGCCGTGGCATCGGCGGGGTCAGGCCGGCTGCGGGGTGTCGGAGTCGGCGAGCACGACCTCCCACGCCTCCACGTCGCGTTCGGTGACGGTGGTCGGTGACTCCAGGTGGTACGCGCCGCTGGGCAGGACACCCGCGCCGCCGTACCGCGCCATGACCGCGAGTTGCGCGGCGACGTCCTCGCCCTGGTGTTTCTCCTGCACCCGCCGCCAGAACTCAAAGCCGCCGCAGTCGACGAGCGCGGTGCGGTCGTACAGCACGCAGCCGCCGATCCAGGAGACCTTGTACGCCCGCCAGGCACCCGGCGGCAGATCCAACTTCCGCGTCACGTGCAGCAGGTTCGCCGCCGGGTGGATCGACGCCCGCTGCCATTGGCGGGTGCCCGGGCGGATCCGCTCCGGGACGACCGGTCCGTCCCACTCCTCGTAGTGGTCGTGGGTCTCCGGGCGCACGTCGTCGACGTACGACAGCCCGTGCACCGCGTTGCCGACGAAACCGCAGCGCAGCTCGCCGATGGCGGTGACCAGCCGGTGCAGGGTGCCGGGTTCCAGCCAGACGTCGTCGTCGAGGCAGAGCACGTACCGGGCCACGGACCGGTCCAGCAGGTACGCCCGGTGCTCGGCCAGTCCACGCCGGGGCAGCCGGCGGGTCAGCAGCACCGGGTGTCCCCGGTGGCGCAACACCCGGACCATGGTGGCCGCCGCCGGGTGCGCGTACGCCGGTTCTTCGTCGGACTGGTCGCTGACCACCACGCCGAACCCGTCCACCCCCTCCTGGGCGGCCAGCCCGGAGAGGGTGACCGCCAGTTCGGCGGGACGGTTGCGGGTCGGCACCAGCACGTCGAGCTGGCGGGGTCGACGGAAGTCCTCGGCCGAGCCGGGATCGAGCGGTCGGTTCACGCGGTCCTGCCCATGTGTTGCGGCGTGGTCCCGGTCGCGCCCGCCGACGGCGGTCCGCCGTTGCCGACGCTGTCGGGCTGCGGCGAGCCGGCTCCCTGGGCGCGGATCCGGGCGATGATGGCGGAGGTGGACCGGTCCGGCACGTACCCGAGGGTGCGGACCTGGCCGCCGAGCCGGCGCACCAGCGGGGCCTCCGGCACCATCTCCGGTGGGTAGTCCCCGCCCTTGACGTACACGTCGGGACGGACGGTCTCGATCAGCGCGGCCGGCGAGTCCTCCTCGAAGACCACCACGTGGTCCACACAGGACAGCGCGGCGAGCAGGGCCGTCCGGTCCTCGACCGGGTTGACCGGCCGGTCCGGGCCCTTGAGTCGGCGGACGCTGCCGTCGGAGTTCACCGCCACCACCAGCAGGTCACCCAGCGCACGGGCCTGCTCCAGATACCGCACGTGGCCGGGGTGCAGCACGTCGAAGCAGCCGTTGGTGAACACGATCGACCGACCGGCCCGCCGGTGGTCGGCGACGATCGTGTCCAGCTCGTCCTTGCCGACCAGCGTCGGGTGGGCGGCGCCGTGCTGGGTCGTGCCGAGTGCGGCGAGCAGGTCGTCCCGGCGGCAGACGCAGGTGCCGGTGTCGGACACGGTGATGGTGGCGACGAGCTGCGCGAGCTGGGCGGCGGTGGACAGCGGCGCGTCGGCCGCCAGGGCCAGCGTCATCGCCGCCAGGTACGCGTCCCCCGCGCCCACGGCGTGGCTGGCCGGCACCGGGACGCTGTGGCTGCGGCGGGACTCGCCGTCCGCGCCGGCGACCACCGCACCCTCGGTGTCCAGGGTCACCGCGACCACGTCCGCGCCGGTGTGCTCGCGCAGCTCGGCCAGGCGGGACTCGGCGAGCACCGCCCGGTCGACGCGCTCGCCGGCGTTGGTGTCGACCGTGACGCCGGCGCCGGCGACGCTGCGCCCGTCACCGGTCATGGCGACCCGCCCCTCGTGGGGCGTCAGCCCGGCCGCGCCGATCGGGGGGTGGCCGAAGCCGGGCGGGTCCGTCCGCTGCGAGCGTACGCCCGCGCCGCCCGGGGCGGCGCCGACCACGAGTTCCGACGGCCCGTCGGACGGGTCGGTGGGCGGATGGTCGAGGTGCAGGTCGAGAGCGGCGACGGGGGTGGGCGCGGGCGTGGCGCCGAAGCCGGCCGCGGCGCGGGCCAGCAGGCGGGCGGCTTCGGCGAAGCTCGGGGTCACCACGGTCGGGGCGAGGCCGCGCCAGTCGGCCAGATCGTGGGCGTCCAACGCCACCGTGGGGTAACGGTCGCGGTTGGCGACCAGCCAGGCGCGTACCGGCGCGGGCAGTGCGCCGAGGCCGTAGTCGCACACCACCAGGGTGGGTGCCGCGCCGGCGGCGGCCCTCAACTCCTCGGTTGCGCACTCCAGAGCGGTGAGCAGCCGTCCCACCCCGTCGGTGTCGAGCGGATCCTCAGGGTCACCGGAGTCTTCCCGGAGCAGAATCTGGTTGCCGGCCAACATCCGCCTCTTCACCGGTGTCGGCCGGTGCTGCTGGCTGACCGTGCGGTCCCAGACGCCGGCGCGGTCGAGGCAGTCGTGCAGTTCGTCGCCGGCAGCGTCGGCGCCGACCGGGGCGACCAGCAGTGCCCGGCCGCCGAGGGTCGCGACGTTGACCGCCGTGTTGGCGGCGCCGCCAGCGGCGGAGATGCGCCGGCGCAGGGTGAGGACCGGGGCGGGCGCCTCGCGGCAGAGTCGGTCGGACTCGGCGAACCGCCACTCGTCGAGCATGGCGTCGCCGACGACCAGGACGGGACACCCGAGCCAGCTCTCCACGACGGTGGCGAGCCGGCGCTGTTCCGCTGCTGCTCCTGCCATGCGCTCCAGACTCCCCCGAGGGTCCCGGACCAAACCTGCCCGCCGGTCGACCGGCGGGGCGAACCCGTTCTTCGGCGGTGCGGTACCCACGCCGACGCATGTTCTGCCCGCGACGGGAAAGAAGGCGGGATGACCACCGACTCCCAGGATCGTCCGGTGCTCACCGCCCCTCAGATCCGGCTGCTGATGTTCGGCCTGATGACCGGCATGCTGTTGGCGGCGCTGGACCAGACCATCGTCGGCACGGCGCTGCCCACCATCGTCGGCGAGCTGGGCGGAATCAACCACTACTCGTGGGTGGTGACGGCGTATCTGCTGGCCTCCACCGCCTCGACCCCGCTGTACGGCAAGATGGCCGATTTGTGCGGACGTCGTCTCACCCCGGGAGCGGGGCCGCTACCAGGGGGTCTTCGGCGCGGTCTTCGGGTTGTCGTCGGTGGCCGGACCGCTGGTGGGCGGCTACTTCGCCGAGTCGAACTGGCGCTGGATCTTCTACCTGAACGTGCCGCTGGCGATCCTGGCCATCGTGGTCTGTTACCACGTGATGCGGCTGATCCCGTTCACCCGGCGCGAGCACGCGGTCGACTGGATCGGGGCGGGGCTGCTGGTCGCGGGGGTGAGCTGCCTGCTGCTCGCGCTGAGCTGGGGCGGCAACGAGTACGCCTGGGGCTCCGGCCTGATCGTCGGCATCCTCGTGGCCGGGGCGGTGCTCGGGGTGCTCTTCCTGGTCCAGGAGGCCCGGGTCGCCGAGCCGATCCTGCCGTTGCGGCTGTTCCGCAGCGCCACCTTCGCGTTGGCCAACTCGGCCGGCTTCGTGCTCGGCCTGGTGATGTTCGGGTCGATCATCTTCATCCCGCGCTACCTCCAGATCGTCCGGGGCGCCTCGCCGACCCGGAGCGGCCTGCTGATGCTGCCGATGATGGCCGGCATCATCGTCACCTCGATCCTCACCGGGCGGGCGATGAGCCGGATCGGCCGGTACAAGTGGTTCCCGGTGGCCGGCTCGGTGGTGCTCCTGGCAGGCATGCTGCTCCTCACCCGGCTGGAGGTGGACACCTCGCTCTGGGTCGCCTTCGGCTACCTGGTGGTGATCGGGGTCGGGCTGGGCCTGTGCATGCAGTCGCTGATCCTCGCCGTGCAGAACGCGGTCGACGTCCGGGACCTGGGGGCGGGTACCTCCGCGGCGACGTTCTTCCGGTCGCTGGGCGGCTCGTTCGGCGTGGCGATCCTCGGCGCGGTCCTCTCATCGCGGCTGACCTCGCAACTCGCCGACCGCCTGCCCGGCGCGATCGCCCAGCTCCCGCCGGAGCAGCGGGCGGCCGTGGCGGCCGGCGGTGGGGAGGACATCTCGATCAACGACCCGGCGGCCATCCTCGCCCTGCCCGGCCCGGTCCGGGCCGCGATCCAGGCCGCCTTCGTCGAGTCGCTGCACCTGGTCTTCCTGACCACCGGTCTGATCGCGATCCTCGCCGTGCTGGTCACCCTGGCCCTGCCGGACCGCCAGCTGCGGGGCGCCGGCCCGAAGGGCGCGACCGGCGGCGCCGACCCCCTCGGCGGCCGGGCCCCGGCTCCGGGCGGCAAGCCGCTGCCAGCGGAATCCGCGCAGGAGGCCGCCGCCGACATGGAGGCCAAGTCCCAGACCATGCTCTGACACCTCCCGCGCGGACGGGCGGAGGTGCGGTCGACGGGTGTCGGCGGGGGTGCGCGTCCGGGCGCGCAGGGGCGGGCTACTTCAGGATCAGGCGGTTGGTCTGCTCGAAGACGTCCAGATCCGCGAGAGTCTCCGGGACCGAGGCCGACAGCGGCGACGGGAACGCGTCACGGTGGTAGAAGCGGGCGTCGGTGGTCTCGTCGGTCACCCGGGCGAGTTCGCCGTCCCAGTCCTCCACCCGGAACGCGGTGGTGAAGATCTGGTAGGTGTGACCGTACATGTTGGTGTGGGTGCGGTCGGGGCCGGTGTAGAGCGCGAAGGCGCTGACCCGCAGCGCCCGCAGCCCGGTCTCCTCGCGGACCTCGCGCACCGCGCAGTCGGCGATCGACTCGCCCAGTTCCATCGCGCCCGCCGGCAGCGCCCAGTGACCGTTGTCCGAACGCTGGATCAGAAGTACCCGGCCCGCGTTGTCGCGGACCACGGCGCGGGCGCCGACGAACATCAGTGTCCGGTCACCGGCCAGGGCGCGAAGCTGTCCGACGTACGAGTCGGCCCAGGAGATACTCACCCGGACAATCTACGCAGCGTCGCTGGTTCGGCCGGGGAGTTCGGGGGTTCCCAACATGTGACCGGCGACACTAGCTTGTTGCCATGCGTAGCACGATGATGGACGTCCCCCTCCAGGTCTCCCGGATCCTCGAACACGGCTCCAGCGTGCACGGCGCGGCCGAGGTGGTCACCTGGACCGGCGCCGAGCCGCGCCGGACGTCGTACGCCGAGGTGGGCCGCCAGGCCGCCCGGCTGGCCCACGCCCTGCGCGAGGAGTGCGGCGTGACCGGGGACGAGCGGGTCGCCACCTTCATGTGGAACAACACCGAGCACCTGGTGGCGTACTTCGCGGTGCCCAGCCTGGGCGCGGTGCTGCACACCCTGAACATCAGGCTCTTCCCCGACCAGGTCGCCTACATCGCCAACCACGCCGAGGACCGGGTGGTGCTGGTCGACTCGACACTGATCCCGCTGCTCGCCCGGGTGATCGGCGAGCTGGCCACCGTCCGGCACGTGGTGGTCGTCGGGGGCGGCGACCCGGCTCCGCTGGCCGCGGCGGCCGGTGACCGGATCATCGTGCACCACTGGGACGACCTGCTCGCCGGCCGCCCCGACCACTACGACTGGCCGGAGGTGGACGAGCGGGACGCCGCCGCGCTCTGCTACACCTCCGGTACCACCGGCAACCCCAAGGGGGTGGCCTACTCGCACCGGTCGATCTATCTGCACTCGCTGCAGATCTGCATGCCGGAGGGCTTCGGGCTCGGCCCGACCGACCGGGAGTTGGCAATCGTGCCGATGTTCCACGCGATGTCCTGGGGGCTGCCGTACGCGGCGTTCCTCTCCGGCGCGTCGCTGGTCATGCCGGACCGGTTCCTCCAAGCCGCCCCGATCGCCGAGATGATCGCCACCGAGCGGCCCACCCTGGCCGGCGCGGTGCCGACCATCTGGAACGACCTGCTGACCTACCTGGACGGCCACCACGTGGACACCGCCACGTTGAAGGAGGTGATCGTCGGCGGCTCGGCCTGCCCGCCGGCGCTGATGCACGCGTTCGCCGAGCGGCACGGCATCGACGTGATCCACGCCTGGGGGATGACGGAGATGTCCCCGCTCGGCTCGGTGGCCCGCCCGCCGGCCGGGGCCACCGGCGACGACGCCTGGCGCTACCGCTACACGCAGGGCCGGGTGCCGGCCGGGGTCGCCGCCCGGATCGTCGGGCCGTTGGGCGAGCCGCTGCCCGCCGACGGGACGTCCGTGGGCGAGCTGGAGGTGCGTGGGCCGTGGGTGACCGCCCGGTACGTCGGCGACGACACCCCGGATCCGGAGAAGTTCCGTGACGGTTGGCTGCGTACCGGTGACGTCGGCACGCTCTCCCCGGACGGCTTCATCACCCTCACCGACCGCGCCAAGGACGTGATCAAGTCCGGCGGTGAGTGGATCTCCTCGGTGGAGTTGGAGAACGCTCTGATGGCCCACCCGGACGTGCAGGAGGCGTGCGTGGTGGGGGTGCCGGACCAACGTTGGAACGAGCGTCCGCTGGCCACGGTGGTGGTCCGCGAGGGCGCCTCGGTGTCCGCGGAGGAACTGCGCGAGTTCCTGGCGAAGTCGGTCGCGCGCTGGCAGCTGCCCGAGCGGTGGGCGTTCATCGACGCGGTGCCGAAGACCAGCGTCGGCAAGTTCGACAAGAAGGTCGTCCGGTCCCGGTACGCCGACGGCGGGCTCGACGTCCGGGAGTTGGCAGGGCCGTAACGTTTTTCGGCGATCCGTCGCCGATCGGGTAGGGAACCTACTCCTGAGGCATCCCTCCCCAGGGGCGGCCCCGGCGTTCGCACCGCGCCGGGGCCGCCTTCCTGTGCGGGGCGACCCGCACCGTCATTCTCGCGAAAGCTGCTCCGCCCTGTCCGGACAATCTGTGAAACAGCCTCACGAACTACTCCTCGGCGGTGCTGATCAGGACCTTTCCCACCACCGAGTCCTCCACCGCCTGGTGCGCCGCCGCGGTCTCGGCCAGCGGGTACCGGTGCAGCGGCAGCCCGGCCTCCGCGCCCACCCGAACGCCGCCCTGGGCGACCGCCGCCGCCACGTCGGTCACCGCCTGCGCCTTGGCCGCCCTCGGTGCGGTGTAGACGAGGACGAACTGCCAGCGGGCGTTCGCCACCATCAGCGGCCGGATCGGCAGGGTCACCTCGTCCCCACCGTCGTCGGCGTACACGCAGACCGCGCCGCCGGCCCGCAGCAGCTGGACGTCCGCCGCGGCGTTGCGGGTGGCGGACACCTCGACGATCGTGTGCACCCCGTCGGGCGCGATCTTGCGGACCTCCTGGACCACGTCCTGCTCCCGGTAGTTCACCACGAGGGAGGCCCCGGCCGCCGCCGCCAGCTGGGCCTTCTCCGGGCTGCTCACGGTGGCGATCACGCAGGCGTCCGCCCAGTGGGCGAGCTGGATCGTCGCGTTGCCGACCGCGCCCGCGCCGCCCTGCACCAGCACCACGTGGTCGCTGAGCGCCCCCGGGTGCAGCCTGTCCGGCATGTACTCGCCCGCCGTCAGGCAGCGGTGCGCGGTCAGGAAGGGGATGCCCAGGCAGGCGCCGAGATCGAAGGAGGCGGCGCCGAGCGGCACCGCCTGCCGGACCGGCACCACCGTGTACTCCGCAGCGGTGCCCCACGGGCGCTGCCACGCGGCCTCCCAGACCCACACCCGCTCCCCGACCAGCTCCTGGTCGACACCCGCGCCGACCGACTCGACCACGCCCGCGCCGTCCTGCCCGGGCGTCTGCCAGCCGGCCGGCAGCGGCCGCTGCCGCCGCCCCTTCCAGTCGGTCGGGTTCACCCCGGAAACGGCCAGCCGGACCAGCACCTCGCCCGGCCCCGGCTCCGGCTCCGGCCGGTCGACCAGCTCAAGCACGGAGGGGGCACCGGTGCGTTCGTACACGATCGCCTTCATCGCCGTCTCCTCAAGCTCGGATCGAAGCCCTACCCGAACCGGACGGGATCATTCCGATCCGAGTCGCTGCGCGAACCGTACAACCCGGTAGTCGCCGACAGGGGAGTGATCATGCGGGACATACCGGTTCTGGTGGCGCCGAGGCCGTCCGGCGCGGAGGCAACGGGGGACGACCACCCGATGGACGATCCGGCACCGGCCTCACCGCGCCCGACGGCGGACGAGCCGGGGCGCCCCTTCCTGCCGTGTTCCAGCCGCAGCCGGCGTATCTGACGGGGTGGCCACCAGTCCGCCCGGCGTGGAGTAGTCGATTCGGCCACTCGGCCCGACGGACCCTGCCGCGCGGTCACCGCCAGCCGGGCCGGCTGACCCGAGGGCCGGTCTTGCGCCCCGCCGGCTGACCCGATTGGTCGGCCTTCCGGCGTGGTCGGTTTCCCGGCGTGCCCGGTCGGCAAGGTCTCGCGGGGCATTCCGCGACGACGACCCGCTACGTCCGCCAGATCAACCGAGTCGCTCCACGACCTCCGGCGTGAGGGCGTTCACCGAGGCCAACGTCACGGCGGCCAGCGCCGCCGCCTCCGGGTCCAGCGGGTACGCCCCGTGCGGCACCGCCACCACCCGCATGCCGGCGGCGGCTGCGGAGCGTACCCCGTTGGAGGAGTCCTCGATCGCGACGCAGCGGGCCGGGTCGACGCCGAGCCGTTCGGCGACGGCCAGCCAGACGTCCGGCGCCGGCTTTCCCCGCGCGGTCTCCTCGGTGGAGAGGGTGACCCGGAAGGCGTCGCCCAGACCGGTGGCGGCCAGCGCCGCCGCGATCAGCCGGGTCGGCGAGGAGCTGGCCAATCCCAGCGGCCAGCGTGCGGCCATCTGGCGCACCACCGTGTCGGCGTCGTCGATCAACGGTACGCGCTGCGCGTACCGCCGGGTCATCTCCTCGACCACCTCGGTGGCGACCTGCTCGGCGGTGCGGTCGACGCCCAGCTCGCCGCTGAGGTAGTCCGCCCACTCGCCGGTGCTCATCCCCATCAGCCGGCGCTGGGTGTCCGGCTGCCAGGTGCCACCGTGGGCGGCCACGTACGCCCGCCGGACCTCCTCCCAGACCGGCTCCGAGTCCACGATCACGCCGTCCAGGTCGAAGATCACCGCATCCACCGTCACCCGCCCATCCTCCCCGACG
>NZ_SMKN01000192.1 GCF_004348675.1 Micromonospora sp. KC606 | reverse complement strand
CTCCCGACCCGCTGGAGCCCCTCGCCGGCGAGTCCCGCGAGCTGGCCGCACGGCACCGTGCGGCGATCGCCGCCGATCCGGGGTTGGCCGACCGGCTCACCCCGATCGCCGAGGCGCACGCCGCGCACGCCGACGAGATCCACCGGCTGATCGGGCGTCCGGCGCCCTCCGGGCCGGCCACGACCGGCGCGACGGCGACGCCGGGCGACCGCGCCGCGCTGCTCGCCGCGCTGCGCGAGGCCGAACAGCGGGGCCGGCAGTCCGCCGCGAAGGCATGCGCGGAGGCACCCGGCGAACGGGCCGCGCTGCTCGGGTCGGTCGCCGCCGCCCGCGCCACACACGTGGAGGCGCTGGCGTGAGCCGACGGCAGGCACCCGCCGACGCCAGGCAGGCGCTCGCCGACGCGCTGACCGCCGAGTACGCGGCGATCTACGCCTACGGGCCGATCGGCGTCCGGCTCAGCGGGGCCGAGCGGCGCGGGGCCCGCTCGGCCGAGGCCGCGCACCGGGCCCGCCGGGACGCGCTGGTGCTCCAGCTCAGCGCGGACGGCGGGCAGGTTTCCGCCGACCGGGCCGGGTACGCTCTGCCGTTCCCGGTGACCGACCAGGCCGGCGCGCTGCGGCTGGCCGTGGAGATCGAGGAGCGGACAGCCGCCTTCTGGCGCGCCGCGTTGCCGGTCACCAGCGGGGCGGACCGGACCCGGGCGTTGAACGCGTTGACCGACTGCGCGGTGCGGGCCACCCGCTGGCGGCGGGCGGCCGGGGTCACCCCGGTCACCGCGGCCTTCCCCGGCCGGCCCCGCTGAGCGCGACCGGGACGTTCCGGTTGCGGTCCGCATACGGGGTATGCATACTCCGTTGCCATGTCCATCCGCCACGGCCTGCTCGCCCTGCTCGAGCGCGGCCAGATGTATGGTTACCAGTTGCGTGCCGCGTTCGAGGAGTCGACCGGCTCGACCTGGCCGCTGAACATCGGGCAGGTGTACACCACCCTCAACCGGCTCGAACGCGACGGGCTGGTCCGCCCGCTGCCCGAGCACGAGGGCGGGCAGCGGCCGTACGAGATCACCGACGCCGGGCGGGCGGACCTGGCGTTGTGGTTCGCCACCCCGATCAGCCGCGCCGACCGCCCCCGGGACGAACTGTCGATCAAACTGGCCCTGGCGATGACCACGCCCGGCGTGGACGTGCGGACCGTGGTGCAGGCCCAACGCAGCGCCACCATGCGCACCCTGCAGGAACTGACCCGGCTCAAGTACGCCAGCGACAAGCCGGAGGACCTGCCGTGGCGGCTGGTGCTGGACGCGATGGTGTTCCAGGCCGAAGCGGAGATCCGCTGGTTGGACCACTGTGAGACGAGCCTGGTCCGCTACCGTCCCGCCCCACGGGCCGGCCCCACCAGGCACGCCGGCGACGTGGAGCACGCCGACGAGGAGGTCCACCGGTGACAGCGACGGGCGGGCCGGTGCTCGACCTGCGGAACGTGCACCGCACCCACGGCAGCGGCGGGGCCGCGGTGCACGCGTTGCGCGGGGTGAGTCTCACCGTCGCGCCGGGCGAACTGGTCGCCGTGAT
This sequence comes from Micromonospora sp. KC606, assembly GCF_004348675.1. Taxonomy (GTDB): domain Bacteria; phylum Actinomycetota; class Actinomycetes; order Mycobacteriales; family Micromonosporaceae; genus Micromonospora. Next base: position 9,208 of record NZ_SMKN01000192.1, on the reverse strand, counting down.
GGGTCCCTCCGGCTCCGGCAAGTCGACCCTGCTCACCCTCGCCGGTGGACTGGACAGCCCCACCGCCGGCGAGGTCCTGGTCGAGGGAGCGTCGCTGGGCGTGCTCGACCGCCAGGAACTGGCCCGGTTGCGCCGGCGCCGCATCGGTTACGTCTTCCAGGACCTCAACCTGCTGGGCAGCCTCACCGCCGCCGAGAACGTCGCACTTCCCCTGGAACTCGACGGGGTGGGCGTCCGGGCGGCCCGCCGGGCGGCGCTGGCCGCGCTGGCGGAGGTCGGCCTGACCGGGCTGGGCGGGCGCTTCCCCGACCAGATGTCCGGCGGCCAGCAGCAACGGGTGGCGATCGCCCGCGCGCTGGTCGGCGAGCGCCGGCTGGTGCTGGCCGACGAGCCGACCGGGGCGCTGGACTCGCAGACCGGGGAGGCGGTGCTGCACCTGCTGCGCCGCCGGGTCGACGCGGGTGCGGCCGGGGTGCTGGTCACCCATGAGGCGCGGCACGCCGGCTGGGCCGACCGGGTGGTCTTCCTCCGGGACGGGGTGATGGTCGACGCGACCGCGCCGCTGGCCGGCGTCGAGCAGTTGCTCTCCGGCAGCGGCCGGTGAGGCCAGGGCCCCCGCCGGAGGGATCCACGGCGCCCGGACCCGGGACGGACGGCATCGACGCGGGGTCCGACGCTCCGGCGCGACCCGCACCGGAGCACCGCGATCCGCGTCCAGCCGCGTTCCGGCCAGCCAGTCGGATCGCCGAGACCGTCGGTTCCTGGCGGACCGCGCTGCGGATCGCCCGGCGGGAGGCGCGTCGGGCCCGCCGCCGCACCGCGCTGGTGCTGGCGATGATCGCCCTGCCCGTGCTGGCGTTGACCTTCGCCGCGGTCAGCTACGACATGTCCGAGCTGACTCACGCCGAACGCCTCGACCAGCGGGTCGGTGACGCCGACGCGGAACTGCACTGGGCCGTCGAGAAACCGATCGTCCAGGACCCCTGGGGCGAGCTGGCGTGGGCCATTGACGGGGGGCAGGAGCGCACCCGCCCGGTCCGGGCCGAGGAACTCACCGCCCTGCTCCCGCCCGGCAGCCGGGTCACCCCGGTCCACTGGTGGGTGCCGTTCGAGGTGCGGGTCGGCGACCACCTGGAGTCGTACCCGGCGCGGATGCTGGACCTGACCGATCCGCTCGCCCGGTCGGTGGTCCGGCTGCGTTCCGGGCGGGTGCCGGCCGCCCCGACCGAGATCGCCGTCACCGCGCCGGCGTTGCGCAAGCTCGAGGTTCCGCTCGGCGGCAGCGTCGCCCTGGCCGACGGCACCCGCCGGTACACCGTCGTCGGCGTGGTCGAGTTCCCCGACGACCTGAACGAGGTGATCGCGCTGCATCCGGGCGCGGTGCCGACGAACGGCCCCGAGTCGGAGCGCTGGTTGGCGGACCTGCCGGGCCCGCTGGACGAGACGCTGGTTCACCGGCTCAACGCGCACGGCATCACGGCGGCGGTACGCGGCCCGGCACCGGGCGCCACCGAAGTCGCCCTGGGCGACGGGCTGCCGCTGTCGGCGGTCGCCACCGAGGAGACCGGCAGCGCGGTGCTGGTGGGCGGGCTCGGACTGCTGGAGGTGGTGCTGCTGGTGGGACCGGCCTTCGCGGTGGGCGTACGGCGGCGGCGACGCGACCTCGCGCTGGTCGCGGTGGCCGGCGGCGATGCGATCCACCTACGCCGGATCGTGCTCGCCGACGGGGTGGTGCTGGGCTTCGCCGGCGCGGCGGCCGGCCTGCTGCTCGGCGTCGCCGCCGCGTTCGCGGCCCGACCGCTGCTGGAGGAGCACGTCCTCAATCACCGCGCCGGCGGGTACCGTGTCTTCCCCACGGCGTTGGCCGCGATCGCGGCGGTCGCCGTGCTGGCCGGAGTGCTCGCCGCCCTGGTGCCGGCGTGGACGGCCGCCCGGCAGGATGTCGTGGCGGGGCTGGCCGGTCGGCGGACGGTGCCTCCGCACCGGCGACGCTGGCCGGTCCTCGGTCTGGCCCTGACCGCCCTGGGCACCGCGACGGCCGCGCTCGGCGCGCAGCGCAGCAGCACCTTCGTGGTCCTGACCGGGATCGTGCTGGGCGAGCTGGGTCTGGTCCTCACCACCCCCACCCTGGTCGCCTGGCTGGCCCGTGCCGGATCGGCGCTTCCGCTGGCCCCACGGATCGCGCTGCGCGACGCCAGCCGGAACCGGTCCTCCACCGCCCCGGCGGTCTCCGCCATCATGGCGGCGGTCGCCGGCAGCGTCGCCGTCGGCGTCTGGGTGGCCAGCGACGAGGCCCGCACCAGGGCGGACTGGCAGCCCGGTGTGCCACCCGGCCACGTGCTGCTGTTGTCCGGGCCGGACGCGCTGCCGCCGCTGCCGGCGGTCACCGAGCGGGTCCGTCACGTGCTGGCCGCCGACACGGTCGCCACGATCAACCGGCCGGCCTGCGCCCCGCCGGCCCGCGTTGACGAGGAGTGCATCGTCAGCGCGGTGCTGCCGCCCGACCAGCTCTGCCCGTTCCAGGTCGAGGTGTTCCGGTCCGCCGAGGCACGCCGGCTGGCGCTGGCCGACCCCCGCTGCCGGCCGCCGACGCGCAACCCGTCCGGCTACCACCTGCCGGTCGCTGTGGACGACGGGACCGCCCTGCAAGCCCTCACCGACGCGCCGGCCGACGAGGTGGCCCGGGCGACCGCCGTGCTGCGGGCCGGCGGCGTGGTGGTGACCGATCCGCGCTACGTGCGCGACGGCCGGGTGACGGTGGCGACGCACCGGGGCACCACCGGCGCCGAGGCGCCGACGTCGACCACGATGGCGGTTCCCGGTTACCTGCTGCGCGGCGGCCTGCCGGTGGACCGGCTGGTGTTGTCGACCGCGGCCGCCGTCCGGCTCGGCCTGGCCGTCGTCTCCGAGGGGTTCGTCGTGGCGACCGACACCGCGCCGACCGAGGCCCAGCAGCGGCGGCTCGTCGCCGAGCTGCGCCCGTTGGCATCGGTGATCGCGGTGGTGGAGGCGGAGGCGCCCGAGCCGAATCGACGACCGCTTCTGGTGCTGCTGGCGGTGGCCGCCGGAATGATCACCGTGGGGGCCGCCGGGGTGGCCACCGGGCTCGCCGCCGCCGAGGCGCGTCGGGACCTGTCCACCCTGGCCGCCGTCGGCGCCAGCCCCGGCGTCCGTCGGGTGCTCTCGGTCTGCCAGGCCGGGGTGATCGCCGGGCTCGGCTCGGTGCTGGGCATCGTGGCCGGCCTCGGCTCCGCGACGGTCATCCTGACCTCGGTCAACCGGCAGGTCGCCGAGGCGTGGCCGGTGCAGACACCGTACCCGCTCGTGGTGCCCTGGCCGACCCTGGCCGTGATGGCGGTGGTGCCGATGGTGGCGATGGCCGGCGCGGGCCTGTTCACCCGCTCGCGGTTGGCGGTGGAACGCCGCCTGCACTGACGTCGCCGACGGCCTCCCTGACGGACGGCCGGGCTCAGCCGATGCCGCCCTGGACGCCGATCAGGGTGCCGACGGCGTAGGTGGCGCAGGCCGCCGCCGCGCCCAGCAGGAACTGGCGCAGACCGCTGGCCCACCAGGGGCGGTTGGTGAACCGGGCGACGACCGCACCGGCCACGAAGAGCCCCACCCCGCCGACGGCGAGCGCCAGCCAGAGGCTGGTGAAACCGAGCAGGTAGGTCGCCAGCGGCACCAGGGCTCCGACCGAGAAGCAGAGGAACGACGAGACCGCCGCCGTCCACGGGCTGGGCTGCTCGTCGGGGTCGATTCCCAACTCCTCCCGGACGTGCACCCGCAGTGCCTCCTCCGGGTTGCGGCGGACCGCGTCGGCGACCTGCATCGCCAGGTCGCGGGGCAGACCCCGGGCGACCCACGCCTCGGCCAACTCCCGGGCCTCCGCCTCGGGGTGCCGTTCCAGCTCGCGGCGTTCCTTGGCCACCTCCGCGGCGACCTGCTCGTTGGCCGAACGGACGCTGGTGTATTCGCCCAGCCCCATCGAGATGGCGCCGGCGACCAGACCCGCGGTGCCGGTGAGCACGATGCTGCGCGGCGAGACGCCGCCACCGCCGACGCCGGCGATCAGGGCGATGTTGGTGACCAGGCCGTCCATCGCGCCGAACACGGCCGGCCGCAGCCAGCCGCCGGAGACGTCGGCGTGGTGCGCCTCGCGCAGCGCGGCAGGTGTCTCGGCGGTCACGGCAGGGTCAGGATCTCGTAGCCGTCGTCGGTGACGACGATCGTGTGCTCGAACTGCGCCGTCCACTTCCGGTCCTTGGTGACCACCGTCCAGCCGTCGTCCCACATGTCGTACTGGTGGGTGCCGAGGGTGATCATCGGCTCGATGGTGAAGGTCATCCCCGGCTCCATCAGTTCGGTGGGCCGGGGGCTGTCGTAGTGCGGCACGTAGAGGCCGCTGTGGAATGCCTCGCCGATGCCGTGACCGGTGAAGTCGCGGACCACGCCGTAGCCGAACCGCTTGGCGTACGACTCGATGACCCGGCCGATGACGTTGATCTGGCGACCCGGGGCGACCGCCCTGATGCCGCGCATCATCGCCTCGTGGGTCCGCTCGACCAGCAGCCGGGCCTCCTCGCTCACCTCGCCCACGCAGAAGGTGGCGTCGGTGTCCCCGTGCACGCCGCCGATGTACGCGGTGACGTCGACGTTGATGATGTCGCCGTCCTGGAGAACGGTGGAGTCCGGGATGCCGTGGCAGATGACCTCGTTGAGGCTGGTGCAGCAGGACTTCGGGAAGCCCTTGTAGCCCAGCGTCGACGGGTACGCGCCGTGGTCGACCAGGAACTCGTGCACCACCCGGTCGATCTCGTCGGTGGTCACCCCGGGCTTGCAGTGCTCACCGGCGAGCTGGATCGCCTGGGCGGCGAGCCGGCCGGCGACGCGCATCTTCTCGATGGTCTCCGGGGTCTGCACGTGCGAGCCGCGCCACTGCAGGGGGCGCTTCTTCCCCACGTACTCCGGTCGGACGATGTGGGCGGGCACCGCTCGCCACGGGGAGAGCGTGCCGGGGGTCAGCGGCGCACGGACGGTCATGGCGACAGCCTATCGCCGTGGGTGGGGTGACCCCCGCCACGCATCCGGCGGACGGGCTTGTTGCCGCGGCAACAGGGCTGTGCCATTGTGGCTGGCGTGGATCAAGGGGGCGCATCTCCCGTCTTCTCCGCGAGCGCGGAGCTCGACGGTGCGCACCTACGTGTGGTGGTGACCGGTGAGGTCGACATGGCCACCGCCGACACGATGCTGCAGACCGCCCTCCGCGAGCCGGCCGAGCGGGTCACTCTCGACCTGCGCCGGGTGACGTTCTTCGACTCGGCCGCCATCCACGCGGTGGTCCGGCTCGCCGACCGCCTACCCGAGCGGCTCACCGTGCTCGGGTCCCGCCGGGTGGTCCGGGTGCTGGAGATCTCCGGCCTGGCCGAGCAGCCCTGGCTACGCCGGGACTGACCACCGCACGCGCCGGCCGGAGGACGCGAACTGATCGCCGCGGCGTTCAGGACCGGGTGGCCTCACAGCGGCGTCACGTACGCGCCGGTGATGCCCCCGTCCACGACGAACTGCGCGGCCGTCATGAACGACGCGTCGTCGCTGGCCAGGAAGGCCACCGCGGCGGCGATCTCCGCCGGGTCGCCGAAGCGGCCCATCGGCACGTGCACCAGCCGGCGGGCGGCCCGCTCCGGGTCGGCCGCGAACAGCTCCCGCAGCAGCGGGGTGGCCACCGGGCCGGGACACAGCGCGTTGACCCGGATGCCCTCCCGGGCGAACTGCACGCCCAACTCCCGGGTCATCGCCAGCACCCCGCCCTTGCTCGCCGTGTACGCGATCTGCGACGTCGCCGCCCCCATCAACGCCACGAACGAGGCGGTGTTGATGATCGAACCCTTGCCCTGCCGGCGCATGTGCGGGATGACGTACCTGCAGCAGAGGTAGACGCTGGTGGTGTTGACCCGCAGCACCCGCTCCCAGGCGTCGAGGCCGGTCTCCAGGATCGAGTCGTCCTCCGGCGGGGAGATGCCGGCGTTGTTGAAGGCCACGTCAATCCGGCCGTGCCGCCCGGCCACCCCGTCGAACAGCTCCCGCACCGCCGTCTCGTCCGCCACGTCGCAGGCGACGAACTCGCCGTCGACCTCGTCGGCGGCCCGCCCGCCGGCCTCGGCGTCGACATCGACGCAGACCACCCGCGCCCCCTCTGCGGCGAAGCGGCGCACGGTGGCCAGCCCGATCCCGCTGCCCGCCCCGGTAACCACCGCGACCCGGTCCGTCAGTCGTCCCCGCATCGTGTTCACTCCTCCGTGCTGATGTAGACGTTCTTGACGTCGGTGAAGGCGTGCAGGGCGTCCGGGCCCAGCTCGCGGCCGAGCCCGGAGCGCTTCATCCCGCCGAACGGCGTCCAGTAGCGCACCGACGAGTGCGAGTTGACGCTGAGGTTGCCCGATTCCACCGCCCGCGCCATCCGCAGCGCCCGACCGACGTCCCGGGTCCAGATCGAGCCGGAGAGGCCGTACTGCGTGTCGTTGGCCAGCCGGACCGCGTCGGCCTCGTCGTCGAACGGCAGCACCGACACCACCGGCCCGAAGATCTCCTCCCGCCAGTGCCGGTCGGCCGGCGACCCGGCGAGCAGCACCGTCGGGGCGAACCAGAAGCCGGGGCCGTCGGGGCGGGAGCCGGCGAAGGCGACCGGCGAACCGTCGACGTACCCGGCGACCCGGTCGCGGTGGGCGGCGGAGATCAGCGGGCCCATCTCGGTGGTCTCCGCGGCGGGGTCACCCACCCGCAGGCCGCGCACGGCCGGTTCGAGCAGTTCCAGGAAGCGGTCGTACGCCGGACGCTGGACCAGGATCCGAGAGCGGGCGCAGCAGTCCTGGCCGGCGTTGTCGAAGACCGCGGCCGGCGCGGAGGCCGCCGCCTTCGCCAGGTCGGCGTCGGCGAAGACCAGGTTGGCGCTCTTGCCGCCCAGTTCCAGGGTGACCCGCTTCACCTGGGCGGCGCAGCCGGCCATGATCCGGGTGCCGACCTCGGTGGAACCGGTGAAGCAGATCTTGCGCACGGCCGGGTGGGTGACGAACCGCTCCCCCACCACGTCACCCCTGCCCGGCAGCACGGTGAACACACCCTCTGGCAGGCCCGCCTCGCGCGCCAGCTCGGCCAGGCGCAGCGCGGTCAGCGGGGTCAGCTCGGCGGGCTTGAGCACCACCGTGTTGCCGGCGGCGAGGGCCGGGGCGAACCCCCAGCCGGCGATGGGCATCGGGAAGTTCCACGGCACGATCACCCCGACCACGCCGAGCGGCTCGTGGAACGTGACGTCCCACCCGCCGGGCACCGGGATCTGCCGGCCGGACAGCCGCTCGGGCGCGCCGGCGTAGAAGTCGAGCACGTCGCGGACGTTGCCCGCCTCCCAGCGGGCGTTGGCGATGGTGTGCCCGGCGTTGCGCACCTCCAACCGGGCCAGCTCCTCGACGTGGCCGTCCACCACCGCCGCGAACCGCCGCAGCAGCCGCGCCCGGTCCCCCGGCGCCACCGCCCGCCACGACTCGTACGCGGTCGCCGCCCGCCCGATCGCCGCGTCGACCTCTTCCCGCGACGTCGCCGGCACCTGCGCCACCCGCTGCCCGGTCGCCGGGTCGACCACCTCAGAGACGTTCGAAGCCACGGCGCAGCTCCCAGTCGGTCACGGCGGCGTCGAAGGCGGCCAACTCGACCCGCGCCTGGTTGGCGTAGTGCGCGACCACCTCGTCGCCGAAGGCGTCCCGGGCCACCGTCGAGCCCTCCCACAGGGCGAGCGCGTCGCGCAGGGTGCCCGGCACCCGCTGCGCCGTCGCGTCGTCGTACGCGTTGCCGGTGCACTCCCCGCCCAGCTCCAGCTCCCGCTCGATACCGTGCACCGCCCCGGCCACCAGCGCGGCGATCGCCAGGTACGGGTTGACGTCCGCGCCGGGCACCCGGTTCTCCACCCGCATGCCCTGCCCGTGCCCGACCAACCGCAACGCGCAGGTGCGGTTGTCGACGCCCCAGCGCAGCGCGGTCGGGGCGAACGAGCCGGGCTGGTAGCGCTTGTAGGAGTTGACGTTCGGGGCGAAGAAGAGGCTCAGCTCACGCATCGTGTCCAGCAGCCCGGCGAGCACCCGCTGCCCGGTGACGCTCAGGTGGGCGGGGCCGTCGCCCAGCATCGCCGAGCCGCCGGGGGCGTCCCGCAGCGAGAAGTGGATGTGGCAGGAGTTGCCCTCCCGCGCGTTCGGTTTGGCCATGAAGGTGATCGACATGCCCTCCTGGGCGGCGATCTCCTTGGCCCCGTTCTTGTAGATGACGTGGTGGTCGGCGCAGGTGACCGCGGTGTCATAGCGAAACGCGATCTCGTGCTGGCCGAGGTTGCACTCCCCCTTGGCGCTCTCCGGGGTGAGCCCCGCGCCGGCCATCTCGGTGCGGATGCGGCGCAGCAGCGGCTCCACCCGTGCGGTGCCCAGCAACGAGTAGTCCACGTTGTACTGGTTGGCCGGGGTGAGGTCGCGGTAGCCGCGCCGCCAGGCGTCCTCGTACGAGTCGCGGTAGAGGACGAACTCCAGCTCGGTTCCGGCGTACGCGGTCAGCCCGTGGGCGGCCAGCCGGTCGAGCTGCCGGCGCAGGATCTGCCGGGGCGAGGCGACCACCGGCCCGGAGCCGTCCAGCCACTCCAGGTCGGCCAGGAGCAGCGCCGTTCCCGGTTGCCAGGGCACCCGGCGCAGGGTGGTCAGGTCGGGGCGCATGGCGAAGTCGCCGTAACCGCGTTCCCAGCTCGACATCGCGTACCCGTCGACGGTGTTCATCTCGACGTCCACGGCGAGCAGGTAGTTGCAGCCCTCGCTGCCGTGCGCGACCACCTGGTCGAGGAAGTACGGGGCGTGGAACCGCTTGCCCTGCAACCGGCCCTGCATGTCGACCAGGGCGAGCACCACGGTGTCGATCTCGCCATCGGCGACGGCCACCCGCAACTGTTCCAGCGTGAACGTCGTTCTGCTCATCAGCGGGTCTCCATCACCAAGGTCTACTGGCAAACCGGATCACCGTCAATGCCCCGCCCGGGACGGCGGCAACCGTAGTTGAGGAGTCCAGATGCGTCGTCGTGTCGTCCTGGCCATCGTCACCGTCCTCGCCCTCCTGCCGGTCACCGCCGGTGCCGTGCCGATCGACACCGCCGGTCCCGCCCCCCTGTGACCCGGCTCGCCCC
>NZ_SMKN01000191.1 GCF_004348675.1 Micromonospora sp. KC606 | reverse complement strand
GGAGGTGGTGGCGAGGGCGGCTGGGGCCGGCCGTACCGCTCGCCCCGGGTGCCCGGGTGGACCGGTTCGAGGTCTTCTTCGACCTGGTCTTCGTCCTCTCGTTCTTCATCATCGTCCGGGCCACCGCAAGCGACCTCAGCGCCCACACGCTGCTGCACAGCCTGCTCGTGCTGGCCGTGCTGTGGTGGATCTGGGTGGTCCACACCGTGGTGGCGACCCGGGTGCGGCTCGGCGAGGGATTCGTGCCGGTGGTCATGGTCGTCGGCATGGCGGCCCTGTTCGCCTTCGTCCTGGCCGTACCGCAGACAATCGAGACCCACTCGGGAGGGCTGGCCGGTCCGGTCACCGTCGCGGTGAGCTATCTGGTCATCCGGGTCGTCCACCTGTGGATCTACTGGCACGTCGTCCGGACCATGCCGGCGGAGAGCCGGCACCTGCTCCGGCTCACCCCGGAGTTGGTGATCAGCACCGGGCTGCTGCTCGCCGCCGCGCTCATTCCGTCGCAGGCCACCAACCCGCAGGCCGGTGCGCTGATCCGCGACCTGCTCTGGGCCTCCGTAGTGGTGTCGCAGTACGCCACCGGCCTGATCGCCGGCAACCGGGGCGCCGGAGTCGTCTCCGCCGAGCACTGGACCGAGCGGTACGACCTCATCCTGATGATCGCCCTCGGCGAGTCGGTGCTCTCCGTCGGTCTCGGCACCAGCAGCCACCTGGCCGGTGAGTCACCGACCTGGCCGGCGATCGTCGCGGCCAGCATCGGCATCGTCCTGGCGGCGGCCCTGTGGTGGCTGCACTTCGACATGATCGGGCCAGCCGCCCGGATGACCCTGCACGCCACCCTCGGCCGGGCCCGGGTGGCGCTGGCCCGGGACGCGTACGCGTACCTGTTCCTGCCGATGATCGCCGGGCTGATCCTGTTCTCGCTCGGCGCGGAGGAGATGGTGAACTGGCTCGCCCAGCCGAACCGGCCGCTGGGCGAGGCGCTGCACGGCCCGGGTGTGCCGCTGCTCTTCGGCGGGGTGATCTGCTACCTGGTCGGCGACATCCTCTTCCAGCTGCGGGCCCTGGGCACCCTCACCTGGCTCCGGGTGGGCACGGTGGTGCTGCTCGCCATGCTCGTGCCGGCCGCCGTACGGGTGCCGGCACTGGCCGCGCTCGTCCTGGTGACCGTGGTCTGTGTCGGCCTGGTCGCCCTGGAGGTGGTGACGATGGCGGACTCCCGCCGGGCGCTGCGCAGGGCGGTGTTCGCCGAACGGACCACCCACGAGGCGCGGGAGGCCGAGTGGCGCAGCCGCTGGCACGACGAGCCGCCGGAAGCCGGTGGCAGCGCCCCGATGGGCTGACCGAGCGGTTCGCCCCTGGGCTGTCGTGGGAACCCATCGTGGTGATCGGCTCAACTCGCCGCACATGGCGGTGTAGCGCCGGACCCGACACCACAGCCTGCCGCATCCGGTTGTCACCCCACCTCAGGCATGATCAACTCCACCTGCGGCAAACGGCGGCATCACAACAGCCCAACACCACCAGTCGCCGCAATCGGAGTCGATCATGGTCCACGCCAGGCGCGGCGCGCACGCTAGGCGGAGAGGGCCGGACCGACCACCGGTCGCCGTGCCAATGAGCGGGGTGTTGGTACCGTGTCGGCGGTGACCACCGACGAAACCGGATTGGTCCGCAGGGCCCTCGCCGGGAGGCTCGTCCTGGTCGTCGGCGGGCTCCTGTTCGTCGGCGCCGCGCTCCGGCTGGTCGTCCAGGGTGACACCGGGATCCGGTACAGCGCCGACCACCACGACACCGTGCCGATGTGGGCCGGTTGGATCCCGGCGCTGGTCGGGATCGCACTGGTCCGGCTGGTGCCGCCCGCTGCCGACCCGCAATGGCCGGACCGGATCGCGCCGTACCGGGAGGCGGTGCCGCTGCTGCTGGCCGGGGTCGCGTTCGCCGTCATCCTGCCGATGCTCGGCGGCGAGCCGGCGTACACGCTGTTGAAGGTGACGCTGCTGACCGGCGTACCGCTGGGGGTCCTCCTCCGGTCGCGGCGGCGAGGGGCCCGCTGGCACCCGTGGCGGCCGGTCGACGCGGCGCACCGCTACGGGCCGGCGCTGCCGGTGCTGGCCTGGCTGGCGCTCAGCTACGCCACCCCGTTGGCCGTGCCACCCGGCGACTTCGGCCGGACGGTCGACCCGGCGGTGCTGGTGGGCGTGCTGGTGGTGGGTTTCGCCGCGAACGCGCTGTTGGAGGAGGTTTTCTACCGGCGCTGGTTGCAGAGCCGGTGGGAGTCGATCCTGGGGCGGTGGCCGGCCATCGCGCTGGCGTCGCTGGTGTGGGCGGCCTGGCACGTCGGCATCCAGGGCACCGGCCGGCTCGGCACCGACCTCGCCTCGGTCGCGGTCAACCAGGGCGTGCTCGGGCTCTTCCTCGGCTACCTGTGGTCCCGGTACCGGCGGATGTGGCCGCTGCTGGTGGTGCACGGGGCGGTCAACTCGGTGCCCATCCTGCTCGGGCTCTGACCGACGCCGCACTACCGGACGGCGACTGGCCTGACCGCGGCGGCGCGGCCGTCCGGCTTGAAGACCGGCCGGAAAGCCCGGTCGGGAGCCCTGGCCGGGCAGCCCGGCCGGTCAGCCGGCCCGGACTCCGCCCGAGACGCCCTCGTAGTAGCGGATCTTGTCACGGAGGTGGTCGTACTGGCGGCGCAGCAGGGCCATCTGCTCCTCGACCCGCTCGGCGTGCCGTTCCAGCAGTTCCTGCCGTTCCCGGGCGGTGTGCTCGCCCTCCCGGGCCAGCTCGGCGTAGCGGCACATCTGCGCGATCGGCATGCCGGTGTCCCGCAGGCAGCGGAAGAGGCCCAGCCAGCCCAGGTCGTCGTCGGTGAAGACCCGCCGCCCGCCGGAGGTGCGGCTCACCCCGTTCAGCAGACCGATCTTCTCGTAGTAGCGCAGGGTGTCGAGGCTGAAGCCGCTGAGCCGGGCGGCCTCCGAGGGCGAGTGTCCGATCATGCTGGCAGGGTAGCGCTTGACCTGGAGCGCGCTCCAGGTTGGAAAGTGTGGTCATGACGACGACACGACGACTGGGACGCAGCGGCATCGAGGTCAGCGCCATCGGCATGGGGTGCTGGGCGATCGGCGGGCCGCTCTGGGCGGGCGACCAGCCGCTCGGCTGGGGCGAGGTCGACGACGACGAGTCGATCCGCACCATCCACCGGGCGCTCGACCTCGGCGCGACCCTCTTCGACACCTCCAGCAACTACGGTGCGGGGCACAGCGAGCGGGTGCTCGGCCGCGCACTTCAGGGCCGCCGCGACCGGGCGGTGATCGCCACCAAGTTCGGCTACCCCACCGACGAGACCACCCGCCAGGCCACCGGCGAGGACGCCAGCCCGGCGTACGCGCGACAGAGCCTGGAGGGCTCGCTGCGGCGGCTCGGCACCGACCACGTCGACCTGTACCAGCTGCACGTCAACGGACTGCCGGTGCCGCAGGCGCTCGAACTGGTCGACACCCTGGAGGGCCTGGTCACCGAGGGCAAGATCCGGGCGTACGGCTGGAGCACCGACAACCCGGCCTCGGCGCGGGCGTTCGCGGCGGCCGGTCCGCACTGCGCTGCCATCCAGCACGACCAGTCGGTGCTCAGGGACAACGCCGAGATGTTCGCCGTCTGCGACGAGTTCGACCTGGCCAGCCTGAACCGTGGCCCTCTCGCCATGGGCCTGCTCACCGCGAAGTACCAGGGCACGCCGGCCCCGCGCGGCGGCGACGACGTACGCGGGGTCGCCCCGGAGTGGCTGCCCTGGTTCACCGACGGGGTGCCCACCGCACAGTGGGCCGAGCGGGTGGCCCGGGTCCGGGAGGTGCTCACCGCCGACGGCCGCACCCTCGCCCAGGGCGCGCTCGGCTGGCTGCTGGCCCGCAGCCCGCGTACCCTGCCCATCCCCGGCTGCCGCACGGTGGCGCAGGCGGAGGAGAACATCGGCACGCTGGCGTACGGGCCGCTCGGCGCGGAGGCGTCCGCCGAGGTGGAGCGGCTCCTCGCCGACCTGCGCACCGCCCCGGCCAACGCCTGACGTCCGCCACCGGCGCCCCGCCGGCCGTCCCGCCCGACGGCCGACGGGGCAGCCCGGGAGGTTTCCGGCAGTCGGACACCAGCTCGCCGACGTCGCCCGTCCGTGGCCATGCCTCAGCCGGTCAGCTATCCAAGACCGCCGTTGCTCTGCAGAAGCTGGGCGTTGACCCACCCGCCCTCGGCAGAGCAAAGAAACGTGACCAGATTCGCGCAGTCCTGCGGCACGCCGAGCCGTCCCAGCGGCATGCCGCGGATCAGATCCGCCTTCTGGTCCTCGGTCATCCACCCGGTGTCGGTCGGCCCGGGATTGATCGCGTTGCAGGTCACTCCCAGGTGGGCCAGTTCGCGGGCGGCGGCCAGCGTGATCCGGTCCATCGCCCCCTTGCTCGCGCCATAAGGAAGGTTTCCGGCGGTGTGGTCAGCCACGTCGCCCGCGCATTGACTGCGAAGTGCCGGTCGAAGCTTTCCACCGTGGTGTCCAGCAGGCCGGAGTCGACCGACTCGCAGTGGCACAGCACCAACGCGGTGACGTTTCCCAGCTCGCGCTCGACGTGGTCGAACAGCTGCGTCGGCACCGCCGGGTCGCTCAGGTCCGCCTCAACCGCAAGTGTCCTCGCCCCGAACGACACCACCTTCTTCTGCAACTCTCCAGGCGCCCCCGGTTCCACGCCCCACCGCATCCGCGCGTCATAAGCGGTCCAGTACGTGAAGGCCACGTCCCAGCCAGCCCTGGCCAGACTGAGCACCACGGACGCCGCGATTCCCGCCGAACGTCCCGCCCCCGTGACCAGGGCAAGCGGACCTCCGAATCTCGCACGTCCTGCCGATCTCCACTCATGATCCTTATCCTGGCGGGCTACCCCCTCGCACAGCACCTGACTTTCCGGGCCACGCGACGACCTTGCCGGCCGTCCTGGCGACAGCTGACGGGGCATCGGCGGAACCAACTACTGGCCGAACGAGTAACGCAGGTCCGCGTTGATCAGTTCGTTGAGCCGCTTGCGGAGGTGCCCGAGCAGCGAAGGATCCGGCAACGGCTCGGCGACCAGCAGCTTCCAGTGCAAGAGGGTGCCTGCCCCGCCGTCGGATGACAGCTCGAAACGCACCTGGGCGTCCGGGCGTCTCGGCCACAGCGACGACCAGACGACCAGACGCGGGTTCGCGGCCTCCAGGATCTGCGGCCGTTGTTCGTCATCGAGCAGCCGCAGCCAGGGGCGCGCCGGGTCGCGGTCGGGCTGGGTGAGCGCCTCGAAGACGACGGCGGGCGGGGGCGGCTGGGTCCGCGCGCGGCTACCGGCTTCGATCACCGCTCAGCCTGCACAGATCGGCGGAACCACCGTCACGACTTGCCCTCCCCCTGGGGCAACTCCTCGGCGACGAAGACGCCGACACCGTGCACGCCGACGGTCGAGGCTCCGTCATCACACCCTCTGCCCCTCGCCGATGCGGAGCGGGATCGCTTCCGTCCACTCGTACATCCGGTGATCCCGGTGAAACCGTAAGAGGTCCAGATACTCAAGCACAATCGTGACGGGTTCGACATGGACCTTGCTCAGCGCTTCGGCGATCGGTGCAGCGTCCTGGCTCGCGTTGGAGTACGCGATGCTCACGTGTGGATGGTAGTCGGCGGGGTTCTGCGGAAGTGGCTCGCTCCGATCTTCGCCGAGCACGCCCACGATGTCCTCATGCACAACGGCGCGTAGCGCCCGCAGAGGTTCGGGCGGGTCAGCCGGAAGGTAGACCGCTTCGGGCCTGACGATCGGCCGATGGCAGGCCACGACCAGCGGAGTCACGGCAGCAAGGCGGTCACGAAGTCGTTCGGCGATCTTGCTCGCCTCGTTCTCCGTGACCTCATCCACGAATCCGATGCCCTGCATCGTCAAGTGCAGCCAGTCGGGCGGAATCAGGTCGAGCGTCGAGATGCCGTGCAGACTGGCCTGGTACGCCTCGACCACCCGGACCACCGGTGCATGCCGAACCATGCTGATGTGACAGGCGTAGAAGTGCCGGCCCGCCCGCCATCCAGGACGCCACCACCAGTGATCCCGCATCCTGTCAACGTGGTGCACCGCGCTCATCACACCCCCTGCTAGACATCGGAGAGTCCGCGCCGCCCCTCAGGGCTCGCTGGCAGTTCGTACTCGTCGATGATCTCGATACTGTCCGCAGGCCACACCGACTCGGATACCTCAAGAAGCGTGCCATCGGCCGCTCGCGCGACATGCACGAGGTGCAGAACGGCCCTGCTCGGCGACATCTGCAGCGCTTCCGCTTCGGCCGAGCTCGGCATTCTCCACCGCCAGTGGTCCTGGGCACGCGCATATCTCTTGCCACTCAGATCTTCGACGCAGAGGAACAGCGCCTTCGGCACGACCTCAGGCGCTTCGAGCAGAGTGCCCTCGGCGAACGACAGGGGCAGGTAGCTGGCACCCAGTTCCTGCGGCTTGCCGGTCTCCTTGTCGAAGAGAATGCGGCGACGGACGAGCATCTCGACGTCAGGTTCAAGTGCCGCCAGCAGCGCGATGCGCTCCGGCGGTGAGGTGTGCTCGACGTCGGTTATCTCGTGGCGCAGGTGCGACGTGAGAAGCTGGTGATCTTCTCTGGCGCGGCCGTACCGGAACCGCGAGCGTCGCTGCAGCGGTCGGCTCTGATTGACGAAAGTACCCACGCCATGCCGCGCTTCCACCAAGCCCTCGCCGCGCAGCACTCCGATGGCATTCCGCAGCGTCTGCAGCGACAGCCCAGGAAAGCCGGCGCGGAACCGCTCCAGCAACATCGACTCGGCAGGCAACCTCTCGCCAGGCCGGTACACCCCTTCCTTAATCTCGCGCCGCAGCTCATCCGCTATGCGCTGATACTTCGGAGCCTTGGCACCGAGGTCACCCGTCATCACTACCTCCCTCGCCGAGCCTACTCATCTAGAGGACTTGACGCTCACGCCAGTCAACCCTACGGTGATCCAAGGAAGTCCTCTAGAGGACTAGAGGTCACCGGCGATGCTGGTTGTTGACAGGCCCGGGGCGGGTGCCGGGCTCCGGCCGACCATGCGCGCACGGCCGCCCCCGCCCGCCTCGGTGCCGCACCCCGAACGAGGAGGCGACGACGTGCGGTCGAGGACCGACGAACCGGTGGACGCGATGGAGAAGGTGCTCGGTGAGCTGCCCGTGCCGTGGGTGGTCACGGTGCAGGACGTCAAGCTGGCGATCCGGGCGCTGCTCGTCCACCGGCCCGAGGACTGGCCGGCCGGCCCGCTGTGCGGCAGCGACCGGACGCCGTACCCGTGCCTGCTGCACCGCTGGGCGCGGCGGGTGCTGCGCTCGCGTGGCCTGGCCGACGACGTGATCGACACGCTGGCGGAACGAGGCGGGACGCTGACCGGCGTACCCGGCGGGTGGCACTGATGCGGTGGCCGCGACGCAACGCGAAGCCGGTGCCGCTCGCGCCCCGGCACCGGCGAACCTGGCGGTACGGGCGGCGCTGGTGCTCGTGCGGCCTGCGCTGGGCGGCCTGCCCGGACCGGCACACGCCGGTGCCCACCGAGCCGCCCGCCCCGCCGCCACCGACCAACAACCGCTGGTGGAACGAGGCGACCCGGGCGAACCCGCAGGTGGGCCGGGCCGGGCGGCTCACTCCGGCGCAGACCTGGCGGGCCAACGGCGGCCGGTGGTGAGCCCACCCCGACCACACCTGCCGCTACGGCCGTTGTGGCTGTGCCGGGCGTGCGGTACGCCGTGGCCGTGCGCGCCCGCGCGGCTGGCGCTATTGCGGGAGTACGCGCACGGCCGGGTGGCGCTGCTGGTCTACCTGGGCGGCCTGCTGCACGACGCAGCCGGCGAGTTACACCGGTTTAACCCGCACGACGGGCCGGAGCCTCAGCAACTCTTCGCCCGCTTCCTCGGCTGGGCAGTGTCCCGCTGCCCAAGCTGAGCGCGCCTGTCGTCACAGGGTGCCGCCGTACCTCCGCAGCGAACTGCGGCACGCCGGTGTTGACCTCGCGATCGCCTCGGGCCGCCCCGCCGACGGGCAAGGACGTGGTGCGAGTCAAGAAGCATCCGAGTCGGTGGCCGGTGTGTACCGACCCGATGAGGCGGCGTCCACCTGCGCCGCTGTTCGAACGTCTTTGCCGCGTCGTGGGCCAGGTAGGCGCATCGGGGTGAGTCGGGGCGAGGTACTCCTCGAACGGCCCTCACGCGACCCGACAAGCGGGTGGGCCACACGGCCGTTGTCACGCTCGCGGATCGCCTCTTGAAGTGAGCGGAGCGCTGGCCACCACTCGGGGTGCTGCTCCACCACCTCAGCCAAGACCGGGCTCTGCTCCAGCATGTGCGCTGGCCACCGATACCAGGAGTGGGCGAACTGGAAGTCGGGCAGGAGTGCGGCTACCTGCAGCTCACACTCAAGGACGTCGGCGAGCAGTTCCGCGAGGGTCAACACCGCTGGCCGATCGGCGTCGTGCGGTGCGGAGGGCTTCCCGTCGTAGAAATACGAGCGGAGCGCTGGATTCTCAAGCAGGCGGTCGTGCCACGAGCGAGACAGGCTGTTGATCTCCATTAGGGCGGCGGCCGAGCCGATACCGTTGTTGATCCGACTCTGTTTCGCCACCTCCCTGGTCTGTACGGCAGAGAAGCCCAATGACACCGCGACAAGCACCAGACCAGCGAGGCCGAGGACCCACTCCTGCATGTCTGCCTGCCCTTTCCGAGAAGGGGGAGTTGCCCTCACGCTACGACGGCATTGCAACCACCTACGGTGACTGCCCGGGTCGGCTGCGGCGCTACCGGCGCGTCCCGCACCAGGGATCGGGGCGACGATGCGAGTGCCGCATCGGATGAACCGCCGCGCTTCAGCGCGCGCCTTGGCCAGAGGCGCCGCCGTACCTCCTCAGCGAACTGCGGCACACCGATGCCGTCGCCACGCTGTAGCACCTCGTAGCACAGGAGGTAAACTGCAGACCATGGCCGAGCATGCTCCTCGAGAGATCACGCAGCGCGAGCTGCGAAATGACTCAGGCACCATCATGCGGGGGGTGGAGCGCGGAGAGTCCTTCACCATCACTCGCAACGGCACGCCCATCGGCCGACTCATCCCGATCAGGCGACGTACCTTCGTGCCTCGAGCCGAGGTGATGGCGGCCTTCGCCACCGCGCCCGTCTTGGACGGATCGCGGCTCCGCAGCGACCTCGACGCGGCGATGGACCAGGATCTCACCGACCGTGACTGGTGAAGCTCCGTTCCGCGGTCTGATCGACACGAACATCGTCATCCAGCTGGCCGCGCTGGATCCGGCGGAACTCCCTGACGAGATGGTGATCAGCGCCGTCACGCTGGCGGAACTCTCGGCGGGCCCGCATCACACGGACGACCCTGGCGAACGAGCACGCCGAATGAGCGTGCTCCAGCATGTGGAGGCGACGTTCGACCCGCTTCCGTTCGACGCGGAAGCGGCCCGCGCCTTCGGCCTCATCTCCGCCGCCGTACTCGCGGCCGGACGCGGCACCCGTCGCCGCATCGCCGATCTGATGATCGTCTCCGTGGCCCACAGTAATGGCCTGCCGCTCTACACCACCAATCCCGCCGACTTCAAAGGGCTGGACCATCTAGCCTCCATCCGCTCAGTGCGCCGGCCCACCTGAACGACCCGCTGCTCGCGGCGAGTCAGTGATTTCGCTCAACGCATCCACTTCCGGGTCCGTACCTGAAGATATGAGCATGCGGATCCTCATGGCCGGCGCGTCCGGCTTCCTCGGCACCCCGTTGGTCGACCGCCTCACCGCCGACGGGCACCAGGTCGTCCGGCTGGTCCGACGGCCACCACGCACCTCCGACGAACGGCAGTGGGATCCCTCCGCCGCGCAGCTCGACCCGGCCGTGGTGGCCGAGGCGGACGCGGTGATCAATCTGGCCGGCGCCGGCGTCGGCGACCGGCGCTGGAACGACGGGTACCGGCGGCTGATCCGGTCCAGCCGGGTCGACACCACCACCACGCTGGCGATCACCATCGCCGGGCTGACCGCCGCCGACCGGCCTGGCGTGCTGCTCAGCTCCAGCGCCGTCGGCTGGTACGGCAACACCGGCGACCGGGTCGTCGACGAGGACGCCCCGGCGGGCGAGGGGTTCCTCGCCGACGTCTGCCGGGTCTGGGAGGCGGCCACCCGCCCGACCGAGGACGCCGGGGTACGGGTGGTGCGGCTGCGTACCGGCCTGCCGCTGCACCGCGACGGCGGGCTGCTCAAGCCGCAACTGCTGCCGTTCCGGCTGGGCATCGCCGGGAAGTTGGGCAACGGCCGGCAGTGGCTGCCCTGGATCTCGCTGCGCGACTGGCTGGACGCCATGCTGTTCCTGCTGGCCCGTGACGACCTCGCCGGTCCGGTCAACGTGGTCAACCCGAACCCGGTCACCAACGCCGAGTTCACCCGGGAGCTGGCCCGCCAGCTACGCCGCCCGGCGGTCATGCCGATCCCGGCCCTGGCCCTCAAGGTCGTCCTCGGCGGTTTCGCCCACGAGGCCCTGACCAGCACCAGGGTCCTGCCCGCCGTGTTGGACAAGGCCGGTTTCGTCTGGACCCACCCCGATCTGCCGGGTGCCCTGCACGCCGCACTCACCGAGTGAGCCGGGGCGACCGGACCGCCTGACCGCCCGGGTGGGCTCCCGTGTCTGCCCGGTGCGGGCCGGTACGGTTGGTAACGTCCGCTCCGTGCCGACCTCTCCGCCCCGGACCATTGATCAACCCCCCACCGAACAGCCCCCCTC
>NZ_SMKN01000190.1 GCF_004348675.1 Micromonospora sp. KC606 | reverse complement strand
GGGTGTCGCTGGGTGGGCCGGCCCGCCCGACGTCCCCGGCCCGGCCGGTCGACTCCGCCACTGGCGGAAACGGGGCGTCCCGCCCCGACGGCCCGGCGCGACCGGGTGGCGCGTCGGGTTCCCCGAGTGCGGGTGCGGTCGGCGGTTCGGGCGTCTCGGGTGCGGGTGGGGTCGGCGGCGCGGACGCCTCAGGTGCGGGTCCGGCGGGCTCCGGCGGCGCGCCGATGTCTTCCGGCGGCGGCCCGGGCGGCCACGACACCGGTCCCGGTGACCGGTTGGCCGGTGCAAACGGCGTCGCCGATGACGGGGAGTGGCCAGAGCCGGCGCGCCCTGGTGGCGGGGACGACTGGCCGGAGGCGGCTCGTCCCGGTGGTGCGGCGGTGGCGGCCGACCAGCCGGAGCCGGCGCGTCCGGGTGCTGCCCCGGCGACGGCGGTGCCGACCGTACCGAAGCCGGCGGCGACGGCCGTGCCGAAGCCGGTGGCACCGACGGCGGCGCAGCAGCCGTCCGGTGGCCCGGTGAGCAGCGCGATCGCGGCGGCCCGGGCGGCCGCCGCCGCGGCGGGCGCAAACAAGGGTCAGCGGCCCGCGCAGGCGGCGCGGCGGACCGCCGAGGCGGACTGGGCCGGTGAGCCGCCGTACGACCCGGACTACGACGGGCCGCTGCGCGGCGGTGGCCGTGCCGAGCCGGCGGCCCCGGCGTACGAGGGGTTCGACCCGGGTGACGAGCCGCTGGACGAGGTGATCGACGAGCGGACCGCCCGGCAGTCGAGCGAGGAGCAGGCGGTGGCGCTGCTCCGGGAGGCGTTCGGCGCCGAGCGAATCGACGAGGTCGACGCGCGCTGAGGGGCGTGCCGGCCGACGAGGACGGGTGCCGCCGTCCGGCTAGGCTGGGCGCGGCCGAGCAGACGAGTGCGAGAAGGAGCCATCCGTGCGCCCAGGTGGACAGCCGAACATGCAGCAGATGCTGAAGCAGGCGCAGAAGATGCAGCAGCAGATCGCCCAGGCCCAGGCCGAGCTGGCTGAGGCGGAGCTGACCGGCACCGCCGGCGGTGGCCTGGTCACCGCGACCGTCTCCGGCGCCGGTGAGATCAAGGCCATTCGGATCGATCCGAAGGCCGTCGACCCGGAGGACGTCGAGACCCTGGAGGATCTGGTGCTCGCCGCCTTGCACAACGCCGCCGAGGCGGCCCGGGAAATGACCGAGCAGAAGATGGGCCCGGTCGCGGGCGGCATGGGCGGCCTCGGCCTGCCCGGGTTCTGAGCCGCCAGATGTACGAAGGCGCCATCCAGGATCTGATCGACGAACTGGGCCGCTTGCCGGGTGTCGGCCCGAAGAGCGCCCAACGGATCGCGTTCCACGTCCTGTCGGCGGATCCGGCCGACGTGAACCGGCTGGCCGGCGCGCTGCGCAAGGTCAAGGACCTGGTCCGGTTCTGCACCACCTGTTACAACGTCGCCGAGTCCGAGCAGTGCCGGATCTGCCGGGATTCGCGCCGCACCGACGAGGTGCTCTGCGTGGTCGAGGAGCCGAAGGACGTGGTGGCCATCGAGCGGACCGGTGAGTTCCGTGGCCGCTACCACGTGCTCGGCGGGGCGATCAATCCACTGGAGGGGATCGGGCCGGACAACCTGCGGGTCCGTGAGCTGATGACCCGGCTCGGCGGCGGGGCGATCCGGGAGTTGATCCTGGCCACCGACCCGAACACCGAGGGGGAGGCGACCGCGACGTACCTGGCCCTGATGGTCAAGCCGATGGGGATCGCGGTGACCCGGCTCGCCAGTGGCCTGCCGGTCGGCGGCGACCTGGAGTACGCCGACGAGATCACCCTCGGCCGTGCCTTCGAGGGGCGGCGCGCGGTGTGAGTGACCCGCCGCAGTGTCCCGGGTGGAGCCTCGTCACGCGATCTAACACCTGGAGGCCGCAGCGGAGCCGGCGACGTAACAGTTTGGCATCGCACTTTCGGATCAACTGTCAATAGGGGCCATAACCTTTGATTCTTTGGCTCCTTCGTGCCTGGGACACGATCCGATACCAACCCGCCAGCCGCCGGTTTCCGCAGCGTCCACGCGGAGGCTATGGTCACCGCCATCGGTGACCACGTCACCACACTGACGTACCCCCAAGGACGAGGTGAAGCACCATGCGTGCACCCAGGCCGAAGGCCGCGATCGCGGCCGTCGCGGTCGCGGCCCTCGCGGTAGCAGGCTGCGCCGAGAGCAACCGTGACGACAGCAGCGGTAGCAAGAAGGACACCCTCGTGTTCGGCGTAGCCGGAGACCCGAAGGTGCTCGACCCGAGCTTCGCCAGCGACGGTGAGTCGCTGCGCGTGGCACGCCAGGTCTTCGAGACGCTGGTCCGTCCGGAGGAGGGCGGCACCAAGGTCACCCCCGGCCTGGCCGAATCCTGGACCCCGGACGCCGCCGGCACCACGTGGACCTTCAAGCTCCGCTCCGGCGTGAAGTTCCACGACGGCGCCGACTTCAACGCCGAGGCTGTCTGCGTCAACTTCAACCGCTGGTACAACGCCAAGGGCCTCATGCAGAGCCCGGACGTGACCGCGTACTGGCAGGACGTCATGGGCGGCTTCGCGGAGAACGAGAGCGCCGACCTGCCGCCGAGCCTCTTCAAGTCCTGCACGGCCAA
The DNA here is from genome assembly GCF_004348675.1 of Micromonospora sp. KC606. Taxonomy (GTDB): domain Bacteria; phylum Actinomycetota; class Actinomycetes; order Mycobacteriales; family Micromonosporaceae; genus Micromonospora. The sequence continues at coordinate 8,234 of NZ_SMKN01000190.1, read as the reverse complement.
GGACGCCACCACAGTGGACCTGTCCTTCACCCGGGTCTCCAGCAAGATCCCGGCCGCGCTGATGCTGCCGTCGTTCTCCATCCACAGCCCGAAGGCGCTGGCGCAGTACGACGCCAGCAACGTGGGCGGCACCGCCGAGGACATCAAGTACCCGTCCTACGCGACGCAGCACCCGACCGGCACCGGCCCGTTCAAGTTCAAGTCCTGGGACGTCGCCAACAAGACGCTCACCATTGAGCGCAACGACGACTACCACGGCGACAAGGCCAAGCTGAAGACCATCATCTTCAAGACCATCTCGGACGAGAACGCACGCAAGCAGGCGCTGCGCTCCGGCGACATCCAGGGGTACGACCTGGTCGGCCCGGCCGACGTCGAGCCGCTGAAGAGCGAGGGCTTCAACGTCCTCACCCGCCCGGCGTTCAACGTGCTCTACCTGGCGATCAATCAGAAGGGCAACCCGAAGCTGGCCGACCTGAAGGTCCGGCAGGCCATCGCGCACGCCCTGAACCGGCAGGCGCTGGTCGACTCGAAGCTGCCCCCGGGCGCCAAGGTCGCGGTGAACTTCATGCCGGACACCGTCGAGGGCTGGAACGGCGACGTCACCAAGTACGACTACAACCCGGAGAAGGCCAAGCAGTTGCTGGCCGAGGCCGGCGCGTCGAACCTGACCCTGCGGTTCCACTACCCGACCGAGGTCACCCGCCCGTACATGCCGAACCCGAAGGATCTCTTCGAGCTGCTGTCGGCGGACCTCAAGGCGGTCGGCATCACGGTTCAGGCGATCCCGCTGAAGTGGAGCCCGGACTACCTCAACGCCACCACCTCCGGCAGCAAGCACGACCTGCACTTCCTCGGCTGGACCGGTGACTACGGCGACGCCTACAACTTCATCGGCACCTTCTTCGACCGGCCGAAGGACGAGTGGGGCTACACCAACCAGGCGCTCTTCGACCAGTTCAAGGACGCGGACACCACCGCCGACCCGGCGGCCCGGGTGGAGAAGTACAAGGCCCTCAACAAGGCCGTCATGGACTTCCTGCCCGGTGTGCCGATCTCGCACTCGCCGCCGGCGATCGTGTTCGGCAAGGACGTGACCGGCATCAAGGCCAGCCCGCTCACGGACGAGCGGTACGCCACCGCCGAGTTCAAGTAGTCCTGACCTGAGGCAAGGAACGCGGGCGGGCGTCGTGCACACGACGCCCGCCCGTACCCCTCCCCATCCCCCTTCGAGGCCGCCGTGTTCCGGTTCATCGTCAGACGCCTGCTCCAGCTGATCCCGACGCTGTTCGGGCTCTCCCTCCTGCTGTTCATCTGGCTCCGTCGGCTGCCCGGCGGCCCGGAGACCGCGATTCTCGGTGAACGCGGCACCCCCGAGATGCGTGCCGCGATCCGCCGCAACATGGGCCTCGACGAGCCGATCCTGGTGCAGTACGCGCGGTTCGTGCGGCGGCTGATCCGCCTGGACCTGGGCACCTCGACCGCCACCAAGCGCCCGGTGGTGACCGAGTTCGTGGAACGCTTCCCCGGCACCGTCGAGCTGACGTTCATGGCCCTGGTGCTCGCGATCGGCGTCGGCATCCCGCTGGGCTACCTTGCCGCCCGGCGTCGGGGTCGGCTGCTGGACCACCTCTCGGTCGGCGGTTCGCTGATCGGCATCTGCATCCCGGTCTTCTTCCTGGCGTACGTCTTCAAGGCGATCTTCTCGGAGAACCTCGGCTGGTTCCCCTCCTCGGGCCGGCAGGACCCCACCATCGACGCCACCCGGATCACCAACTTCTTCGTCCTCGACGGCCTGCTGACCCGGGAGTGGGACGCCGCGGCCGACGCGCTGTGGCATCTGGTGCTCCCCGGTCTCACGCTGGCCAGCATCCCGCTCGCCATCATCGTGCGGATCACCCGGGCGAGCGTGCTGGAGGTGCTCAACGAGGACTTCGTCCGCACGGCCGAGGCGAAGGGCCTGACCGAGTCCACGGTCCGCCGCCGGCACGTGCTGCGCAATGCCATGCTTCCGGTGGTCACCTCGATCGGCCTGCTCACCGGCGGTCTGCTCTCCGGCGCGGTGCTCACCGAGACGGTCTTCGGCTTCACCGGCATCGGGGCCTTCGTCGCGGACGCCATCAGCCAGCGGGACTATCCGGTGCTGATGGGCTTCATCCTGATCATCGCGGTGGTGTACGTGTTGGTGAACCTCCTGGTCGACCTCTCCTACAGCCTGATCGACCCGAGGGTGAGGGTCTGATGACGATCGCGCCCGGCAAGAAGAAGCAGAAGATCGACCGGCTCGCCGAGCTGGCCGCCCGGGACGACGAGCGCGGGGTGAGCCTCTGGCAGGAGGCGTTCCGCCGGCTGCGCCGCAATCCGGCGGCGATCATCGGCACGGCCATCCTGGCGGTCTTCGTGATCGTGGCGGTCGTCGGACCCTTCCTCGTGCCCTACAGCCCGAGCGACACCATCGGCATCCGGGAGGGGCTGATCCGGCCCGGTGTCATCCCCGGCGCCGACGGCGACCACTGGCTCGGCTACGACCACCAGGGCCGGGACGAGTTCAGCCGGCTGATCGTCGGGGCCCGGCAGACCCTGCTGGTCGGTGTGGTCTCCACGCTGATCGGCCTGGCCGTCGGCGCGCTGATCGGTGGGGTGGCGGGCGCCGCCGCTGGTCTGGGCGGCCGGTGGGGTCGCCGGCTGGACAGCATCCTGATGCGGTTCATCGACATGATGCTGGCCATGCCGAGCCTGCTGCTGGCGGTGAGCATCGCCGCCCTGCTCGGGGCGAGCCTGACCACCGTGATGATCGCCGTCGGCGTGGTCTCCGTGCCGGTCTTCGCGCGGCTGCTGCGCGGCTCGATGATCTCCCAGGCCAACAGCGACTACGTGCTGGCGGCCACCTCGCTGGGCGTGCGGAAGCCGAAGATCGCGTTGACCCACGTGGTGCCGAACTCGCTCGCCCCGGTGATCGTGCAGGCCACCCTCACCCTGGCGACCGCGATCATCGAGGCCGCCGCGCTCTCCTTCCTCGGCCTCGGCAACCCGGACTCCTCAGTTCCGGAGTGGGGCGTGATGCTCGCCGAGGCGCAGCAGTACCTCGACATCCGGCCGGGGCTCGCGGTGTACCCGGCGCTCGCCATCATCGTCACGGCGCTCGGGTTCACCCTGCTCGGTGAGGCGATGCGCGAGGCTCTCGACCCGAAGCTCCGGAAGTAGGCCGACATGTGTGAAGCGCGAGGAGTGAGCTTGCGAGCCCCGCAGTCGCGAACGAGGGGTTTGCGGTGTGAAGCGCGAGGAGTGAGCTTGCGAGCCCCGCAGTCGCGAACGAGGGGTTTGCGGTGTGAAGCGCGAGGAGTGAGCTTGCGAGCCCCGCAGTCGCGAACGGAGGGCCGGTAATGGCACTGCTCGAAGTGGACGACCTCTGCGTCACCTTCTCCCGCCGTGGCCAGCGGCCGGTACGCGCCGTCGACGGGGTGTCGTTCTCGGTCGACGCGGGCGAGGTGGTGGGTCTGGTCGGTGAGTCCGGCTGCGGCAAGAGCGTCACGTCGCTGGCCGTCATGGGCCTGCTACCCAGGCAACCCGGCGTGCGGGTCGACGGCAAGGCGGTCTTCGACGGCACGGACCTGCTCCAGCTCGACGACCGGTCCCGCCGGGACATCCGTGGCCGGGACGTCGCGATGATCTTCCAAGATCCGCTCTCCTCATTGAACCCGGTGATCCCGATCGGATTGCAGGTCACCGAGGTGCTCACCCGGCACCGGGGGATGAGGGGCGCGGCGGCCGGGGAGGAGGCGGCGCGGCTGCTGGACCGGGTCGGCATCCCCGACCCGAAGCGGCGCCTGAAGGAATACCCGCACCAGCTCTCCGGCGGTATGCGGCAACGTGCCCTGATCGCCATGGCGGTGGCCTGCAAGCCCCGGCTGCTGATCGCCGACGAGCCGACCACCGCGCTGGACGTCACCATCCAGGCGCAGATTTTGGAGCTGCTCAAGGAGCTGGTCCGGGACTCCGGCACCGCCCTCGTCATGATCACCCACGACCTGGGTGTGGTGGCCGGCCTGTGCGACACCGTCAACGTGCTCTACGCCGGCCGGGTGGTGGAGACGGCCCGCCGCCGTCCGCTGTTCCGGCAGCCACGGCACCCGTACACTGTGGGGTTGCTCGGTTCGGTGCCGCGCCTGGACGCGGGCCGTGGAGAGCGGCTCAACCCGATCCCCGGCTCGGTACGCGACGTCCTGCCCTGGCCGGACGGCTGCGCCTTCGCCCCGCGCTGCTCCCGGCGGATCGACGAGTGCGTCGGGGAGCCACCGGATTTGGTTCTCACCCACGACGGCCGCAGTTACCGGTGTGTCAACCCGGCGCCGCTGCCCGGCGTGACACCTGGGGCGGACATCCGGGCCACGGCGCCGACCGAGGTCGAGCCGGGATCGGTGCCGGCGCAGGCCGTGCCGGACGACCCGCCGACGGTGCCGGGCCTCGGCCCGGCCCCGCGCGAGGAGGAGAAGCCGTGACCGACAACGACATCCTCGTCGAGGTCCGCGACCTGAAGGTGCACTTCCCGATCACCCGGGGGGTGATCTTCGACCGCACGGTCGGCCACGTGAAGGCGGTCGACGGCGTCGACCTGCGGATCCCGCGCGGCAAGACGTACGGCCTGGTGGGCGAGTCGGGCTGCGGCAAGTCGACGCTCGGCAGGGCGCTGCTCCAGCTCACCCCGCCCACCGGCGGCGAGGTCGTCTTCGACGGGGTCGAGCTGACGACGCTGCCCGCCGGCAGGCTGCGCACCATGCGCCGGCGAATGCAGATGATCTTCCAGGACCCGATGTCGAGTCTCGACCCCCGGCAGAACGTCGAATCGATCCTCACCGAGGGGCTGCAGACCCACGGCATCGGCACCGACCGGGACGACCGGCGGCGAATCATCGGCGAGACCCTGGACGCGGTGGGGCTGCCCCGCTGGGCACTCTCCCGCTACCCGCACGAGTTCTCCGGCGGGCAGCGGCAGCGCATCGGCATCGCCCGGGCGCTGGTGCTCGGCCCGGAGCTGATTGTCGCCGACGAACCGGTCTCCGCGCTCGACGTGTCGATCCAGGCGCAGGTGGTGAACCTCCTCGACGAGCTTCAGGACAGCCTCGGCCTCACCTACCTGGTGATCGCGCACGACCTCGCCGTGGTCCGGCACATCTCCGACGTGGTCGGCGTGATGTACCTTGGCGCGCTGGTCGAGGAGGCACCCGGCGACCGGCTGTACAGCGAGCCGCTGCACCCGTACACCCGGGCGTTGATGTCGGCGGTGCCGGTGCCCGACCCCGACGTGGAGGACCGGCGGGAGCGCATTCTGCTCGCCGGTGATCTGCCCTCCCCGGCGAACCCGCCGCCGGGTTGCCGGTTCCACACCCGCTGCCCGTGGGCGCAGCCCACCCGCTGCGCCGACGAGCGCCCGGCGCTGCGGGAGATCGGCGCCAGCCGGGTCGCCTGTCACTGGGCGGAGCAGATCGCCAGCGGTGAGCTGCGCCCGCACGCGGTCCGCGCAGAGGTGGTCCGCCCCGAGGGTGAGGGGGAGACCCCGGGCGTGGTCTCCGCGCCCACCGAACCCGGCTCGTACGTCTGACCGGCGCCGCCCGGGGCGGTCCCGTCCGGCCGGTGTCAGCCTTCCGGCCGGTTGAGCAGGCCGAGCGCGATGGTGTGCACCGCGTCCAGCCCGGCGGGATCGGCCAGCCGCGCGGTGCCGCCGGTCACCGCGTACCACTCGTCGGCGTCCCTGTACTGCACCGAGAGGTGCGCCTGGCCGTCGGCGTAAGTCGTCCTCAGGGTCAACTCGCCGGTGATCACGCCGACCTCGTCGGTCATCACCCCGCCCGGGCCGGCGACGAGGTCCGCGATCAGTTCCCGGGGCGCCGCTTCGGTGGCAGCAGAGCGCTCTGCTGCCACGGAGGCGTCGGCGCTCATCCCGGCGCCGGGCACGGCGGCGGAGCCGGCCGGCCGGCCGTCGGCGGCCATCCCGGCAGTGGTGGGCCCGAGTGGTGTGTCCCCGGCTCCGGTCACGGCTTGTTCGCCCACGTGCACCCCTCCAACATGTCGCTGAGCGCGTCCTTCTCGGCGCTGGTGACCGTCAGCCGCCACTGGTGTTTCACCGCCACCCAGTCTGCGGCGTACGTGCACCAGTACGACCGGTTCGGCGGTTTCCACTGCGACGGATCCTGGTCACCCTTTGCCCGGTTGGAGCTGGCGGAAACCGCGATGAGCTGCGGTCGGGTCAGGTCGTTGGCGAAGTCCCCGCGTTTGGCGTCGTCCCACTCGGCGGCCCCGGAGCGCCACGCGTTCGCCAACGGCACCATGTGGTCGATGTCCACCCCGGAGGGCTCGGTGAAGGCCCGCCCGTCGTAGGCGCTCTCCCAGCGACCCGCCACCACGTTGCATCCGGAGAGGCGGATGTCCTTGCCGTCGCGTTGCAGGACGGTGTCCCGGACGTCGCAGTTCTTTCCGGTCTTCCGCCAGTGCGGGAAGCGTGCCCGGCTGTACCCGCGCATCGAGCCGGCGCTCGCGACGGTCAGCTCCGTCAACTGCTCGCCGACGTCACCGGCGCCGCTGGGCGGCGCCGCCGGCTCGTCGATGGTGACCTCACACCCGCCGACGGCGAGGGCGAGCAGCGCGGCGAGCGTCACCGCCACTGTTGCGCGGGCTCCTGATCTGGTACGCACAGACGACACCTCTCCAGCTTGCGGGCTCCCGGCGATCCCGCACAGTACCCGGGCACGGTTTCGGCGTTTCGGGGGTTCTCCCACTCGACCTCGGGAAGATTGGTACCCATGACTGCACCCGCCCACGCGCTCCGGTTCTCCAGCGGGGCCGGCCGGGGCGCTCTGCTGGCGGCGGTCCTCGCCTCCGGAATGGTCTTTCTCGACAGCACCGTGGTCAACGTGGCGCTGCCCCGGCTGGGCGCGGAACTGGACGCGACCGTCGCGGGTCTGCAGTGGACGGTCAACGGCTACGCGCTGACCCTCGCCGCTTTCGTGCTGCTCGGCGGGGCGCTCGGCGACCGGTTCGGCCGACGGCGGGTCTTCCTGGTCGGCGTCGCCTGGTTCGGCGTCGCCTCCGTCGCGTGCGGGCTGGCCCAGGACACCGGCGCCCTGGTCGCCGCCCGCTTCTTCCAGGGGGCCGGCGGCGCACTGCTCACTCCCGGCTCGCTCGCCGTGCTTCAGGCCAGCTTCCACCCCGACGACCGGGGCCGGGCCATCGGCGCGTGGTCCGGGCTCTCCGGTGTGTCCGCCGCGCTCGGGCCGTTCCTCGGCGGCTGGTTGATCGACACGCTCTCCTGGCGGTGGATCTTCTTCATCAACGTGCCGGTCGCGGTGGGCGTGGTGCTCGCCGCGCTGCGCTGGGTGCCGGAGAGCCGCGACTCCGACGCCTCGCGTACCGGCGGGAAACGGTTCGATGTGGCGGGGGCGCTGCTCGGTGCGCTGGGGCTGGCGGGTGTCACGTACGCCCTGGTCGACGCGCCGGCGCGCGGCCTGGCCTCGGCGCCGGTGCTGGTCGCCGCGCTGGTAGGGCTGCTCGCGGCGGTGGGCTTCGCCCTGCTGGAACGGCGCCGGGGCGACGCCGCGATGCTGCCCGTCGGGCTCTTCACCGGTCGGATCTTCCCGGTGCTCAACGTCTTCACCGTGGCGGTGTACGCGGCGCTCGGCGGGTTCACCTTCTTCCTCGCCGTCCACCTGCAGAACGCGGTCGGCTGGTCGGCGCTGAAGACCGGGCTGGCCACCGTACCGATGACCGTGCTGCTGTTGCTCGGTTCGGCCCGTGCCGGCGCGCTCTCGGCGAAGATCGGGCCCCGGGTGCCGTTGACCGCCGGCCCGGTGGTCGCCGCGGTCGGCCTGCTGCTGCTGCGCCCGGTCGAGGCGGGCGCGTCGTACTGGGTGGACGTGCTGCCCGGGGTCACTCTCTTCGGGCTCGGGCTGACCCTGGTGGTGGCGCCGCTGACCGCATCGGTGCTGGCTGCCGTCCCCGACCGGTTCGCGGGGGTGGCGAGCGGCTTCAACAACGCCGCGTCCCGGGCGGGCGGCCTGCTCGCGGTGGCCGCGCTGCCGCTGCTGGTCGGCCTCTCCGGCACCGGGTACGCCCAGCGAGCCGAGTTGACCGCCGCGTACCGGGAGGCGCTGGGCTGGTGCGCCGGGCTGCTGCTGGCCGGCGCGGCGACGGCCGCCCTGCTGGTCCGTCGCCCGCCCGGGGAAGGAGTCGCGTCCCAGACC
>NZ_SMKN01000018.1 GCF_004348675.1 Micromonospora sp. KC606 | reverse complement strand
GTGGCCGCACGATCGTGCAGTCAGCCCGCGATCACGGCGTCTCGTGGCCGGTCGTCGCGGCCGCGTTCACCGCCCACGCCACCGCGGTGTTGCCGACCGAGCCGGAGCCGGTCGCGGTGCTCGGTATCGACGAGGTCCGTCGGGGCAAGCCGCACTGGCGCTGGGATGAGCAGGCTACCTCGTGGACCACGAGCGCGGACCGGTGGCACGTGGGCTTCGTGGATCTGTCCGACGGCCAAGGACTCCTCGCGCAGGTCGAAGGCCGTACCACCGCCGCCGTCTCCGGCTGGCTGACCGCCCGCTCACCAGCCTGGCGCGAGCAGATCCGGGCGGTGGCGATCGATATGTGCACCGTGTTCAAGGCCGCGATCCGGCAGATCCTGCCGCACGCGCTGCTGGTCGTGGACCACTTCCACGTCGTGCAACTGGCCAACCGGGCCGTCACTGAGGTCCGCCGCCGGGTCACCCTCACCCAGCGCGGGCGTCGCGGTCGCGGCAGCGACCCAGAATGGCGGATGCGTAACCGGCTGACCCGCTCGGCGGCTCGGATGCCCGGCAAGCACGTCGACCGCCTGGTCGACACTCTTTAGGCCCTGCCCGCCACGATCGGCACCCCGATCCTCACCGCGTGGAACGCCAAGAAAGACCTCCTCGACCTGCTCGCGACCGCCCGCACCCACCCCGACCGGGAACACGTCCACCGGTTGCTACGCCGCTTCTACACCCGCTGCGCCGCCTCTGAACTACCCGAACTCCACCGACTCGCCACCACCATCGAGACCTGGTGGCCGCAGATTCACGCGTTCCTCACCACCGGCATCACCAACGCCGGCTCGGAAGGAACCAACCGGGTCATCAAGACCATCGCCCGCGACGCCTACAGCTTCCGAAACCCCGAGAATCAGCGCCTACGCACCCGCACCGCGACCACCCGACGCCACCGCGGACACCTCAACCCCGCTTAACTTCGATGAGCCGGTATGCCATCTCGCGGCTGGTCTTGCCCTTGATCGTACGGGTGCGGGTGATCCGGACGGCCTGTTCGGCCCGGGGGAAGCCGAACCCACCCGGGGTCTGCACGGTGAGTGCTTTGACAGTGCGGGTCTCGTTACGGCCGTGACCGTCGGGGGTCGCTGCGGCAGCACGATCTCGGTCAGTGATGCTGACATCAGCGGATGCGGTCCTGTTCTGGCTCATGGTCTTCGCAAACTCATGATCACCAGCAGGCCGCGCCCGTCCTACATGGAACCCAGGATCTCGCTGACTTCCACCCAAAGCCCCAGCTCAACGGCCCGCCAACCCGACTACGCAACAGCCCTGCCGGGCCGGCGACCGCCCGGAAACCGGACCCGATACGGGGTCCGGTTCCAGGACTTGGTGAACACGGGCCTCGTAAACGCTGGTGATCGGCTCATCGGTTACCGGCTCGGCGAGACGTATTACGCGCGCATCCGCCCAGACGGATTGATCGAGACCGATTCCGGTGCCGCCGCGGTCAGAAGGATCTGTTCGGGGTCGCTCGCCGTCTTCGGCGGGTCGATAGCGAGCGGCTGTTGGTCGATTGCGTCACGGGACAGCGGATCGAGGTCGGGTCGCTGGTCGGCGTATCGAGCTGCCGTCTCCCGTACGTCGTCGTCGGTGACGAGGTAGGCGCGAGCGCGGTGCGGTTGGTTGTGCCGTCGGCGAGAACGTAGAACTTGCCGGGAGCGTCGATGGTGTGCGCGTGTCAGCCGGCGGACAGCATTCCCTTGTCCAGGATGAGGTCCACGTCGCGGCGTTTCCGGACACGGAGGCAGATGCGGACGCTCATCTGCGAGCGCAGTGCGCCACCGCCCATGGCCTTCTGCGTGGGTCGTTGTGTCGCGGCGAGCAGGTCCACTGCGACGGCGCGGCCTCGGCGTGCGACCGATTCGGCGTACGGGACGGCGGCCGGTGCGGTGTCGGCGAACTCGGCGTACTCGTCGATGACGATGACCAACGCTGGCGCGTCCGGGCTGGGTTCCCAGACGCGGGTGGCTGAGCCCGATGGTGGACGGCGACATGGCGGCGTTCCACTTCACCTGGCGGATCGACGTCCCCGGCGTGGCCGAAGGTGATCCAGGCGGTGGAGGGTGCTCTGCGGCCGTTCGGTGCGCGCCCGCACTGGGGGAAGGCGACCGGGATGTCGCCCGCGGAGATCACCGCGCTGACTCGGCGGGCGACGGACTGCGCGGCGCTGCGTGGCGAGGTGGACCCGACGGGCAAGTTCGGCAACGAGCTGGTTGACGCCCTGTTCCCGATCGCCTGATCAGGCGGTCAGTGGCTCGGGTCCGTCCGCTTCGCGGTCACGTGCGGGCCGAGCGCCAGGCGGCTGGTGACCCCGAGCTTGGCGAACGCGCGGTGCAGGTGGTTCTCGACGGTGCGTTCGGAGAGGCCGAGGTGCTGCGCCATCTCCCGGTTGCTGGCTCCGCCGGCGGCGAGGGCGGCGATCTGCTCCTCGCGCCGGGTGAGGGCGGTCGCGGGGTTCAGCCGCCCGAGCAGCGGGGTGTCGGCACCGCACTGCTGCGCGAGCGCCGCGGCCAGGCGCAGGGCACGGGAGCGTTTCGGGCCGGGCGGACGCATGCGGGTGGCCGCCAGGTGGTACGCCTCGGCGGCGTACAGGCGCATGTCGTAGGCACGGAAGGCGTCGCCGGCAGTGATGTAGTCGGCCGGACTGCGGGCCCGGATGAGCGCGGCGACGGTGGTGGCGAACGGCCAGTCGGCCGGCACGTCGATCTTGTCGAGGAGGGCGGCGGCGCAGTCGTCGAACCGGAGCCGGAACAGGGCGAACGCCGCCAGCAACGCGAGCCCGGCCGACTGCTCCGCGAGCCAGCCGTGGGCGGCCTGCTCCAGCCGGTCCTGTGCCGCGGCGGGATCGGCGGTGAGGAACTCGTACCAGGCCAGGCCCACGACCTCGTCGATGTCGTAGCAGCGGATCTGGCCGAGGTCCGGCATGGTGCGCAGGGCGGTGACGAGGGTGCCGGCCTCGTCGATGAGTCCGCGCTGGACGGTGGCCAGCAGCTGCAGCGCCAGGGTCCAGCGCCGGCCACTGGGGTGCGCCATGCCCGTGAAGAGGCGGCCGGCTTCCGCGGCCCGGGCCGCGGCGTCCTCGAGGTCGCCCTGGCACAGGTGGGCGTACGCGACCGCCGCTGTCGACCATGCGTGGCGCTTCGGATCGCCGTTGACGACGGCGTCGGTCACCGCCGCCGCCGCCCGCAGCCGCGCCTCCTGAGCGTAGCCCTGATCCGCGAGGATCCGGACCTCGAGCAGGAACGCGGTCGGCACCGGGCTGATCGAGCCGCGGTCCGCCTGCGTTGACAACGTCCGGACCAGGCCGGCCGCCGCGCGCGCCTCGGGAAAGCGCCCCGTCATGAGGTTGGCCAGCGCCGCGGCGGTGCCCGCGATCATGCGAGCACCGGGCTGCGCGGAGCCGACGAGCGCCTCCTGGGCGTCCGACAGTGCCGGGCCGGGGCGGCCGGACATCGCGTACAGCATCGCGCGGTGGGCCTTGATGTCGGACAGCAGCGCGGGGCTGTGGATGGTCCGCGCCACCTCGTCGAGCGCGTCGGTGCCGTCGTCGGGGCGGTGCGTGACCAATCCGATGTGGTAGGCGTGGGCGATCATGATCGCGGCCCGCTCCGGCTCCGTCCGCGCCCGCGCCGCGAGGTCGGCCAGGAGCGGGTCCAGTTCGTCGACGTCCACCTCCACCAGGCTCTGGTAGAGCAGGAGGCCGTTGGCGACGCTGGGATCGGCGGCGTAGGCGGCGCGTGTCAGCCTGTCGCGTACCGCGAGGTCGACCCGCCGCGCGACGGCGAGGCCCGCGGCCGTGGTCAGCCTGGCCCGGTCGATCGGGCCTCCGCCGTCCAGCCGCCACAGCGCCCACCGAAGCAGGTCGTCGGTCCGGCGGAGGTCGTGCCGCTCCATCTGGTCGGCCAGCCGGCGCGCGTATCCGAGGCGGGAGACAGCCGGTGTGGAGCCGGCGACCAGCTCGCGGTAGAGCGGGTGGCTGAGCCGTACCGGAAGGCGGCGGTCGAGCCGGCCGACGGTGAGCAGGCCACGCCGTTCCAGGGCGGCGAGCGCGTCGGCCGGCACCAGCTGGGCCAGCTCCCGCACGCCGATCGGCGCCGCCATGGCGGCGATCTCCAGCGCCTGCCGTTCCTCCGTGCTGGCGTCCCTGAGCCGGTCGGTCAGCAGGTCGGACAGGCGGGGGGAGGACGCCGGGTCGGGCCGGTCGAACTGCCATTCCGCTCCGACCCGGTGCAGATGTGCGCTCTGCAGACCGTCCAGCACGATCTCGCGCGCGAACAGGGGCACGCCGCCGCACAGGCGGATCAGGCGCGCGGCGGCCTCCGGCGCGAGGGGCCCGCGGAGGACGGACCGGAAGAGCTCGAGCATCTCCGCCTCGGTCAGCGGGGTCAGGTCGAGCCGTTCCAGGACGGCGCCGACCACCAGCTGCCGTACGGGCTCGGGCAGCATCCGCCCCGAGCGCGTGGTCGCCAGCACCGGGATCCCCCGGACGGTGGCGAGGTGGCTGGTCACCACGGCGGACATGCCGTCCAGCGCGTCGATGTCGTCGATGAAGACCACGAGCCGGTCGGCGCTGGCGTCCGCGGCGAGCGCACTGAGGCCGCTCAGGGCGGCGCTGAGCGTGGTCGAGGACGGTTCGGGTGCGCGGACCGAGGGCAGCAGGGGAGAGAGCGCGCCCAGCGGGATCTCCCGGATGCAGTCACTGGCGTGGATCCGCACGATGTGCCAGCCCTTGCTCGCGAGCAGGTCCAGCACGACCGTGGCCAGCCGGGTCTTCCCGATGCCGGCCTCGCCCACGATCAGGGCGCCCCGGCCGTGGGTGACCGCGCGCACCAGCATCGACCGTTGCGTGCCGCGACCCACCAGCGGCCAGGCCAGCCCGTCCGCCTCGGCGCCGGTCGGGTCGTTCGGGAGATCGACACGCACGGATCAGATCCTAGTGGCGCCCCCGAGGGGCTTGAGTACCGGCTCACGCAATTGAGTAGCCGGTACTCATGTGGACCGCAGATTTGCGCGGGACTATTCCGAACGACCGATTTCCCGTTGTTTTCATGGAGGTTCTTCCATGCGTAAAGGCTTGCTGCGCTCGATCAGTCTCACGCTGGGATTCGTACTGGTCAGTACGTTCGCCGTGACGACTCCCGCGCACGCCACTCTGGCCTGGTCGGGGTTCAGCGGAACGGTGGCGCCGGGCGCCTCGCAGACCCGCCACTGGAACAACGCCCTGTCGAATGCCGTCTACCGGGTCGGGCTGGCGCCGGTCGGCGCCAGCACCTCGGAGGACTGCGAGTTCGAGGTGACCAACCAGTGGTACGACCGGCTGAGCTCCGGCGAACGCGAGTTCTACTACACGATCAAGAACATCGGCTCGATCTCCTGTGGAACGAACATCCTGGTTTCGAGGATCAGTGCGAGCTCTGTGCAGTCGACGGGCGGTGTGGAGCCCGGTGAGATCAAGACCTACTCGACCCAGCTCACCCAGCTCGGCCCGTTGTCCGAGGTGCCGCTGCTCGGCGTGCTGCCCAGCGGGGCGACCAGTGCCAACCCCTGCCGGTTTAAGGTGCTGCGGTCGTGGTACCAGCGCGTGCGGCAGGGTGACGTCGCCCGGCCGGTGTACCTGCGCTACGAGGTGCAGAACACCGGCAACATCGCCTGCAGTGCCGACGTGCAGATGGGCCTCGCCGAGGTCGAGTACCAGTACTCGGCGAAGTCCGTGGGCGCCGGTGCGACGACCGGTACGCGGATCGGCGCCGAACCGGACACGGCGACGCACCTGATCGCCCTAAGCCCGGTGGAGAACGGGTGCTCCGTCGAGGTCACCCGCCAGTTCTACCGCCAGTACGTCAGCTCGAGCGGCACGTCCGGGCGTGAGTTCGTGTGGTACATGAAGAACCTCGGCACGACCACGTGCTCGGCTGAGCGCATGGTGTCCCGGATCTGAGTTCCACCCCGGAGAAGGCGGTCCCGCCGGTGCGGGGCCGCCTTGTCAGTCTTCCGGTTCGCCGTCCGGGAAGACGAAGATCGAGGCGACGATCAGCGCCGCGCCGCACCACTGCCAGCCGCCGATCCGCTCGCCCAGGACCGCCACCGCCGACAGCACGCCGAAGACCGGCAGCAGGCGGAGGATGATGCCGGCGCGGCCGGCCCGGACCGTGGCCAGGGCGAAGTTGTAGAGCAGGAAGCTGGCCCCGAAACCGAACACGCCGATCGCCAGGGCGATCAGCCAGCCGCCGGCCGAGTGACCGGTCAGCAGACGCGGCCCGCCGCGGACGACCTCGGCCACGCCGAACGGGAGGATCACCGCCAGCCCGAAGGCGGACTGGTGCGCCGTCATGGTGAGGGCGTCCACCCGGTCGGCGATGCCGCGGGCGACGAGCACGTAGGCGGCGGCGCTGACGAGGCCGCCGAAGACCAGCAGGTCGCCGAGGCCGACCGGTGCGTCCGGGTGGGCGCCCTCGAGGACCAGGACGCCGACGACGGCCAGCAGCAGGCCGAGGACGCCGGAAGGTCAGCACGCCGGCGACTACACCGGCTTCATGACCCGCGCCACCGACTACATGCCGCCCACCGGCGCGCCCGAGCAGGCCACGCCGTCCGCTCCGACCGAGCTGCCTCGACGGACGTCACGCTGGTCTACCCGACCGCGACACCCCCGCCGTCAACGGCGTCACCTTGAGGCCCGCCGGAAAACAACCCGTAGCTTCGCGGATTCTTGTGCGTTGATCTGCTATGGCGTTCAGCGATGAGGTTTGTCGGATGCTTGCCGTGCGGCTAGAGGCGATCTTGCCTCATCTGGATGAGCGGCAGCGCCGGTTGCTGCTGGGCGCGGAGGCCCGGGCGTTGGGGCGCGGCGGAATCCGTGCGGTGGCCGGGGCGGCGGGTATGCGTGAGGCCACGGTATCGGCGGGCGTCGACGAGCTGGACGCGGGCGTGGAGCCGCTGGGTCGGGTTCGCCGGCTCGGCGGTGGGCGTAAACCGGCTGTGGTGGTCGATCCGGGGCTGCGTCCCGCGTTGCTGGTTCTGGTCGAGCCGGACGAGCGGGGCGACCCGATGTCGCCGCTGCGGTGGACGGTCAAGTCCACACGTACCCTGGCGGCGGAATTGACCCGACACGGCCACAAGGTCAGCGCCGACACCGTCGGCGATCTGCTGCGGGACGAGGGGTACAGCCTGCAAGGTAACGCCAAGACCCTCGAGGGCTGCCGTCATCCGGACCGTGACGGACAGTTCCGTTACCCCAACGAGCGGGTCAAAGCCCACCAGGGCAGCGCCGATCCGGTGATCAATGTGGATATCAAAAAGAAGGAACTGGTCGGGCAGTACAAGAACGACGGCAGGCAGTGGCGGCCTGCCGGGCGGCCGGTCACGGTCGGCACCCACGACTTTCCCGACCCCGAACTGGGTAAGGCCATCCCGTACGGGATCTACGACCTGTCGATGAACACCGGCTGGGTCAACGTGGGCACCGACCACGACACGGCCGCATTCGCAGTCGAGTCCATCCGCCGCTGGTGGACCACGACCGGCCACACCGACTATCCGGCCGCCCGCCGGCTCCTGATCACCGCGGACGCCGGGGGCAGCAACGGCTACCGCACCCGCGCTTGGAAGGTCGAACGGGCCGCCCTCGCGGTGCAGACCGGGCTGGAGATCACCGTCTGCCACTTCCCGCCGGGCACTCAATGCCGTTGTTTGAATATCGAACTATCTCGGGTGCAGCGTGATGACCTTGGCCAGGACACGGTGCCGTCGGTCGCCGGTCCCTGCTATTCGTCCGATAAGAGAGCTTCGAGGAGTATTTGGAGTCTGGTCGCTTGAGGAACCGGTCCGCCTCGCGCAAGCGCCGAAGTCCATTGTCGAGCTTGCGGCCGACCTTCGCAGCCAGCGAGGCGAGGAATCGTTCGATCTTCGCGGGGGTATCGGCGCACTGCCGGACCACACTGCGCCTGGCGTGCTTGAGGACCTTGATGAACGACACTCGGTCGGGATTGATGCCGTTCTCCTCGGCCAGGCCCATGACGATGCGGGTCAGGCAGTGATGCACGACCAGATGCCCGCCGAACTCCGCCCGATTGGCCGGTGAATCGGGGGCATCCCAGTGCAGGACGCCGGCAGCGGCTATGCGCGCCTGGTCGCACGCCACTCCGGCAAGTGCCTCGACGTACCGTGCGACTCCACCGCCGACGGCACCCGCCTGTCCCCGTACACCTGCGGCGGCGGGCAGAACCAGCAGTTCATGCGGAGCGCGGATGAGCTTGAGTCGATAAATTGATCTCAGTGAGATAGGGGGTGAGTCCCTTCCGGAGTGCATGATCATAAAGCCTGACCTGCGGGAAGATAGGTGAGGATTTATGCTTGTTTGTCGCTGTGAACGTGGGGCGGCTCGGTGGCTGCTCGTCCGACCAGCACCCCCTGCGTCCCGGCCCGTCGGCGAGCACGCGACCGCCGAGGCGCAGGTGGCTGCGGATTCACGAACTGGCACGGCCCAGCGTCGATCCTGTCCAGGAGGTGGGTCAACCGTCCACCGTCGAGCGGGTGGGCGTCGTGGCGGCGGTTCCCCAATTGGCGAGCATGCGTAGGGCGGACGCGGAGGCAGAGCCGGGTTCGGCGTGGTAGGTGATCAGTGTCTGGTCGGGGTCGGCGCGAAAGGAGAAAACCTCGTACGACAGAGTCAGCTCGCCGACGAGCGGGTGGTTCAGTCGCAGCGGGCCGGGGTCCTTGAGACGTAGTTCGTATGTGGCCCACATGCGACGGAAGTCCTCGCTTTTGACCCCGAGCTCACCGATGAGGGCGGCCAGTTGTGGATCGTCGGGGCAGCGGCTGGCGAACAGGCGTAGAAGGCTGACGATGGTGGCCGCTTTGTCTTCCCAATCGACAAACAGGTTCCGTGCCGTGGGGGAGAGGAATGTGAAACGGGCATAGTTGAGTTCGTCTGGCGGCAGCTCGTTCCAGTTGCCGAACAGTCCTGCGGCGAGTCGGTTCCAGCCCAGGATGTCCGAGCGTTGCCCGATCACGTAGGCCGGTACGCCGTCGATGGCGTCGAGTAGGTGTTGCAGGGCGGGGCGCAGGCGCTGCGGCCGCGGGTGGGTGCCCTCGTTCTCGTCCGGCTTGGGCTTTGCCAGTTGTGTCATGTAGTTGTGCTCGGGGTCGGAGAGTCGTAGCGCGCGGGCGATGGCCTTGAGCACTTCGGCGGAGACGTTGTCGCTGTTGCCCTGCTCCAGCCGGGTGTAGTAGGCGACGGAAACCCCGGCAGCCTGGGCGACCTCCTCCCGGCGCAGCCCCGGCACCCGCCGGCGGCGGCCGAAGCCGGGCAGCCCAAGATCCTCCGGCTTCAGCGCGGCCCGGCGCGTGCGCAGGAACCGGCCCAGCTCCGTACGCCGATCGAGGGCACCAGGCGTCGGATCCCCCGAACGTATCTGATCGACCATGCCCCAAGTATGGCTGATCACGTCCGGAGCCTGTCTCTGCCAGAGGTAGGAAAACGGGGCGTAGTCAGAGGGCGGTCCGCAGATGTTCGGGTTGATTTATGCCTTGCGTCCGGTTTGAGATCTTCCAGCGGTTTGGGGACTGTACATAACGGCTGATCGACCGATCAAGGGAGAGACGCCAGATGACGACCGAACTCAGCTCGGGGCAGGAGCCGGTTCTGGCGCGAGAAGCGGAGATGGGTCTCGCGAGACCGACCTGGTTTGATGCCACGCGTCAAGGCACTCGCGGTGGGTGACCGTACCGGCGTCTGGGGGAAGGGCGGGTGTCTAACGACCTCGTGCGTCGCCACTTACCAGCAGGCATCCGATGGCAGCTCCACCCGTGAACGGTTAGGCCCTATCGCCGTACTGGCCTGTGCTCCTGCCGCATGGTAGCGACGGTCGAAGCTGGGCAACCCGAGATCCGATCGCCTGTGGTCGACCATGGCGTCCAGTATGCCGAGTTGACCACGTTCGTAGCCTGTTCCTGCCAGTAGTAGGAAAACGGTACGTAGCAAAAGCTTGCACTGGTTAGTGGTGGCGTGCCGGGGCAGGGTTGCTGTCATGTCCGGCCGAGCGGACGGTGTGCGGGGCAGCGTTGCTGCCACGTCCGACCGACCGGTCGCCGAGTTGGGTTCATGGACGGCCAGCCGTCCATGTCAAAGCGATTTATCGACGTGACGTCCACCAGGGGTCGGGTGTTGCGTCAGCCGGCTCGGTTGCGGCCACTGACGGGACCAGGTGTGGGTCGGGCGACCCACGTCGCGCCGGGCTTATCTGACCGTTCGACTGTTGGAGGCGCGATGAGCGCGACGGAAGACGCACCAGGACCTGCGGCCGGACAGGGTCGCGTTGACAGCGTGTCCCGCCGCGGCTTCCTCGCCCGAACCGCGGCCGCCTCTGCCGGTCTCGCGGTGAGTGCGCCGGTGGCGCAGAGCGCCGTTGCGGCGCCGCCGGCGACGGCTGCTCCGGCGATCGAGTCACCGGGCGAAAATCTGATCGATATCGCGCTGCGCGTGAACGGACGCACCGAGCGGCTGCGCATCGATCCGCGGGTGACCTTGCTCGACGCGCTGCGTGACCGGTTGCACCTTACCGGCACAAAGAAGGGGTGCGACCGCGGCCAGTGCGGCGCGTGCACGGTACACGTGGACGGCCGCCGGGTGCTGTCCTGCCTGACCCTGGCCGGTTCGGTGCAAGGCCGGTCGGTGACCACCATCGAGGGCCTGGCATCGGCCGGTGGCGGTGGCGGCGGCGGCCGGCTGCACCCGATGCAGCAGGCGTTCATCGACCAGGATGCGTTCCAGTGCGGATTCTGCACCTCCGGGCAGATTATGTCGGCGGTGGCCGTGGTAGCCGAAGGAAACGCCCGCTCTGACGCGGAAATCCGGGAGGCCATGTGCGGCAACATCTGCCGCTGTGGCGCGTACGAGAACATCGTCGCGGCGATCAAAGCCGCCCGTCACGGAAAGGCGGCCGGTTGATGCGAGCGCACGACTTCACCATCGCGAGGACGGTCGGGGAGGCGCTGTCACGCAGCGGCGACGGTTCGGCGTACCTGGCCGGTGGGACCACGCTGGTGGACCTGATGAAGCTGGACGTAATGACGCCGCAGCGGGTGGTGGACATCAACCGCCTGCCGATGCGTGGAGTTCACCGGGACCGGCGAGGGCTGCACATCGGCGCGTTGGAACGGATGAGCGACATCGCTGGCTACCCGCTGGTGAAGGCCGGTTACCCGGTCATCGCCGAGGCGCTGCTGGCCAGCGCCTCAGGGCAGCTTCGGAACATGGCCAGCATTGGCGGCAACCTGCTGCAGCGCAGCCGGTGCGGTTACTTCCGCGACACTGCGACGCCGTGCAACAAGCGGGAGCCGGGCACCGGCTGTTCCGCGCTGAACGGCGAGAACCGCATGCACGCCATCCTCGGCACCAGCAACTCGTGCGTGTCCACGCACCCCAGCGACCTGGCGGTGGCGCTGGTCGCGTTGGACGCGGCGGTCCAACTGCGGGACCGGTCCGGCGTTCGCACGGTACGCCTGGCGGACTTCTACCGCCTCCCCGGGACGACCCCGCACCTCGAACACGACCTGCGACCGGGCGAACTGGTCACCGGCGTGATGGTGCCTCGGCTCGACTGGGCGCGCCGTTCGACGTACCTCAAAATCCGTGACCGGACGTCGTACGAGTTCGCCCTGACCTCCGCGGCGGTCGCGGTCAATCTGTCCGGCCGGACCATCCGGGACGTACGGCTCGCGGTCGGCGGCGTGGGGACAAGACCGTGGCGGCTGCCCGCGGTCGAGGACGCACTGCGGAACCGTCCGCTGCGCCAGGACGTGGTCGAGGCCGCGGCGGCGCGCGCCGTGGCGGACGCGCGTCCGTTGGCGCACAACCGGTTCAAGGTGTCCCTGGTGCAGCGGACGATCGTCCGTGCCGTGATGAGTCTGAAGGGCTGAGCGATGTCCCAGCAGTCCCCGCTCGGGAAGCCGGTAAACCGGGTCGACGGCCGCCTGAAGGTCACGGGCGCGGCCGGGTACGCGTCGGACCATCACCCCGACCGGCTGGCCCACGGTTATCTGGTGTTGAGCACAGTGGGCCGGGGCAGTATCCGGTCGATGGACACCGCGGCGGCTCAGCGTTCCGCAGGTGTCCTGGCTGTCTACACGCCGTTGAACCCGCTGAAGCTGTTCAACCAGGGGGGTGGCCTATTCGGCCCGAACTGGGTGCCGTTGCAGGACACCGAGGTGCGTCACCACGGGCAGATCGTCGGGTTGGTGGTGGCCGAGACGTTCGAGCAGGCGCGGGACGCGGCCGCGCTGGTCCGGGTGGCCTATGACGCCCGGACGCCGGTGGCCTCGTTCGAGGACAACATCCCCAATGCCGCGGTCCCCGAGCCCTTCTTCTTCGGACCAGCCATCCAGGACTACCTGGCCGACGGGGTCGCCTCGATCGACGACGCGCTCGCCGCCGCCGAGGTCACCGTGTCCGGCAGCTACCGCCAGCCGATCAAACTCCACAATCCGATGGAACCGCACTCGACCGTGGCGGTGTGGCGCGATGGTCACGTGACCGTCTACAGCGGCACCCAGGCACCGGTCGGGCATGTTCAGGACATCGCCCGGTGTGTGGGGGTGGATCAGGCCAGAGTGCGCGTGGTTTCCCCGTACGTCGGCGGTGGCTTCGGCAACAAGGCGATGACCTGGGGGCACACGCTGCTCACGGTGGCCGCGGCGCGGGCCCTCGACCGGCCGGTGAGCACCGTGCTCACCCGGGAACAGATGTTCACCGTCACCGGGCACCGCTCGGCGGTGGCGCAAACCGTGGCGCTCGGCGCCACCCGGGACGGCGTACTCATCGCGGTGAAGCACGACGCCTACTCCAGCGCGTCCACCTCGGGTGCGATGTTCCCGTGGGGCCCCCACACCACGACGCTGCCGCTGTACCGGTCCGAGAACATTCACATCGGGCAGAGAGCCGTCACGCTCGACATACCGACGAGCACCATCATGCGGGCGCCGAATGAGGAGCCCGGCGCCTTCGCGATCGAAAGCGCCATGGACGAGCTAGCGGCCCGGCTCCGGATGGACCCGGTTGAGCTGCGGATGAAGAACGGCACCACAGTCGTGCCCGGCAACGGCCATCCATGGTCCAGCAAACACCTCGACGAGTGCTACCGCGTCGGCGCGCGGAGGTTCGGCTGGTCGCGGCGCAACCCGGTCCCCGGCAAGGTCACTTCTCCCGACAGGGAGTGGCTGATCGGCATGGGCATGGCCACCGCGATCTACCCGGCGGCGCGCTTCCCCAGTCAGGTGAAGATACGCCTGCAGGCGGACGGCACCGCCGGTGTTTCCACCGCCGGCGCGGACCTGGGCACGGGCTTGTGGACCGTTTTGGCCCAGCTCGGCGCGGACGCCCTGGGTATCCCCATGGATCGGATCAGGCCGGACATCGGTGACTCCGCATTGCCGAACAACACCGGAGCCGTCAGCTCCGCCTCGACGGCCGGCGCCGCATCGGCACTGCGGCTCGCGGCCGAATCCGTCAAGCGCGCGCTGATCCAACTGGCGGTCGAGAACCCGCGCTCACCGTTCCACGGCATGAACCCGCAGGACGTACGGTACGCCGACGGCGCCCTCACCGCCGCCGCTCGCAGGGTCAGCTTCGGCGATCTGCTGGAGGCGACCGGTAGCGCGGCCGTGGAGGCCACCGAGGGCGTCGGCTTCGGCGGCGACCGGCAGGGGTTCGAGTTCGCCTCGTTCGGCGCGCACTTCTGCGAGGTCCGCGTGAACCGCTGGACCGGCGAAACCCGGGTGAGCCGGTTCACCACCGTGGTCGACGCCGGCAAAATCATCAACCCCAAGACGGCACGCAGCCAGATCATCGGTGGGGTCATCTTCGGCATCGGTCAGGCGCTGAGCGAGGGCATCCAGGTGGAGCCGGCAACCGGCCGGTTCGCCAACGCCAACTTCGCCGAATACCTGGTGCCGGTCAACGCCGACGTACCGCCGATGGACGTGCAGTTCGTGCAGCACCCGGACACCGCCTTCAACTCCGAGGGCGTGCGCGGCATCGGCGAGTTAGGCACGGTCGGTGCGGCGGCGGCGATAGCCAACGCCGTCTACAACGCCACCGGTCGCCGGATCCGCGACCTGCCCATCACCCCGGACAAGCTGCTCTGACCGGGAACGCGTGCCTGGGCGTACCGGAGGTGTTGAGGGAGATGATGCGGGTTGCGTGAGGTGCTGGACGACCTCGGCGGGTGGTGGGCGGCCGGCCAGCCGGTGGGGTTGGCGACGGTGGTGGAGACCTGGCGCTCGGCACCCCGGCCGCCGGGCGCCACCATGCTGGTCGGGCCCGGCGGAACCGCGGTGGGCAGCGTCTCCGGCGGCTGCGTGGAGGGCGCGGTGTACGAGTTGGCCAGTGAGGTGGTCGCCGGCGCCCGGCCGGTGCGGCGGCGGTACGGGGTCAGCGACGGCGACGCGTTCGCGGTGGGGCTGACCTGCGGCGGGACCATCGACGTGTTCGTGGAGCGGGTGGACCGGGATGCCTTTCCGCAGTTGGGTGAGGTGATTCGGGACATCCGCGCGGGCGTCCCGGTCGCGGTGGTCACCTGCGTGGCGGCCGGCGAGCTGGACCCGGCCGGGCGGCTGGGGCGGCGGCTGGTGGTATGGCACGACCGGACTGCGGGGTCGCTCGGCACCGACCGGCTGGACGGCGCGGCGACCGACGACGCCCGCGGCATGCTCGCCACCGGCCGCACCGGCACCCTGCGGTACGGGTACGACGGGCAGCGTCGTGGCGAGGACCTGACGCTGTTCGTCTCCTCGTTCGCGCCCGCACCCCGGATGATCATTTTCGGGGCCATCGACTTCGCGGCGGCGGTGGCCCGCATCGGCGCTTTCCTCGGATACCGGGTGACGGTGTGCGACGCGAGGCCGGTGTTCGCCACCGCCAGGCGCTTCCCCGAGGCGCACGAGGTGGTGGTGGACTGGCCGCACCGGTACCTGCGGGCACAGGCGGACGCCGGGCTCATCGACGAACGAACGGTGACCTGCGTGCTTACCCACGACCCGAAGTTCGACGGGCCGCTGCTGGATGTGGCGCTGCGGCTGCCGCTGGCGTACGTCGGCGCGATGGGCTCCCGGCGTACCCACGAGCAGCGGCTGACGCGGCTGCGCGAGGCCGGGCTGACCGAGGCGGAGCTGTCCCGGCTGGCGTCGCCGGTCGGGTTGGACCTGGGCGGGCGTACCCCGGAGGAGACCGCGGTGAGTATCGCCGCCGAGATCATCGCGAGCCGGTGGGGCGGCACCGGGCAACCGTTGACCCGGCGGGCTGGCCGCATCCACCACGAGATGGTCTGACGCGTACCGTCTTGACCTCTACCTGTCCGGACGGTCGAGGTCGGTGCCGTCGGCGATGTCCTCGCAGGCGACCGTAAGCAGCCGACCGCGATGCTTGCGCAGGTAGGGCCGAGCCCCGACGTCGCCGACCGCGGCGGCCGCCACGCCAGGCCAGTGAGATCGGCCGAGCAACACCGGGTGGCCCCGCTCGCCGTGATAGGTGGCCACGACGAGGGCATCCGTCGAACTGTGGGCGCTGACCCGCCGCACGGCCGATGCGGTGACGCCGGGCGTGTCGACGAGGAGGACCACCACAGCTTGCGCGTCAGTTCCCGCGAGCGCGTCGAGCCCGACCCGCAACGAGGCGCCCATGCCTTCACGCCAGTCGGGACTGGTCACCGCCAGCGCCCCGGGCAGCTCGGCGCGCGCCAGCACCGTCTCCGCGGCGGCGCCGAGCACCACGACGACCGGTGAACATCCAGCCGTTTGTAGGGTCGCCAGCCCATGCTCGACCAGCAGCCGTCCGTCACGCTCAACGAGCGCCTTCGGCATTCCGTACCGACGCCCTGCGCCAGCCGCGAGTAGCAGCCCGCTGATGGTCGTGTACACCGTGCCTCCTACGTTGGCAGCCCTTACCCTTACCAGAGCGCAGCGGATGTCCGGACGCGGGGGACCCGGTGTATCTCGACATACTCTCCACGCCACTCGCGGTGAGGATGGGGGGCTGTCTCGCTAACGGCACCTCTCTTGTCAACCTGCCAGCAGCAGAGAGGTCTCCGTATCTTTGATCATGGTGCGGTAGACGACGTCGGACAGGCGTCGTTTCAGGCAGCGCATGGCTTCCTTGTGGGTTTTGCCTGCGGCTCGTTTGTGCTGGTAGTAGTCCCGACGCGGGTGGCCGCCGCGTTCACCGAACTCGCCCGAGCAATCTGACCAGTGCCCGCTGGAGCGGCTCGGCATGCCCACCGATCCAACAACGCAACAGCGCCTGCGGGCGCCGATCAGGTGCCGACGCGGCGTGTCTCGTAGGCCCACATGACGATCTCGACGCGGTTGCGGGCGTTGAGCTTGCGCATCAGGGCGGCGATGTGGGTCTTGACGGTGCTGAGGCTGATGGACAGCTCATCGCCGATCTCGCTGTTGGTCCGGCCGCGAGCGGCAGCCAGCAGGACCTGTTCCTCGCGAGCGGTCAGCGGCTCGACAGGCTCAGCTGGCACCGAGCGCGAGCGGCTGTTCGCGAAGGAGGACAGGAGCCTCGCGGTGATGTTCGGTGCGATCAGGGCGTCGCCGCGGGCGGCGGCATGGATGGCCTGGGTGAGCATCTCGGCGCCGGCGTCCTTGAGGAGGAAGCCTCGGGCGCCTGCCTTCAGCGCG
The DNA here is from genome assembly GCF_004348675.1 of Micromonospora sp. KC606. Lineage (GTDB taxonomy): Bacteria > Actinomycetota > Actinomycetes > Mycobacteriales > Micromonosporaceae > Micromonospora. The sequence goes on along the minus strand of NZ_SMKN01000018.1, from coordinate 50,463 downwards.
CCGTAGACGTACTCGTCGAGGTCGAAAGTGGTGATGACGACGACGGCCAGAGGATCGGCGACGTCGGCCCCGGCGAGCTGGCGGGTGGCTTCGATCCCGTCGACCTCGGGCATGCGGATGTCCAGCAGGCACACATCGGGACGCAGCGAACGGGCCATGGCGATCGCCCGGCGGCCGTCGGCGGCCTCGCCGACGACGGCAATGCCCGGTTGGGCCTCCAAGATCATGCAGAGCCCTGCCCTGACGATGTCCTGGTCGTCAGCGACCAGCACACGGATGGTCATGACGCGCGCGCTGTCCGAGGCAGCGAGGCGTCGACGCTCCAGCCCCCGTCCGGGCCAGGTCCCGCCCGGAGGGTGCCGCCGAGCAGGCTCGCCCGCTCGGCCATGCCGCGCAGCCCGTAGCCGGCGTGCGGGGAGCTGGTCGTACTCGCCTTGCCGTCATCGCGCACTCGCAGGTGCACCTGGCTGCGGGATGCGGTGACGTCGACGGTGACGTGGGTGGCGCCGGAGGCGTGGCGGGTCGCGTTGGTGACCGCCTCGGCGGCGATCAGGTAGAGGGCGGTGCTGACTGCTGGCTCAACGGCCTCGACGTCACCGGAGACCTGCACGCGGACGCCCAGCACCTCGCCGCCGGGACGAGCGAGTCGTTCGACGTCCATCACCCCTCGCCGGGGGGCGAGATCGGCGTCCGTTCCGTCGCGCAGCACGCCTACGAGGGCTCGCATCTCCTGGAGCGTCCGGGATGCCTCTTCCTCAATGGTGACCAGGGTAGCCAGCGCGCGCTTCGGATCTGCGGCGGACAGCGCGCGACCTGCCTGTGCCTGGACGGCGATGGCCAAGACGCGGTGGCCGACCGTGTCGTGCAGCTCGCGGGCGAGTTCGTTGCGCTGGTGAAGCCGCACCTGCTCGATGTCGCCTTCGTGGCTTCTGGTGCGGTAGCGCACTGCCGCGCCGAGCGCGGCCGAGAACAGGAAGAAGCCGTAACCGGCGACCTTCTCCGCGGGTGAGGTCGGGTCCGCGATGAGGGTGACGGGTAGCCAGATGAGGATGATGCCGAGTCCGAGGGCAGCCTCGCGAGCTGCTCCCCAGCGCAGCAGGGCGTAGGGCAACACAAGCAGCCCTGCGATGCCCAGCAGACCGGTGGCATCAATGACCGCGATCCTCGCGATGTCGAACGCGAGAACGGCTCCGAAGGCAACGGTGACTGCGGCCAGCGGCCGCGTGCGTCGCCACAGCAGGCACGCCGCGACCACGACGCTGACACCGACCAGCAGCGGCGCCCACGCCCTGTCGTCGCGCAGCAGTACCTCGACGAGCGAGATCGCGACAAGAGCCGAGGACAGCGCCCAGTCCCGCCAGACCCGCACCGGCGGGCGTGCGGGGCGAGGCTCAGCCAAGATCCCAGCACGCATGCTTCCCCCTCCCGGACAACGTGAGGGGGCCGCCGCTCGGGCGGATCAGCCGAAAGTACTGCGGATGTCCCGCGCCTGCGGCCAGGACCGCTCGAGCCCGCAAGCGGATGTGGCGCCCGTCAACGCTGGTCATGGTTAAGACATCGAGTGAGCCGACCCGGCTGACGCCAGCAAACAGGAGACGTGATGACCAGAACCGACAGACCAGCCGGGGCGCTCCAGGAAGCGCACATCCCGGTCCAGGCGAAGCTCGCCGCAGCCTGGGCCAGCTTCATGTTCCTCTACATCTACGTCGACTACCTCGCCCTGTACAAGCCCGGCTTCATCAACGACATCCTGGTCGGCGTCGTTCATGAGTTCGACACCGGCCCAACCTTTGTCGCCCTTGCGCTCACGCTCGTGGCCATCCCGATCCTCATGATCCTGCTCTCCACGACACTCCCCGCCCGTGTCAACCGCGCCACCAACCTCGTCGTGGCGACGCTCTTCATTCCCGTCTCGGTGTACAACGCGGAGGGCGAGTCCTGGACCTACTTCTACTTCTACGGCCTCTCCATCGGACTCGAGCTGCTGCTCCTGGCCTTCATCCTGCGCGCCGCATGGACCTGGCCCCGGAGCATTCGAGCCACCGCCGGCCGCGACCCCGCCCAGGCCCGGGTGTGACGCCAGCGAAATTCGGGTGTGCGTCATGAGCGCCGTGGACGAATTTCGGGCCACCGAGATCGGGTCGAGTACGGCGGCGAGGCTGCGACTTCGTCGAGCACAGGGACCCGGAGATCCGAAAGGCCTCGGTCACGCTGGCTTCACCGCTCGCAGCCAGCGCAGTGCCGATGTCCTGTAGCGGTCGGCTGTGTCTACTTCTCGACTCTCCCGCCACCACCAGGATCGGTAGCGTGAAGGTCTCCGGGCTGCTGGGAGGTGTCTACAGTCATGAGTCAGACCGGCCCCGATCCGGGCGGTTCGGCCAGCCTCTACCAGTACTTCCTCCTATTTCTATCCTGGCTGGGTTTCGGGCATCCAAATTGGGCTCCGTGGTTGTTCGCGACGCTGGTAGCGGCAGGGATGTTGCTGTCGCTGGCACCGGTCTTGCGGGCGGCGGCTGCCGCCATCCGCTACGTCAAGGGATGGGTGGAGCGCCGCCGCGATCCTCGTCGGGCGCGGCGACGGTCGCTGTTCGCCGATCACCTCGAGGGCCAGCTGCGTCGGCTGGACGAGAAGGAGGAGTGGCGCGACCATCGGTTTGCCCGGCTTGAAGCCGAGGTGGAGATGGAAGGACGCCAGCATCGTCTTCTGCCTCGGTGGATCCATCGCAGGCGCAACGTTCTTCGGCGGGAGAAGTCTTTGTCCCGTGCCCTCCAACGCAGCGACGAGCGGCTGGTCATCCTGCAGGGCGAACCAGGGTCGGGAAAAAGCGTCGCGTTGCGCAACGCCGCCCGGGCGCTGGCCACGCGGGCTATGCGCCACCCGAGGGTGGACAGCCGCATCCCCCTGTACGTGAATTTGAAGGAACTGCGTCCCGTTGACGGGCAGTTAGATGCCTACACCATCCAATTGTATGTGCTGGACCAACTAAATAGAGCCAACAGCCGCGATGTCGAGCAGTTCCTGTCCGACGAGTTCACGCGCGGCATGCACGACGGCACCTGGATTTTTCTATTCGACTCATTTGATGAAATACCGGACGTTCTCACCGCCACCGAACTCGATGCAACAGTGGGCCTGTACGCAGACGCCCTCTACGACTTCCTGCACGGGATGAATGTAAGCCCGGGTGTGATCGCCTCCCGCGAGTTCAAAGGGCCGCGTCGCTTCGGATGGCCCCGATTCACCGTCCAGCGCCTCACCGAAAGGCAGAAGCGGGAGCTGATCCGCAAGGCCGACCTGCCGCCAGACGCCGAGGCCCAGGTGTACGCAGCCCTGGCTGGCGCTGATCCAATGGTCACGCGCCTATCAGGCAACCCGATGCTTTTGGGTCTACTCTGCGAGCACGTCCGGACAACCGGCTCCTTTCCAGCCTCCTCACACACCATCTTCGAAACCTTCGTGCAGAGCCGACTGGAACGGGACCAGGAACGGATCGAGCGGCGCTACTCGGTCAATCCCAGCGACCTGCGGGCGGTCGCCGAGGAAATCGCTTTTCGGCTCACCGCGGAGCCCGGCGTCGGGCTGATCCCGACGCGGGCACAGGTAGCCCGACTGCTGGGTGACAGCCATGCCGTCGGTCAGCCGGTCAACCCTGCTCGACTGGACCTGTTTCTCGACGCGCTGGAGTACGTCAAGCTCGCCCAGGCTCCGGAGGGTGGAGGCTCGGGCAGCGAGAGGCCCTTCACTTTCACGCATCGCCGGTTCCAGGAGTACTTCGCTACCTGCGTGGTCATCAGGGAGCCGAACCGGGTGCCCACAGAAACGCTGCTTCTCGACGGCCGTTGGCGAGAGACCGCCGTCGCCATGCTGCAGACCCAAGACAGCCAGGCCGTAGCGGCGATGGTGTCCGAGGCCCGCCGGATCCTCGCACACGGCCTTGAGAACGCCGAGCCCTCAACCCACGCCGCAGATGCCAGTTTGGCCGAGCCGCCGGAGTTTGAGTGGCCCCCCAACAGCCTGTACCTCTTAGACCTCTTGGAAACCGGCCTCGCCGGGCGGCCGGAGGACATTCCCGAATCGCTACGGGTCACCGTGACAACGCTGCTCCTTGCTGCCTGGGCCTCTCGCCGTCGGCACTACCAGCTGTGGGCTGTGCAGGCGACCCCCCTAGCCGAAGCGTCGGCGGCCGAGGCGATCCTCGAGGAGTCGTTCGCATCAGAGAGTGTGTTGCTACGGGGCGCCGCCTACCGGCACGTCGGCTGGCTTCCGACAGTGCCGGCACGACTTCGCCGTCACATGCGACTGGCGCTGATCGACCAAGCCGCGCAGGGACGCTTGCTGCTCGACTGGCCCACGGTCCGCGCGCAGTTGTCCCGCCTGAACGAGCCTGTTTCGGAGCTGCACGCCGCGCGCCTGCTCCGGTGGACCCCAGTGGTGGCCGGTTTTCTTGTCACGCTCGTCTTCGTTTCCGGTGCCCTTTTTCAAGGCTCTGGTGAGCGGATAGGTTGGGCAACCGGATGGTTGACAGCCATCAGCGTGGTAGGCGCTTTCTGGGTACTCAACGTCGGTTTGGCGAGGGGGAACGCCGCGAGGAGTATGCCCTCCGGGTCCTGGACTACAAAAGCAGCCATCGACACCGGAGTCAGAGCCCTGGCGGTTTTCGTGGGAATCGGGATAGCCCTCGCTGCAAGGGGTGGCCCTGCACGACCGGCGGAAGGGAATTGGGCTTGGGGAGTGGTTTTTCTCGTCGGGTCGTTCTACGCCGTGATTTGGCCGGCAAGTGCACACGCCGCAGTGGCCTGGTGCACCGATGCCCGGCTGCGTTCCTGGCCATTCTTGCCGCTGGATGTCTTGCCGGCCGCTGTCATGGCGTTTTTTCGGATCCGATGGCGCCGGCAGATCAAGGGTATCGCCGGGGCGGCCGCAGCAATTGCTGTGGTCCCCTATATGTTGAAGGCTTCGTTATGGCTGGAAACGTCCTATCCCCGTGCCGCGATAGTTGTCAACTGGGCTTGGTACCTGCTTGCGGCGGCGCTTGGGATACTGCTGATCACCAACTACGTGATCCGGCGGCGGGGTGACCGTCGACGCCTTCTGGCGGCTTCCTCCCAAGCCAACCTAAACGCTGAGATGCTGGTTCAGTTGGTCAGGGAGTTACGCTCCGACAGCGGCTTACGACTTCTGATTGACCTGACCCGCCGACAGCGCATCGACTGCACGGCCGACGCGGTGCTCGTCTTCGACGAGCTGCTCCTCCACGCGGCGCGCCGCAAAATGGAGCTGTCGTCTTTACCATACTGGCGCCGACAACGTGCCACTCTCCGATGGCACCCTTGGGCGCGGCCATCTACTGGCTACATCTCTGAAAGGACGCTCGATGAACTAGCGAGGCTAGTCGCGGAGCGCACGAAGTTGACAACCACCACCAGCCAACCGTGGCTGACGCCGAACAGGCAGCGAGACCCAGACCGCGACGAGACAGGAGTGACCACTGATCGTGTGTGAGCCCTGAGCGGGCGCTGGCCGCGCCACCCTCGGCATCGACGTCGAAGCCGTCACCAAGACCCGCAGGCCAGAGGGTTCTCTGTGGTCAAACTTCGATGGGTCGTCGAACGCAGCCTCGGCTGGATCATGCTTCACCGACGCCTCGCCCGTGACTACGAAGTTCTACCCGTCAGCATGATCCATGTCGCGATGATCGACAACCTCGCCAAACGCCTCACCGGCGAAACCACCCCAACCTGGCGAGACACCTAAATCCCCATAACCGATGAAGGACGTAAATCAGACGTCCTCTTAACACGACAACCCAGGCCAACACAGCACCTGCACGAACGGATAGCCAAGCTACGGCAGGAGAACGAGGAACTCCGACTGCACCTCGCCCTTTACGAGGAACACATCCGGCGGCTGACCATCGACAACAACCGCCTCGACAGGATGCTGACGCAGTCGAGCAACGTGACCAGCCTCGACGGTCGCCGGCAACAGCAGGACGGCAAGCGGTGAACGCACCACCCAGTGGCGTACTCGGGGGCTCACGAACCCAATCCGCCTGGCCAAAACCGGCGGTGATGAGCTCGCCTTACCGGCCGTGGGATTGGTCGCCGCGCAGGGTGGTGACGATGCTCGTGATCGTGGCAACAGGCTTGCCGTCGCTGCGGATCACCTCGCACGTGTAGTGGGTGATGGTGCGGCCGGCGTGGGCGGGGCGGGCGGTGGCGCGCAGCGTGTCCTGCCAGACCGGGCGCAGGAACACCGCCCGCAGGTCGATGCTGGTGAACGTCTCGTCCGGGCCGACGACGGTGGAGTGGGCGGTGCCGATAGCGGCGTCGGCGAGCTCGACGATCAGGCCGCCGTGCACGGTGCCCTGCTGGTTGCCATGGACCGCCGGATCAGCGTCGATCTCCACCGTCGCCGATCCGAGGTCGACCTCGACCAGCCGGAGGCCGAGGGTACGCGAAATCGCTGTCGGGTAACGGAATCGGCACTGCTCGGCCCCGGTGGCGGTGCCGGCGATCTGCCGGCGCAGAAGCTCAAGAACCGGCAGCTGGCGACCTCTGACAATCATGAGACGGCACGCTACGGACCACTGGTTAGGACAATCAAGAAATTGTCCTCGGTACAGTCAGCCACATGCGCTCCTACCAGGAAGTCGCCAACGCGCTCGCGGCACAGATCCATGACGGGCATCTGGCACCGGGGCAGCGGCTGCCCACCCATCGGCGGCTCGCCGCGCAGTGGGGCATCGCGGTGGCGACCGCCACCCGGGCGATGGCGGAACTGAAACGGATCGGGCTGGTCGTCGGTGAACCCGGTCGGGGCACCTTCGTCCGCGACCAGACGGTGAGGCTGGTGCCGGCCGAGTACGGACCCGGCGCGGACACCGTCTGGGCGGACCTGTCATTGACCCAACCACTGTCGCCGCCTCGGGCGCGACTGCTGCGCTCGGCGCTGCGACAGCTCGCCGCGGCCGGCGACCTGGACGCGGTGCTGCGGCAGCAGCCACCCGGCGGCCGGCCTCAAGACCGGGCGGTCACCGCCGCGTTCCTGGCCACTCACCGGATCGACGCCGACCCGGACCGGGTCTTCCTGACGGGCGGCGCCCAGCACGGGCTCGACCTGGTCGCCCGCGCGGTGCTGGCGCCCGGGGACGCGGTCGCGGTGGACGCGCTCACCTATCCCGGGTTCAAACTGATCGCCCAGACCCACCGGCTCAAGCTGATACCCATCCCCGCCGGCGGGGAAGGCCCCGACCTCGCCGGGCTGGCGCAGCTGTGCCGGCGACGGCGGATCCGCGCCATCTATACGATGCCGACACTGCACAACCCGCTCGGCTGGGTTCTCGACTCGTCATCCCGCCAGCGGCTGGTCGCCGTCGCCCGCGACCACGACCTGGTCCTGATCGAGGACGCCGCATACGCATTCCTCGCCCACCCGGCACCGCCACCACTGGTCACGCTGGCCCCGGAGCGCACCTTCTGGGTCTCCAGCCTGTCCAAGAGCGTGGCCGCCGGCGTGCGTTTCGGCATGCTTGTCACACCCGTCCCAGCCCGGCCGGTGATCGCGCACGCGCTACGGGCGAACCTGGCCAGCCTGCCCGGCCTCGTCACCGCCCTCGCGGTGCGGTGGCTGGGCGACGGCACGGTCACCGCGCTGGAGGCGGCCAGCCGACACGCTGCCGAACAACATCAGAGCGTGCTACGCCGCCAGCTCGGTGACCTCCCGGTGACCGCCCATCCCAGGTCGTACTTCGCGTGGCTAGCCATCGACCCAGAACAGCGGATGGACCGGGTCGCCGCCGAACTTTCCCGCCGCGGGATCCGCGTCAGCACCGCCGACATGTTCGCCACCACCCCCCATGTCCCACACGCGATCCGGATCGCGCTGGGAACACCGACCCCGGAGCAGCTTCCAGCCGCGCTCGCCGCCCTCCGCGAGGCACTGAACACCGTACAGATCTGACGCGTAACGAAGGGTTGGCGGGTTCGGGCCGGCAAGTGTCGATTATGTCCGCTGTGGACTTTCCAAGGAGCAATCAGGCACACCAGTGCGGGTAGCGCCTGCACTCGAGAAGCTCACGTCCGTCGTGGATGCGGTCCGGGAACGGACCTTGTTGGCTTGCTGATGCGGTCGGTGGGGAAGGCTCGGTCATCGGCGTCGATCGCGAGTCTCGGATGCTGGAGGAAGCACGGCAACGGATGACTGACCGGGCGAACGTGGAGTTGCTCCTGGGTGATGTCCTTGACCTGCCGATACCTGACGACAGCGTCGATCGCGCGCGAGTGGATCGTGTCTTGCAGCACGTGGCCGACCCGGCGAGGGCTGTGGGGGAAGTGCGCCGGGTGCTTCGTCCTGGAGGGCTTTTCGGTATGGCCGAGCCGGATTGGGACACCCTGGTGGTCGCCGATCAGGATCTCGGTACTAGCCGGCAGTTCGCTCGCTTCGTCGCGGGCCGGGTGCGCAATCAAACGATCGGGCGCGAGTTGGTTCGCCTGTGCGTCCGAGCTGGCTTCCGCATCAGATCCGTCGAACCGGTTGCGGTGCTGTTCCGTGACTTCGGCACGGCGGATGAGATTCTCGGATTGCGGCGCAACTCTGCCCGGGCGAGGGAGTGTGTCGATTTCGGCTCTGGCTCACTCTCGGTGAGGAGCTTGCGGCTGACCAGGCGTTTCAGCTTGGCGCGGGTGCCTTCGACGTGTTTCGGGAGCGGTTCGATGTCGAGGGCGAGGCAGATGTCCTTGGCGCGCATCCCGGTGGCGGACGCTTCCAGGACGGCGAGGATCTGCTGGTAGGCGGAGCTGGTTACGGTCGGGTCGTCGGCGGTGAACTCGGCCGCGGTCAGCATGCGCAGGGTGTGGCGGTTGGTCACCAGGTCGGTCAGTTCGGTGTCGACGCGGGCGAGTTCGCTGGTGAGTGCGGTGATCTGGGCGTGGATCTGATCGGCGTTGCGGCGTGCGGTGGTTTCGCGTTCGCTGATCAGGCCGAGGACCGTGTCGAGGTGCATCGTGGCCTACTGGTTTCGCCAGGTCCGGGTGCTGGTGTCGGTCAACCGGCGGTCCACGGTCGCCATCGACGCCCATAACGTGCGCGATACTGATGACTCGGGCCGGATCTCGTACTCGCGGACCAGCCGCCGGTGCAGCATCAGGGTGCCGAACGTCTGCTCGACGATCCACCGCTTCTTGACCGGCACGAACCCGGGCAGGCTATCGGATCGCTTGACGACCTCGATGTCGATGCCCAGGACCGCGTTATGAACGGCGAAGTCCTGCTTGAAGCCCGCGTCGACCCAGGCATGGGTCACCGTCGGGACATGCTCGGCGACCCTGTCGAGCAGCCGGATCCCGATCGCGTTGTCGGTGACCGACGCCGCGGTGACCACGACCGCGATGATCAGCCCCAACGCGTCCACGGCCAGTCCTCGCTTGCGGCCCGGTACCCGTTTACCCGCATCTTTTGCCGGTCGTGGCGGCAGGGACATGGTTCGCGGCCTTGATCGACTGGGTGTCGACCGCGACCGTGGACGGGTCCTCGCGACGGCCGGCCTTCTCCCGGGCCTGGCAGCGCAGCAGGTCATGAATCGCGGCATCGGTGCCGTCGTCACGCCACGCGGCGAAGTAGTAGTAGGTCACCGGCTTCTGCGGCAGGTCGTGCGGCAGGTACGCCCACTGGCAGCCGGTCCGGTTCTGGTACAAGATCGCGTTCACGATCTCCCGGAGATCCTGCTGGCCGCGGCGGCCCGCGACCGAGACCCGCCTGGCTCGCCAGGCGTCCAGGAACGGGCCGATCAACGCCCACTGCTCATCGCTGACATCGCTCGGATACGGCTTGCGCTGACTCATACCGGCCCAACGCCCAAGCCCACGAACAGGACCGACCGCCACTCACTTTCATGCCATCGAGTGATCACTATCCACCACGAACCCGCAGAATGACCTCCAAACGGAGCCAACGACATAGATCCAACTAAACGTCTGTAACCGCCCTCTGAGAGGGCGTTCGATGAAATGCTGTCACGGTATAACCTATTTTGCGGCGTATCCCATTAATTCGATTCGCCCTTTGAGTAGCTATATCGTTCCGTCTTGGCGGCCGAGTTGGCGCCCGCTTCATCTGGATATGAGCTGCAGATTCCGTCTGACGTAGACCTGACCCTGAATCGCCGCCTGTGTCGACTGCAGCCCTCACGGATCCGTCCAGAGTAGATCTCTGTCATGACCGCTCGCCGCGCCTACCCCAGCGACATCTCCGACGCCCGTTGGGCACTGATCGGACCGACACTGCTCGCCTGGCAGCAGGCCCGCCTCGACCGGCGACCCACCGGCGAACCGGCCCGCACCGACTCCGGGAGGTACTCAACGCCTACGTCAACCGGACCGGCATTGCCTGGAAATACCTTCCCCATGACTTTCCGCCACACACCACGGTTTACTACTACTACGCCGCCTGGCGCGACGAAGGCATCTTCGCCCAGCTCAACGTCGACCTGACCGCCCTGGCCCGCGTCAAGGCCGGCCGCGATCCGCAGCCCACCGCCGCGGTCATCGATACACAGAGCGTGAAGACGTCTACCAACCCGCCGACCACGACACAGGGAACCGATGCCGCGAAAAAGATCGTGGGACGCAAACGCAGCGTAGTCACAGACACCCTGGGGCTACTGCTGGTGGTCATCGTCATGGCCGCGTCCGTGACCGAGAACCGCGCTGGAATCCAGGTGCTGGACCAGGCCAAAGACGCATACCCGACCATCGCCAAGACCTGGGTGGACGCCGGCTTCAAGAACCAGTTCATCGAGCACGCCGCCACGCTGGGTATCGACGCCGAGGTCGTACCGCGCAAGACCGAAACCAGAGGCTTCCACGTGGTCAAACGGCGCTGGGTGGTAGAGAGGACTTTGGGCTGGCTGATGCTGCACCGCAGACTCGCCCGCGACTACGAGACCCTGCCGGCCAGCTCCGAGGCCATGATCCACATCGCGATGATCGACAACATCAGCCGCCGCATAACAGGCGAAGCCACACCTACCTGGCGAGGCACATACTAGTAGATCAAGAACAAATCGAACGCCCTCTGACAGCGTCCGAGCGCTTCGCGGCATGAGAGTACGTTCTATCACGGCTGCGCGACCGGCTCGGGATTCTCTTCGGAAAGGCCGCTGAGTCTGGTTGGGGTCGACGGAGTTGTGGATACGAGAGGTCGATGCGCTCGGGAATCGGCTCCACCGTCACGCCCTTGCTTACGGCTGGAAGTACTCCGACATCAGGTGGCTGACCCATTCCGGCTGTTGGACGTTTACCGGCAGGAACTCGGTCATCGTTGGCTTCAGGTCGATGACGGGGGTGCCCGAGATCGCGTCGAGGCCGACCACCGTCAGTTTGCGGCCGCGCACGGATTCGATGGCGCAGCACGTCACTCCGATGCGGTTTGGTCGGCGGGGGCCGCGACCGGCGAAGATGCCGACGGGCGGGAGGTCGGCGCGGCCGCGGTTCGGGCGGGGTTCGCGGTAGTCGTCGTGCTCTGGGAACTGGTCGAAGATGAAGAGGACTTCGACGTGGGAGAAGCCCTCCATGCCTTGCAGGCACGCGTCGCCGAAGCGCTCGTCGATGGTGATCGTGCTGCGGACGGCACCCCAGTGGTCGGTGTGCTGGACATCCGTTCTGTCGTTTTGGACCGTACCTATCGGATCGATCTCGAAGCTGGGCATGGAGAGAGGTTGTTCCCTTCAGTGAATGCGATCTTCGGCCGAAGCGGCGTGACACGTGGTCACGCGACGAGCAGGAGCACGCTGATCGCCACCATTACCACGGCGGTGGCCCCGTGGACGCCGTAGGCGGCCGCCTTGGGCCCGTTGCTGCGCAACACGATCAGGGCGTCACCGGCGGGGATGCCGGCGGCGGCCAGCATGAACCAGCCCAGCAGGTGGGGTGTGGCTCCGGCCAGCAGGATGAAGATGAAGAGCCCGGAGGCGATGTCGCGCACGGCCTTGACGGTCAGCCAGGCCTGGAAGGTGCGGTCTTCGGTCGGCGTGTCGGGGATGCCGAAGCCGGCTGCGGCCCGCGGCGCCCGGAAGGCGTTCACGCCGATGAAGATGATGCCTGCGCCGATCAGTCCGGCGAGCACGTTGGCGATGGTGGTGAGCATGGGCGGCTTCCCCCTTGGTGACAGCAGCGTCTTTCTAGCGACGCTAGTTGCGGTAGCGACGATAGTTTGTCTTCGGCAGGATGTCTAGCGTTGCTAGGATGTCGTCATGTCCGCCATCAGCGAGCGCCGCGAGCGTGAACGTGCTCACCGTCACCAGCTGATCATCACCGCCGCGCGGGAACTCGCGGAGACCGAAGGCTGGGATGCGGTCACGACACGACGGCTGGCTGAACGCGTCGAGTACAGCCAGCCGGTGCTGTACAGCCACTTCAACGGCAAGGACGCCATCGTCAGCGCCGTCGCCCTGGACGGATTCAGCGAACTCGCCGCCCACCTGCGCCACGCACGGCAGGCGGCCCCTGAACCCGGACGCGCCTTGCGCGCCGTCAGCCACGCCTACCTGGAGTTCGCGGCCGAGCGACCCGCCCTTTACCAGGCCATGTTCATCCTGCCCACCGACCTGAAGTTCGCGAGCACCGAGACGCCGGCCCCGCTGCGGGCTTCGTTCGACGAGTTCGTCAACTGTTTTCACCCGGACAACGAGCGACGCGAGCTGTTCGCCGAAGTCATCTGGAGCGCCTTACACGGCATCGCCGTCCTGTCGGGCAGCGGCCGCATCCCCCCGGACGGGCAGGAGGAACGCCTCGACCTCCTCATCGCCCAGATCGCCGGCGCCCGATAGGAGCGACAACGCCACAAAAGGGGGCTGCTGGCAAAAGGTCCATCCCGGTGACGGCTTACATCTGGCCGGTAGCGGTGTTCACGGTCGATCAGGTGAAGGTGCTCACGCCGCGTCGCGCCGTGCAGCAGGCGTGGCGCGAGCAGCGTACTCACCGTGGGGGGCGTCAGTTGATCGTGACGGCGGAGGTTTGGCTGGGGGTCATGGGACGATCACCACGCCGCCGCGGGCGCCGCCTTGGGCCAGCCGGTCGTGAGCGGCCGCGGCGTCGGCGAAGGGGTACACGCCGGCGACCCGGAGCGGGATGTCGCCGCTGGTAACCAGTTTGACCAGTTCACCCAGCCGCGATCCGTCCGGTAGCACCTCCAGCGCGAAGGTCCGGATTCCCCGCACCGGTTCCGGGCGAAGCGGAGGCGACGCGGCCACGTAGCCGCCGCCGTCGCGGATGAGGCCCAGCAGCGAGGCACCGATCACCGCCAGGTCGATGACCGCATCGAACGTCCCCGTCGGGTCGTCGGAGCGCGACAGGAATGCCGCACCCAGCGACTCCACGAACGCACGGTCGTCGGTTCCGGCGAGTCCCGTGGCGTGCAGGCCGGTCGCTCGGGCCAGCGCCAGGACGAACCCGCCGACCTGCCCGGCGGCGCCGGTGACGAGCACGGTCGAACCCGCCGGGAGCGCGAGCAGGTCGAGGGCTTGGGCGGCGGCGAGGCCGTTGGTCGGCAGGGTCGCCGCCTCGGTGGCGGGGACGCCGTCGGGCGCGAGGGCCAGCCAGGCGGCGTCGAGCACCACATACTCCGCGTGGGCACCGACCGTGGTTTGCAGCCATGGCGAGAAACCGATGACCTCGTCGCCGATCGTGAACTGCTCGACCGCCGGGTCGACCGCGTCGACGGTGCCGGCCACATCCCAGCCGGGCGTGTACGGCAGACCGGTCGGCAGCGGGGCCGGGAACCGACCGGAGCGGATCATCAGGTCGACTGGGTGGACGACGGACGCGGTGACCCTCACCCGTACCTGCCCCGGCTCCGGCTCGGGCACCGGCACGTCGGCCACGTGCAGGACCTCTGGCCCGCCGAACTGTGCATAGCTGACTGCGCGCATCGTTGTCTCCTTGGTGGACTCTCGTGATCACCAAGACCGTACGAATCAGCGGGCACCATGAGAAAGTAGGTACCGCGAAGTGCCTAGGGCACCGGTGGAGGACAAGATGGCGACGACGACCGCAGCACAACGCCGCGAACAGGCAAAACGCGACTACGACGCGTTCCTGGAACGGTGCCCGACCCGCGAGCTGCTGAGCAGGCTCACCGACAAGTGGGTCGCACTGGTGATCCCAGCCCTCGCCGACGGCCCGCAGCGGCACAGCGAACTCGCCAACCGCATCGCCGGCGTCAGCCAGAAGATGCTCACCCAGACCCTGCGCACGCTGGAGCGCGACGGCCTGGTCACCCGCACGGTCACCGCCTCGGTACCGGTCCGCGTCGACTACGAACTCACTCCGCTCGGCCACGAACTGTTTCCGATCATGATCGCGATCAAGAACTGGGCGGAGACGCACATGGACCGAGTCTTCGACGCACGCGCCCAATTCGACGAACGCCCCTAAACCTCCTCAGAGACGGCGCAACATGTCCGCTCATCGACATGTCCGTGCGTCAGCCGCCCACCTTACCGTGACGCTACGAAGCGCGCGGATCGCGGCATGTCCGTGCGTTTCCCGCCTGTCGTGGCGTCGGGGGCGCGGGATCTGGGTGGTCCTCTCGCGTGGCGTGGTCGTCGGATTCTCGCTCGATCTAGCCCGATGTGGCTGGCACGATCGCGGGGTGAGCGACGGACTAGCGCGTGCGCGCGCCGATCTCGCTGCTGGTCGCCCCTGGAAGGCACGTGACCGGCTGAACGGCGTCTTGGCGCATCGCCAGGATCACGAGGTGCTCGACCTTCTGGCAACGGTTCACTACGGGATGCAAGACCTGCCCGCCGCGGGTGCTCTGTGGTTCGTCCTTGGCCGCGACGACGAGGTAGCGCAACGCTCGATCTCGGCCTGGTTGGAGCAGCACCGGAATGACATCGCACGTTGGCACAGCATCCCTGGCCCGGTCCGACGCACAGCCAGCACCGAGCCGCTGGAAGGTTTGAGGCGAGCGGCCGTGCAAGCGGACAAGGGCGGAACGCGGGACATTGGGCCGGTTGGCGAACCCAGCGAACGGTGGGAGGGGATCGTGTTCGGGGGCTGCGCCATCACTGTCGTTGTCTGGTTCCTAGCGATGGTGGGCATCGGGATGTGGACGGTCTTCCGGTGGATCCCTGTCTTCGAGATGCCGCAGCTCGCGCCTCTGGCACCTGTCGCGTACGACACACTGGCGGCCATCCGCAAATCGGCACGACCGGGCGCCGTGTCTCTGCCCTCCTCGGTCACGTACTGTGACGCCCGCTCGGCGGCAGATCAGTGCGCCGCCATACGACCGAAAGGGCTCGCGCTACGGCAGATACTTGAGCCGGCGAGTCGCGGCGTGCGGATTTATTCGGGTACCGAGCAGGGTGCGGTGGATCGGCCGGACCGCCACGGTGCATGGGTATCTCCAAGCTCCTGTGAGCATCGCCAGGGACGGTGACCCCGGCCAAGGGGCGGCGATAAGGCAGATTTCATCCTGACGGACCGGTCTGTCGTGCGGCGGGAGGGATACGGGGACAAAGTGGTTGCCTCCCGGGCACTCGTGCGAAAGGTTTCCCGCATGGATGAGACGACGCTCGCCAACCGCACCGCTTGGGACAAGGCCTACCAGACGCAGCAACTCCACGCTTACGACGAGATGTTGGCCGAGGCGGCGACCGGCGTCACGCTTGTCGCCAGCGAACGCGAGCTGCTTCAGGACATCCTGGCGGAGTGGCCCGTGGTAGTCCACCCGCAGAGCGGCAACGGGCAGGATGACATCGCCTTGGTCCAGGCTGGCGCTCGTGAGGTGATCGGGGTCGACTACAGCGAGACCGCGGTCCGTGCCGCGCAGAGGCGCGCAGACGATCTTGGCGTCGCCTGCCGCTATGTGATCGCTACGGTCCCCGGCGTGCCGCTGCTCGACGGCTGCGCCGATCTCGTCTACACGGGCAAGGGTGCCCTGATCTGGATGCCCGACATCGATGCCTGGGCCGTCGAGATGGCCCGCCTGTTGCGGCCCGGCGGTCACCTGTTCCTCCACGAGGGTCACCCGGCTACCGAGCTGTGGACCTGGGATCTGGACGAGCCGCGCATCCGATCCGACCGCAGCTACTTCGGGCGCTCTTTCGTCTGCGACGACTACAGTTTCCCAGCGAATGGGGCTGTCATGTGGCAGTGGACGCTCGGTCAGACCGTCACCGCAGTCGTCAGGGCCGGTCTGGAAGTGCGGCGCCTCGAGGAGTATGCGGAACCGTTCTGGCGCATGGGTGACATCGACGCGGCCGCTTTCCGCGGTCGGCTCCCGAACGCATTCGCACTGCTGGCTAGTCGCCCCGCCGCGTCGTGAGCCAGGTATCCCGAGGGGATCCCGACAGCGCATTCTCATCGGCAGGACCGCCCGTCGAGTGTCGCCTGGCCAGATACTCAACGTGACGCACCATCGGCGGCAGATGAGGATGCTTCACCGGAAGTCGTTGCGAGGCCCTGCTGAGGGCGCAGCCTGCCGATACAGAAATGTCGCGGGAGGTCCGCGCGGCACGGGCCGCGGCGCGGCCGGCGGGCTGGGCCGATGATCTAGGTTGGCGTCAGTCGACGCGCGGGGGATACATGACGGTTTTCGGCTGCAGGAGCTGCGACGCCGCTCTGACGGTTCCGGTGTCGAGGGTGGCGCTGCCCGTGCACGCGGACCAGAAGTACGGGAACGGGCCGGGATCGCTCGCGCCGGCACTGGAGCCCGGCACGTTCGCGGTGAATCCGCTGCCCTCTGGTTCGCCATGGCGCCGGTGGGCCGAACTCGAAGCCGGTGAGGCCGAGGCGCTCGGCTGGTACGCGCCGAGGTTCAGGATCTCCACCGGGCCGGTCGGCCGGGTGTTGCTCGCCCCGGGGGACGTCCGCGGCGCCGTCATCGACCCGGCGCTGGTCGGCGACTCCGCGTGCTGTGGCCTCGACGGCGGCGAGCCCAACATGGTCTGCGTCACCTGCGGCACGCCGGTGGCCATCCGGATCGACGACTGTGGCCTACGACAGGCAATCTGGCTGGACCCGCTGACCACCCGCGTAATCGAGGACGGTCCCGGCCCGCACCCGGTGCTCGGCTGGGCGGACCTGATCGACCAGCGGCCCGGTATCCCGCCGTCCGAACCGGACGGCGGCTGGCACCCGATGTGGGCGGCCACCGCAGCCTCGGCGCTGGCACACTTGCTGGCTGCCTCGGGCGGCGACCCGATCCTGATCCCCGATCACCAGGTCGCCGAGGTCTTCCGGCCCACTCTCGACCGTCTCGTCGGCCCGGTCGGCACGGGGCCGGGGCGCACCCTCGTCCTGGCCGGGCCCGGCCTTCCGGACGCCGACGTCGACTTCGCCCTTATCCCGGAACATCCGCAGACCGGCGAACTCTGGCCGGTGGCCCCGCCGGTGAAGCCGGTCCCGCTGGCCTGGGACGCCTGGCGGCACCTCGCGTTCCACCAAGCCCCGAAGCCGGGCGGTCGGTCCCGATCCCGCCGGAGGCCCTGCCGGCACTGCTCCCGGGCTACCGGTTCGAGCCCGACGGCCAAATCTTCCTCAGCGTTCTGGCCCGACTGCCCGAGGTCAGGCAGCCACGGTTGCGTGCCATCTACGAACGAAGCCGTCCCTACAACTACACGGTCTACATCTTCTGACCGCCTGACTCGCCGTGATAGCGCCCTCCTTCCGGCGGGTTCACTCTCATCGGCTACAACCGGGGCGCAGGGCGCTGCCCTGCTTGGTCACGTACGGTGATGCCTGGTCGGCGGCAGATGAGTGAACGTCGATGTGAGCGAGTCCGCTTCCATACCGACGTGCGCTCGGGAGCGGGGCAGTCGGTGATCGACGTTTACCATTCGGGGCGTGCCGACCTACGAAAAGCTGACGGAGCTGAGTCGTCTGCCGGACCCGTCCACCCTGCTGTTCGGCGTACGGTCGGGCGCGCCGGCGGAGGGTGAGCCGGGTCGCCGCGAAGCGGTCGAGCACTGGTCGTTCCACGCCGGCCGTGACGGCTACACCGTTACGTTGCTGGGCACCCGTTCTGGGCATGGCAGCGCCACGTACTGCGGTGACGTGGATGTCGATGGGCTCGTCTACCAGGTGCACCGAGGGCCACGCCGACGGATCGTGCAGGCGTGGATGGACAGTGAGGGCGCTTGGCAGGGCAGGTTCGTGCTCGAGGATGCGATCTGGGCGGTGCCCGTACCGCCGGAGCCGGAGCCGAACGACTGCCCATGGTGCGCGGGCGGCCCGCCGGACACGCTCCGGCTGGCTGGTTCGGGCCGGGTCGACGGCATCTTCTCGGTCTGGATGGCCGAGCACGCTGACGGTACCCGGCGCGGGATCGTCATCCAGCACGACTCCGATGAGGGCGAGCCTGACACGGTGTGTTTCGAGCCCGCCCACAGTGTGGTGGAGGCTGGCCTGCGTGGGTGGGCGCTGTCCGACGGCGAGCTGGCTCTGCGGTTCACCGAGGACACTGCCAGCGAGTTGGAGATCTGCGACGCCGATGGCTGGATGCGGTTCCGGCTTGTGGTGAAGCCGGCGGCGCGACGCAGGCTGCGGGCCGGGCTGGAGAAGATCCTCCAGCTGTCCAGTTGACGGCCCGCACCTACGCCCTTCGCGGCTAAAGATCCAGTCCAGGGTCGCGATGCGGACGGTACCGTGTCGGCGCGAGCGGGGATACGGATGTCGACACCTGAATCGCCGGCCACGGCGCGACGACTGGCGAGAGCTCGCGGCGCACGCCGGCGTGGTGGGGCCCCGCCGTTGACCGGCGTGGCGGTGACGGTGGCCTGCCTGGTACTGACCGGATGCTCGGATTACCGCGACGGCGACTCGCTGGCGTGGGACATCGCAGCCACCGAAGCGGCCCTCCTCGATGACGACCTCGGTTACCGCAACCGGGTTCGGGACGCCGAGTACATCGCCGCGACCGAGATCTCCAAAGAGGTGGAGGGCGGCGGCTCGACCGACCGACGTGAGCCGTTGGGCTGGTCGGGTCGAACCGCCGGAAGTGAGCAGGCCATCATCGACGTCCGGTTCGTTGTGACGGTGGCCGAGCAGTCGGTGGTTTCCTTCGGCGACCTCGGTAACTCTGCCGGTCAGGCTACGCGATGCTACCGCTATCTGTTCGAGCTCTCCCGCTACACGTCGTATCACTGTACGTCTTACCACCGCGTTGATGGGCCCCGCAGGCCGTTTGCGTTGATCGTCTGAATCTAAGACGGCCAAGTTCTCGACCAGCCGGGACACGCGATCTGGGCCAAGGATCTGCTCGAACAGGTGCCGGCCGCCGCCGTCCGGTTTGTCCTTGGCAGGCAACGGCCGGAGCAGCGGCGGACCACGTTCACCTGGCACGGCTTCACCGCAGTCGTGGACGGGGAACTCGCGGGCAGCTGGAACGCGTGGCTGGGCGTTCTGTTCACACTGTTGAACACCCACCACGACGGGGTGGTCGCGCCGGTTGCCGAGCCCGGGCCGGGTGATCAGCGGTTCCTCGACCGGCTGGACCGGATTGCGGGGAAATGCCTGCGGGCGTACACCGCGGCCAAGTTCTCACCGGCCCTCCTGCCTGCTGCTCGCCGAGGTGGTACGGCTCGGCGCCGACCACGCGGGCGCGCACGCCCGGCTGTTCGCCGACGCGCCCGGCAGCCACGAGGCCGCAGCGGCTCTGGCGGTTCAGGTCGGTGCCGTCCGCCTGCTGGCACAGCTCGCCGCGCCGATCATGCCGGACTTCGCGACGCGCCTGTGGCAGGCGCTCGGTGAGGAAGGCGAACCCCGCTGGGACGGCACCGTCGCGATCCGGCACGTGCGCCGGGTGGGCACCCCGCCGGTGCTGGCCCCGGTGCCTCCACAGGCGGCGACGATCGGCGGCGTTCGCTGATCACGGTACCGGCCGGTCTCGACCGGCGGCGGGTCAGCCGCGATTCAGGCGGCGGCCGACCAGGCCGGCGATGTGGGCGGGCAGCGCGGGTACCGGACGGGGCAGGGCCGGGTCCGGCACGGGCTGATCCCAGCGCGGGACCACCGGGAGTTCACCGGCCCACAGCCCGAGTTCCGCGTCGGGGCTGTCACCGTCGTCCGGCGGACCAGTACGGATCTTGACGGACGCCTCGGCCAGCGACAGCGACAGCAGTGCCGTCGCGGCCAGTTCCTTGCGGGACGGCTGCCGGACGTAGTCCCATTGGCCGGGAGCGACGTGCTCGGTGAGCAGCCGCAGGCCGTACAACTTCGCGTCGTCGCCGGTGGCTGTACGCGGGGTGCCGTAGATCATCGCGCTGTGGTAGTTGATGCCGTGCTCGAAGACGGAGCGGGCCAGGACCAGGCCTTCCAGCAGGGTCACCGTCAGGCAGACCTCCGCATCCGTGGTGAGACTACGGCTGGCCACCGAACCGTGGAAGAAGATGTTCTCCTCGTCGAACCCGTACACGGTCGGCACGACCATCGGGTGACCGTCGACGACGACGCCGAGATGCGCGACGAACCCGGCCCGTAGCACGGCGAACAGGTCTTCTGGCCGGGTCCGTCCTTTCTCTTTCATCCGCCGCAACCGCGTGCGGGAGGTGGCCGACAACGACAGGGGACGGTCAGTCATCGCACTCTCCGACGTAGCTGGGCGGTGGACAGCATATCCGGCGCCGTGCACATCGGCGCGAAGCCGTTGAACCCGGCCGAGGAGTACGACGCCTTGTACGCCCCGGTGCCGAGCACATCGACGTAGTCGCCCGGCTGAGCAGCTGACGGATCGGCTTGCTGTCCACGTCAGAAGGCCCTGATTTCCGGCGGACGTGGCTGCGACGGCCACAGATTGGTATACGCGTGTTCGGCACTGACCGGGCGCCCGTGCATGAGAGCCGGATGGCGGTACGGCGGGAGCCGGTCCTCGGTGAAGTAGTCGAGCATGTTGGTCCATCCGCCCGCCCGCCGTGCGATCCGGTCATAGGAGCCGGATCGGCGAACAGGCTCGGCACGGCAACGTCAACGTGGTAGCGGCCGCCGTACCGTTGTTGCGGGTCCGCCCCGTCGGGGATCTGGGCGGGCGGCCCGGCCGGGTGCGGCGGCAGCGGATCGCCGTCCTTTGTCCAGGTGCCAGGTGCTGCCCGGCTGGTGCGGGTCGCCGAGTCCGCCGCTGCCAACGCTGCGCAGCGCGGTAGTGTGCATCCGGTCCAGCACGGCGGCGGGGCTACCGTACCGCCCGCTGTCGATCGTCGCGGCGGTGTGATGCCCGATCGCGTTGATGTTGAGCAGCACGCCGCCGGGCGCCCGATGGTCGTGGAAGGCGGTGCGATGCGCGCCGGTGAAGAAGACCGTTACGTTGGCCAGGAACATCTCGACGCTTCCGTTGGGCCGGCGCAGCGGGACGGAGTCGAGGTACAGGGGTGCCAGTCCGGATCGGGGACGTTCCGGCAGGTAAACCTCGACGAGCTGGCACGGGACGTCGATCATCGACGGGCCGGGTGCGGCGTGGGCCAGCTCCGGGCAGCTGAACAACACCTGCAGACTGCTGGTCGCCCGCCCATCGCGTTGCTCTTCCACCGGTGCCGCACGTGCTGCACCACGCCGGTGACGTGCTCCCAGCCACGCTCCAGGTCGTCGGCGTCGACCACGCAGACTTCGAGTTCGGGTTCGGCGCCGGACCGGGCCGCGATCCGCCCGAACACGCACGGCTGGCCGGCCGCCAGCCAGGTCAGCAGCGCCGCCCATTTCGCCTCCCGGCTGTGCCCGGACAGGAGAACCTCTTGCGCGCGTTCCATGTCGGGCCCGAACCCGGCCGTCGACCGCGGCAGGCCGGCTAGGCCGGCGCGGATGTCGTTCATGCGATCCCTTCGGGTAGGGCGCCGGCGCCGATGAGATCGGCGACCAGCCGCGCCGCGTTCTCGGCCGCGGCCGGCGCAGTCTTGAAGCCCCCGCCAGACCAGCCCGCGGCCACCACGGTCACCGGGTCGGTGGAGGTGAGGCCCTGCAACGGCGCATCCGGCCGGTACAGGTCGACGCCCTGGGTGGCGGACCGCAGCGGCGCCGTGCGCAGCCACGGCCAGCGTCGCGAGGTCTCCCTGCGCAGGGCGGCTATCCGCGATGCCGGTACGTCGGAGGAGCCGTCCGCCGGCACGTCCCAGTCCTCGAAAGGCGATCCGGCGAGGAACGACTGATCGGGAGCCGGACGGCCCCAGACACCGGTGACCAGGTCGACGACCGTCGGCAGCGGCGGGCCAGAGTAGCCGAACAGCGCGTAGGTGATGCGTTTGCTGCGCAGGCCGGCACCGGCCGCGCCGAGCAGCGCCGGGGTGCCCGCCCCGGCGGCCAGGACCACGGCCCGGGCGTTGACCGTGCCGCAATCGGTGATCAGTCGGGCCTCGGCGCCGGACGCCCGCTCGACCCGGCCGACTCGGCGGTCGGTCAGCATCAGGGCGCCGGCCCGGCGCATTCGGTCCAGCAGCGACACGATGGCCGCCGCCGGGGTGGCGTATCCGCCGCCTGGCTCCCACAGACCGGCCGCGACGCCGTCGAGCGACATGCTGGGCCAGCGGCCGGCGATCTCCCGCGGGGGCAGGAGCCGGGCGAGAAGGCCGGCCTGTGCCAGTTCGCCGAGGGAGTCCGCCGCGGTGGCGAGGTCGGCGTCGCCGAGCAGCACGAGCGAACCGGTGCGGCGGAATCCGTACTCCCGTGCGGCCCGTTCGTCGGCCCAGACCAGCCGGCTGCTGCGTACCGCGAGGGCGCGCATGACTGGGCTGGTCTCGAAGGCGCGGACCAGTGCGCCGGAGTTCATCGTGGCGCCGGGACCCTTGTCGAAGCAGACCACCGAGAGGCCGGCCTCGGCCAGCCGGGCGGCCACCCCGGCGCCGACGATGCCGGCGCCGACCACCGCGACGTCGAACCGGTCGGGGGAACGATGCCGGGTGCGCGAGGCCGGCCTGGTGACCAAGGGCACCACCTGCCAAGGCGGACCGTCGGCGGGCTCGCCCTGTTCGGTGAACGTGATCCGGCTGGCCGCCCGCACAGCGCCGAGCAGATCCTTTCCGGACACTAACGGCTGCTCGGCGAGGGTGTCGATTAGGGCGCGGAAAGCGTCGTCGACGACCCGCTGTGGGCCGCCGGACACCCGGGCCACCAGGCCGTCGGCGACGGCCGGCCCGGCGATCGTGACGAATTCCGGCACGTCGCAGTCGTCGGTGCAGAACAGTTCGCCGTGGTGCGGCTCGGCTACCAGCGCGCTGGCGACCCCGTGGTGCGTTCCGCAGATGACCGTGGCAGTGGGCTCCCCAACGGCCGCCGGCAGCGCTGCCCGCACGAGACGGGCCAGTCCCCGCCCGTACGCCGAGCCGTCGTCGCGCACCGTCCAGGACCGGTGCCCGCGGGCCCGGACGGCGTCGGCGAGCGTATCCGCCTGGGCGCGATCGTCCAGGCACCAGCGCAGGGCCCAACCGCCGGCCCCGTCGAGTACCCCGGCCGCCGAGGCCAGCGGTAGGATCACCGGCAGCCGCGCGGCGGCGTAGATCGGCAGCGCGCGGGCGGCCCCGGCGCTGTTGAAGTGTCCAATGACCGCCCGGACGGCGCCGTCCCGGCTGATCTGCCGGGCGCGCCGGACGGCGGTCTCCGCGTCACCTTCGTCGTCGAAGTAGGTGGTGGCGACCTCCGGGGTGGCGTAGCGGACCGCAGCGTCGCGTAGGAGCGATCCCCATGCCGCCCGCGGTCCGGAAAACGGTCCGACGACGGCGATCCGGGGCAGGTTCACGGTTGTGGCTCGGCCAGTTCGTCGAGCACCCGCGGCATCCGGGCGGCGATCGGGTCACCGGTGAACTCGCCGACCCACACGTCGGACGGCTCCTCGTAGAAGCGGATCGCGCAGAACTCGGGACGCGGTCCCATGTCGAACCAGTGCCGGGTGCCGACCGGCACGGAGAGCAGGTCGCCCGGCCCGCAGACGACGATCTGCACGACGTCGCCGAAATGGAGGTAGAAGCAGGCCCGGCCGGTCACGAAGAACCACACCTCGTCGTCGGTGTGGGTGTGCTCGTTCAGGTACTTCTCGCGCGACTCGTGCGCGCGGTCGCGCCATTCCTGGTCGTCGACCGGGTCCATCCGGACCATCTCGATCGCTCGGAATCTGCCATCGTGGTTGAGGCGCGCGGTGTCCCGCTCGTACCCGGCGAGGATCGCCTCGTCGGAGGCGTCCGGTGGCAGTCCCGGCGATGTCCAGCGTTCGAAGAGCACACCGTTCACGGCCAGGCGGGCGGTGATTTCCGTCGGATCCTCACTGGCAAAAAGCACGACATTCTGGTTGACGCTGGAGAGTTCCCGCAGCAACGTCATGTGGATGACCCTCCGGGTCGTTCGGCGATTTAGGCATGAATGGAATGCGTGAATTACCTGCGCGAATGCATGATCCGCAAGTGCGCAAAGATCGAGTCTTCGAAGGTGTCCACTACGGACACAGGTATGCCTGAACGATCAGCCAACTAACCCCTGAGCTGGGAAAACAAGGTTATCCATATCGTCCTCCGGGCCCGCCCATGCATCGAAGGTTATCCGCAAGGTGGATGCCAATCACTGTGACGTACGCCACTAGGTAGTTAGGTTGTTACCCTCCGATGTGGGCCCGTATGCTCCGTCGTGGCACCGCCAAAAAAGCGATTTCCAGCTCTTCCCACACGATGAATTCTCATTGTTGAGTGCCAATATTTGACCATTTTGATGGCGTGAAAATCGAGTCCCCTTGCTGCTTCAACCGCTCATGCAGCCAGCGATGCACCGTGCGCCGACCGCAATCCTGAAGGGAAGTGCCTTGATCGTTGATGAAGGGCTCATCGAGCAGCGAGGGTACCTGCGCGACCTGATCGGCATCGGGTTCGGGCCGTCCAACCTGGCGCTGGCCGTCGCGGTTGCGGAGCACGAGCACGAGCACGCACTGGCGGCGGCCTTCCTGGAGTCGAAGCCGGCGTTCCGCTGGCACGAGGGCATGCTGATCGACGGAGCGACGATGCAGGTGTCGTTCCTCAAGGATCTGGTCACCCTCCGCGACCCGAGCAGCGCGTACAGCTTTCTCTCGTATCTGCACGAGAAGGGCCGGCTCATCGACTTCATCAACCACAAGGAGCTCTATCCGTCGCGGACCGAGTTCCACGACTACTTCGCCTGGGCCGCCGCCCGGCTCGAACACCTGGTGACGTATGAGTGCGCAGTCACCCACATCGAACCCGTCTGGGCGGGCGACCGGATCGCGCACTTCGCGGTGCACACCCGGCGCTCGCCCGACCGGCCGCTGCCGGCCCGCAACCTGGTCCTGGCCACCGGGCTGCGGCCCCGGATGCCCGACGGGGTGCAACCGGGTCCCCGGGTGTGGCACAACCACGAGCTGCTCTACCGCACCGGGCCGCTGCACGACACCGCACCGCGCCGGCTGGTCGTGGTCGGTGCCGGGCAGAGTGCCGCCGAGACGGCCGAATACCTGCACCGCACGTTCGGCACCGCCGAGATCAACCTAGTCTTCGCGCGGTACGGCTTCTCACCCGCGGACGACAGCCCGTTCGCGAACCGGATCTTCGACCCGGCGGCGGTCGACGACTTCTTCGCCGCCGACGACGAGACCAAACAGCGCCTGCTGAAGTACCACGCCAACACCAACTACTCGGTCGTGGACCTGGAGCTGATCGACGAGCTTTACCGCCGCCACTACCAGGAACGGGTCAACGGCCACGAGCGCCTGCGGTTCCTCAAGGCGTCGCGGATCGCCAGCCTGGACGAGCGGGACGACACGGTCGTCGTGCGCGTCGCGCACCAGCTCGACGGCACCATCAGCACGATCGAGGCGGACGCCGTCGTGTTCGCCACCGGATACCGACCGCCGGACCACACACCGCTGCTCGGTGGGGTCGCCGACCTGGTCGTTCGGGACACCGCGGGCCGCCCCGTAGTCGACCGCGACTACCGGCTGCGGCTGCGGGTCCCTGCGACCGGTGGGATCTACCTGCAGGGCGGCACCGAACACACGCACGGAATCACCGCGTCGCTACTGTCCAACTCGGCCGTGCGGGCCGGCGAGATCCTCGCCTCGATCACCGCGTCGGCCCGCTTCGGCGAGCTGCGCACGATGAGCCTCAGCAACACGGGCGGCGGGCATGCCTAGGGTCGCGGTGGTCGGCGGTGGCCTGGTCGGCGCACTCGTCTTCCACCGGCTCTCCCTCAGCGGCGCCGACGTCCACCTGCTCGAACGGCACCGGCTGGGCATGGGGGCGACCGGTGTGTCGGGCGGTGTGGTCCGCTGCTTCGACGACGACCCTGAGACGGCCTGGCGCAACGCGATCGGCTGGCGGTTCTTCCGGCAACTCGCCAGGCAGCCCGGGTCCGGGGTGCGGTTCCAGCCGGCCGGCTTCCTCTACTTCCCGGCGCTCGACCGCGCCCCGGCCGCTCGGCACCTGGCCGGTGAGCTGTCCCGGGAACTGCCCGTCACCTGGCTGACCCCGGACCTGCTGCGGGCCCGCTTCGGTCACCTCCTCGCCGACACGTCACCCGGCGCGGTGTGGGAACCCGCATCTGGTTACGTCGCACCGGTGGCCATGGTCCAGGCGGTGGTCGCGGCGGGTCGGGCTGCCGGCGGGCAGGTCTGGGAGGGCACGGAGGTTCACGCCGTCGAACGCGACGGCGCACAGATCACAGGGGTCCGCACGACCGCAGGTGTGCTCGACGCGGACGCCGTGGTCCTGGCTGCCGGAGCCCGTACCGCACCGTTGCTCGACGCGCTCGGCGTCGAACACGACCTGCACACTCGGGTGATTCAGGTCGACCTCTGCGCCGTCGGCGGAGTGACCGGCCATCCCGCCTTCATCGACGACCTCTACGACCTGCACGGGCGGGGCGATCCGGCGAGCGGCTCGGTCTACCTGGGACATCCCACCGGGTTGCGGGACGCACCGTGCGGCCCGCAGCCCCTGGACGCCGCGCAGACCGTGCGGACGCTGCGGGCCGGTGCCGCCCGGTTCGCCTGGACGAGCGGCGTCCGGCCGCACGGCGGGGTCCGTTCCGCCGAGTGTTACACCGCCGGCCGCACCCTGCCCGCCCGGTCGGTGCCCGGCTTTCCCGCCCTGATCACCGCAGCCGGCCTCAACGGCGCCGGCATCCGGCTCGGACCCTGGGTTGCCGACGAGACAGCCCGCGTCCTGGCCGGCGTCCTCACCACGACAAGAGGGAGCGTTGCACGATGACAAGCCAGATCCGGGGCGTGCTCCCGGTGGTGCTGATGCCCTACACCGAGTCGGGAGCTCTGCACGAGGACGACTTCCTGCGGCAAACCCGGCACATGTTCGACGTGGGCTGCGACGGCTTCGTCGTCGGCCAGGTGTCCGAAGTGCTGCGCCTGACCACGGCGGAACGGTTCCGGGTAGCCGAGCTGTGCGCCAAGGGCGCGGCCGGCCGGGGAGTATCGGTGATGAGCACCGGCGCGGAAAGCGCCGAGGCCGCCATCGAGTTCTCCCGGCACGCCGAGTCGGCCGGGGTGGATGCCCTGCTGCTCATGCACCCGGCGACGCTCGCTCTCGACGACGACGAGATGTACTCCTACTTCGCGGCCGTCATCGCGTCGGTGGACATCCCGGTGCTGATCCACCACGCGAAGTCGCT
Organism: Micromonospora sp. KC606; assembly: GCF_004348675.1. Classification (GTDB taxonomy): domain Bacteria; phylum Actinomycetota; class Actinomycetes; order Mycobacteriales; family Micromonosporaceae; genus Micromonospora. The sequence goes on along the minus strand of NZ_SMKN01000018.1, from coordinate 22,863 downwards.
CGCCAAACAGCCGCTCGGCATCGCCCCCCAGGCCCGGCTGCTGGACCGGTTCGGGCCGGACCGGGTGATGTTCAAACCGGAGGCCTCGCCGACCCCGCCCCGGGTCAGCCAGTTGCGCGCCGCGACCGGCGGCCGGGCCCGGATCTTCGAGGGCGACGGCGGCATGATGCTGCTCGACTGCCATCGGCGGGGACTCACTGGGACGATCCCGGCCACCGAGATCGCCGAAATCGTGGTGGCGCTGTGGAAGCTGCTCGAGGCGGGCGACCGCGCGAACGCCGAACGCCTCGGCCACCCGCTCGCCTACCTCATGTGCCAGATGATGAACAGCGTCGACTGCTACGTGACGATCGCCAAGCATTTCCTGCACCGGCGCGGCTTGATCAGCACGTGCCACGTCCGCGGTCCCGTCGACTTCCACCTTGACGAGGAAACCCGGACCGAAGTGGATCACACCTACGACAAGTTGTTGGCCCTAGCAAAGGAGTTCAACCTGTGAAGAACCACGCCTTCACGATCCGGCTGCGCGACGACAAGGCCGCGCAGCAGTACAAGGAAATGCACCGCAAGGTGTGGCCGGAGATCGTCGGGCCGGGCGGCGCGCTGGACACCATCGGCGTACGCAAGCTGCAGATCTTCTTCATCGAGCCGCTGACGTTGTTCATGTACATCGAGGCCGACGACGACTTCGACCCGAACCGCGACTTCCCCCGGGCCAACACGCTCGACCCGCGCGTGCAGGAGTGGGACGACCTCATGCACAGCGGCGACAACTCCCTGCTGGTGCGCATCGACCATCCCGGCCCGACCCAGTGGGCGCCGATGAAGCGCATCCACCACGTGGACCACACCGGCACGCTGCCCGATCTGGACGAGGAGTGACGTGCCGACGATCCTCGACTGCACCCTGCGCGACGGCGGCTACTACACCAACTGGAACTTCACCGAGGACCTGGTCGAGGCGTACCTCGCGGCCTGTGTGGCGACCGGCATCGACGTCGTGGAACTCGGTTACGTCCGCCCGGAACCCAGCGGCTCGGGCCCGTTCGGCAACCTGCCAGCCGGGCTGAACCGGCACCTGGCCGCCGTGCTGCCGCGGCAGGGCGGTCCGCGGTTCGCCGTCATGGTGGACGGCGCCGACTTCCTCGGCCGAGCGGACACCGGCGACGTGGTGCGAGACCGGCTCGCCGGCAGCCCTCTGCCCGTCGAGATCGTGCGGATCGCGGTGTCGTTCCGGCTGGCCGAGCAGGCCGTCGAACTCGTCGACGGCCTGCGTGCCGCGGGCTTCCGGGTCTGTGTGAACCTCATGCAGATCGGCCTGGCCACCGAGACCGAGTTGCACACGGTGCTCGACGCTGTTCGCCGGATGGACGGGTTGGAGGCGCTCTACCTGGCCGACTCGCTCGGTTCGCTGCTGCCGGCGCGGACCCGCCTGCTCACCCGGCTGTTCGCCGAGGCGGTCACCGCGCCGATCGGCTTTCACGCCCACGAGAACCAGGGCCTGGCGTTGCACAACACCCTCTCTGTGCTCGACGCGGGCGCCACCTGGGCTGACGCCACCATGAGCGGCATGGGCCGGGGCGCCGGCAACGCCCGGATGGAACAACTGCTGCCGGTGCTGCGCCCGACCATCGACGTCGAGCCGCTGTTCGACTTCGTCGCCCGGTTCATGATCCCGCTGCAGCAGAAGCACGGCTGGGGCGCGAACGTCTACTACGCGCTCGCCGGGCTTCGCGAGATCCACCCCAGCTATGTGCAGCACCTCGAGCAGGACGCGTCGATCGACGTGACCGGCAAGATGCGCATTCTCCGGGAACTCGGCCGGGACGGTGCGGCGAAGTTCTCCGCGGACCGGCTGCGCCACGTGCTGGCCCATGCCTGAGCACACCCTGATCGACCTGCTCGCCGGGTACGACACCGTCGTCTTCGACCTCGACGGGGTCGTCGTCGACTCCAACGAACTCAAGATTGCAGCGCTGACCAAGGCACTCGCCGACCTCGACCCGAACGTGGTGCGGCCGTTCCTCGACCAGTTCCGGTGCACCTTCGGCCGGACCCGGCGGGAACACTTCGCCAGCCTGTACGCCGAGCACCTGGGGCGTACCGGCGACTTCGACCGGTTCTACCGGACCTATGCCGGTCGCTACGCGGCGCTGCTGGCCGAGATCTACCCGACGGCCCCGCTCTGCCGCGGGGCGTCGGCCATGCTGCACGGCCTGGCCGTCCGCGGCGTGCCGATGGCCGTCGCGACCGGCACGGCCACGACCGAGGCGGAGCAGGTGCTCACGGTCAACGGCCTGCGCCCGTACCTGGGGCAGGTGCTCGGTGGGGAACGACCCAAGCACGAGCGGCTGCGGGAAATCCCCGGCGCCCGGAAGGTACTCGTCGGGGACAGCTCACAGGACCGGGCCTCCGCGTTGCGCGCGAAGACTGGTTTCGTCTTCGTGACCCGCTACGCGCTTGACCCTCGGGGCGTCCGCGAGCTGCCGGCGGACGCCGCCGAATCGCACTTCTGGGCCGAGGACCTGACCCCGGACACCGGCTACCACCAACTGGAATCCCGATCCCTGCGGGAGGGGATACGACAATGAGCTCGATCGTCATCACCGGCGCAGCCCGCGACTTCGGGCGCAGCGCCGCCATCCACTTCGCCGGCCTGGGCTACGAGGTCTTCCTGTCCGCGCGGGACCTCGGCGCGGCCCGCCGCACCCGCGATCTCATCCGCGAGCGGGGCCACGAGCAGGTGCACGCCTTCCGCTGCGACCTGACCGAGCCGGCCTCGATCCGCGACTTCGCCGACCAGGTCGCCGAGCGCACCGACGGCGTTGACGTGCTGCTCAACAACGGCGCCGGCTGGCTGGAGGGCGCCGACCTCGCCGACGCCGACGATCAGGAGATCATCGACACGGTGACCTCCGGCGGCGCTGGGACGGTGCTGATGGTCAAGTACTTCCTGCCGCTGCTCGTCCGCTCCGAACGGCCCGACATCGTCAACCTCATCTCGGCGGCGGCGCTGCCCAACTTCCACGGTTGCACAGGTCACCCCGCGTTCTACGCGGCCAAGGGCGCGCAGGCGGCCTTCACGGGCACACTCGCGCACCGGCTGCGGCCCCAGGGCGTACGCGTCATCTCGCTGTACCCGCCAGACTTCGACAACATCGACCCCACCACTCCGGAGTGGACGACCGCGTCCCGGACCGCCAAGGATCGGCTCACCGCGCAGTCGCTGCTGGCCTGCATCACCTTCGCAGTCGGTCAGCCGCGCGACTGCTTCATCCGCGAGTTCCACTTCGAGCCGGCATGAGCACGCTCACCGGGATGCCGGACCTGTGCCGCGAACAGAAGGTCGCCGTTGACTCCTCCGGCACCCCGCTCACCGAACGCCTGAGCAGCAAGGTCGACCAGGCGCACCTGGCGGTGGCCGCCGGGCTCGCCTTCGCCAGCACCGTGCATGACCAGCCGGTCTCGCTGCGGCTCGACCGGGAACGGCTGATCCTGCGGCCTGCAAGCAGCGCAGGGGTCGGATCGGCGATCGTAAGCGAACCCGGAGCACCCCCGCCCGAGCGGCTGCTGGCCGGTCTTTGGCGCGACGGCGGGCCGGTACTCGCCCACCCCTGGGTACCCGGCACGCCGCACTTCGCCAACGGTGTGGTCGTCGCCGGCCGGCTGCACCTGACCGACTGCTGGGAATGCGGCGAGATCGAGGAGGACAACCGGATCCGGCTGACCAGCGTCCTCAACGTGTGGCCGGGCACAACCGTGTTCGAGCTGCTCAACAAGTCGCTGCAAGAGTTCGTCCGGGTCGCCAGGATAGCCTGGGGGCCGGTGCACTTCGAGGCCGTGGTCGTTGCCGACGGCACCGTACGCCTGGTGAAATGCTCGCCGAGGGTGGCCGGCGAGCCATTATCGACGCTGTGCCGCGAACTGGGCACCATCGACCAGGCTGCGGCCCTCGCCGTCGGCGACCCGGCGGAGGCGATCATCACCGGCCGCCGGCCCGCACCCGGCTATGCCGCAGACTACTCGTTCATCGTGCGCCGGGCCGGGCGGCTGGTGGCCATCGCCGGGCTCGACGAGCTGTGCGCCCGGCCCAGCTTCCGGCGTATCTGGCACATGCCGACCCCCGGCGACCGGCTGACGGTGGCGGACTCCGGGGAGTCCCCGGTCGCGACCCTGCTGCTGCGCGCGGACGAGGAAGCCGTCATTCGCTCCGACATCGCCTACTACCAGACCCGTAATGGCCAGGGGATCTTCCAGGTCGCGGACGAAGGGTGACATCGTGATCGAGAAAGTGACGATCGACGCCGACTCGGCCGTCGAGGAGTTCGGGATGCGCTGCCAGCGGCTCATCCCGCAGGCCATCGGGCCGCAGGAGCCGCCGCTCGGCGCGATGGCCTGCTTCCTGGAAGCCGGCCGCGACAGCGCCCCGGACTGCCACGACCAGGACGAGTTGATGGTGGTGATCGCCGGGACCGGGGCGGTGACGCTGGCCGGCGAACGCACCCCGATCGGCCCCGGCGACCTTGTCTTCTTGCCGCGCAACCGGGAGCACGTCGTGCACAGCGCGGCCGGCACCCGGCTGTCCTGGCTGTCGGTCTACTGGCCGTTGTATGAACCCGTGCCGGGGGCCACAGCATGACCGGGCCGTTCTGGATCACCGCCACGCCGCCCACCCCCAACGGTGAACTACACGTCGGGCACCTGGCTGGCCCCTATCTCGCCGCCGACGTGCTGCGCCGTTTCCTGTCCGCCGAGGGGCACACCGTACGGCTCACCACCGGCCTCGACGACCACCAGAGCTATGTGCCGGTACGCGGCCTCCGCGACGGCCTCAAGGGCGAAGAGGTGGCCGACCGGTACGGCGCCGCGATCGTTGCCGCCTGGACCGATGCCGCGACCCGCTACGACCCGGTCGTCCGGCCCCGCAGCGACCCCGGCTACACGGCCTTCGTCCAGGAGTTCTTCGCCGCCCTGCTGACCGCCGGCGCAATCGTGCCACGGACCAGGCCGCTGCCGTGGTGCGACGGCTGCGAACGGTGGCTGTACGAGGCGTACGTCGCGGGCGGGTGCCCGCACTGCGGCGCCGAGTCCGGCGGCAACGCCTGCGAGGCGTGCGGCCGGCCCAACGAGTGCGGCGACCTGCGCGACCCGCACTGCGTGGTGTGCGGCACCGCCGCCCGGCTGCGTGACTGCGAACGCCTCTACCTGCCGCTCGCCCCCTTCGCGGACCGGCTGGCGAGCTACTGGGCCGGTACCCGGATGCCGCCGCATCTGCGGGCCCTGTGCGAGGTAATGCTCGCCGGTGGGCTGCCCGAGATCGCCGTCAGCCACCCGTCCGACTGGGGGGTGCCGGTGCCCGCTGCGGGCTTCGAAGACCAGCGCGTCTACGTCTGGTTCGAGATGGCACCCGGCTACCTGTTGCAGCATCCGGCGCCCCGCCCCGCACCGGTGCAGTTCTTCGGCTTCGACAACGGCTACTTCCACGCCGTGCTGTTCCCCGCCCTGTTCATGGCGTACGACCCGGGGTTGGCGCTGCCGTCCGCATTCGTCGTCAACGAGTTCTACCGGCTGTCCGGCAAGAAATTCTCGACGAGCCGCCGGCACGCGGTCTGGGCGAGCGAGGCCCTTGCCAGGGTCGGTGCCGACGTGCTGCGGTGGCACGTGTTCACCGACCGGCCGACCGGGCGGCAGACCAACTTCGAACCGGCCGACCTCGACCACGCCCGGGAACACCTGCACCAGGTCTGGAACGGCTGGTTGGACCGGCTCCTCGCCGACGTACGGGAGCACCACGAGGGCCGGGCACCACGGGAACGGCCGGACGGCGCGGCCTGGCAGGTGCTGCACGGGCGGGTGCTGCGTGCGGTTGCCGAACTGAGGGAGGCGTACGCGCCGGAAGGTTTTGATCCGCGCCGAGCGGTTGCCCTCCTCGACGAGATCGTGGCGATGGCCGTGGATTTCGGTCATGAACAGGCGCACGAGCGAGCACGCCCGGCCGGGACGCACGCCGCTGCGGTGAGCGGGCAACTCGCGGTGGCCGCGCTGCTGGCGGCGGCCGCCGAGCCGGTGCTGCCGGACGGCGCGGTGCGGCTGGCCCACCTGCTGGGGGTGGACCCCGGACGCCCGGTCGACGCGGCGGCCCTGCAACCGCTCCCGCCGGCCCACCCGATCCGGCCGGCTGACGGCGCGGTCTTCGGCCGTCCGCCGGCACTCCGCTGAACCCACCCCGAGAGGCAGCGCCATGTGTGGCATCACCGGCTGGGTCGATCACAACCGCGACCTGAGCAGCGAACGAGCCGTCATCGAGGCGATGACGCGCACTATGTCCTGCCGTGGTCCGGACGCGGACGGCACCTGGGCAACACCGCACGCCCTGCTCGGGCACCGGCGGCTCGCCGTCATCGACATCGACGGCGGCACCCAGCCGATGATCGCGGCGACCCCGGACGGTCCGGTCGTCATCACCTACAGCGGCGAGGTCTACAACTACCGTGAGCTGCGTGCCGAGCTGGAGCGGGCCGGGTTCTCGTTCCGCACCGGCAGCGACACGGAGGTGGTCCTCACCGCCTACCTCGCCTGGGGTGACCGTCTCGCCGAGCGGCTCAACGGCATGTTCGCCTTCGCCGTCTGGGACCAGCGCGACGAGCGGCTCCTGCTGGTCCGCGACCGGCTCGGCGTGAAGCCGCTCTACTACCAGAGCATCGGCCCGAGCCTGCTGTTCGGCTCCGAGCCCAAGGCGATCCACGCGCACCCATACGCTGACCGGGTGGTCGGGCTGGACGGGCTGCGGGAGGCGTTCAGCTGGGTCCGCACCCCCGGGCACGCCGTCTGGGCCGGGCTGCGCGAGGTCCTGCCGGGCACGGTGGTCATCTTCAACCGGGCTGGTACGCAGGTTCGTCGTTACTGGTCGCTGACCGCCGCCGAGCACGCCGACGACCGGGACCGGAGCGTGGCCGCGATCCGCGAACTGCTTGAGGACATCGTGGACCGGCAACTGGTCACCGACGTGCCGCGCTGCGCCCTGCTTTCCGGCGGCCTCGACTCCAGCCTGATCACCGCGCTCGCCCAGCGGCGCCTGGCCGGCCGCGAGCGGCTCAACACGTTCGCCGTCGATTTCGTCGGGCATCGCGACCTGTTCACCCCCGACCCGTTCCGGGACCAGCCGGACGCGCCGTTCGCCGAACTGGTCGCCGGGCACGCCGGCACCGCGCACCACAATGTCGCGCTTGACCCGAAGTCGATCGCCGATCCGGACGTGCGCCGCGCCGTCGTCCGGGCGAAGGACCTGCCGGTCGGCTTCGGTGACGCCGACAACTCGCTCTACCTGCTGTTCCGCGCGGTCCGGGAACGGTCGACGGTGGCCCTGTCCGGTGAATCGGCGGACGAGGTGTTCGGCGGTTACCGGTGGATGCACGACTCGGTCGCCCAGCGGGCGGATGTCTTCCCTTGGGTCGACCACACCCACGTGACCAGCCCGTACACCGGACTCGACGTCTTCGACCCGGGGTTGCGGGAGGCGCTCGACCTGACGCCGTATATCGCCGCCCGCTACGCGGAGGCGGTGGCCGAGGCACCCGTGCTGGCCGGGGAGGACCCGTTCGAGGCGCGCATGCGGCTGGTCAGCTACCTGCATTTGACCCGCTACCTGCGCATCCTGCTTGACCGCAAGGACCGGCTGAGCATGGCCGTCGGGCTTGAGGTACGCGTGCCGTTCTGCGACCACCGGCTGGTCGAGTACGCGTTCAACACCCCGTGGGCTCTCAAGACCTTCGACGGCCGGGAGAAAAGCTTGCTGCGGGCCGCCGGCGCCGGGCTGCTCCCGGAACCGACGCTCGCCCGGCGCAAGGCACCGTACCCGTCCACCCGCGATCCGCAGTACCTCGTGGAGCTGCAATCCCAGGTCCGGGATCTGCTGGCCGCCGGGCACCCGGCCGCCGACCTCGCCGATCGGGACCGGTTACGCGCCCTTGCGAACGCCGAGCCGGCCGCGGTTAACTCCGCCGACCGGACCGGTGTGGAACGCTGGCTGGACCTGGCCGCGTGGATCGACGAGTGCCGCCCGGTCCTGAGGTTGTCGTGATGGCCGCCTTCCAGGACGACAGCGCCGCCGCGCTGCGGGTGGCCGCCGAGTACGCGCACCGCTACCTGCTCGACCTGACCGGCCGGCCGGTGAGCCACCCCGAACCGGTCGTCTCACCGTTCGACCGGCCGCTGCCGGCGGCCGGGCTGGGCGCGGAGGCCGCCGTGCGCCTGCTCGGCGACGGTCTGCTGGACGCCGCGACCCGGTCGTCCGGGCCGCGCTACTTCCACTTCGTCACCGGCGGTACAACACCGGCTGCGCTCGCCGCCGACTGGCTCACCTCGGTCGCTGACCAGAACGGTGCCGCCTGGGTCTGCTCACCGTTCGCCGCCCGCGCGGAAACCGCCGTCCTGGACTGGCTGCAGGATCTCTTCGAGCTGCCGGGCGGCTGGGACGGGGTGCTGACCACGGGCGCGACGATGGCCAACTGCACCGGCATCGCCGCAGCCCGTCGCTGGTGGGGGCTGCGGCACGGGATCGACGTCGACGCGGACGGACTCGCCGGGCTGCCCCAGATGCCGGTGTTCGGCGGCGGCTACGTACACGCCAGCGCGGTGAAATCGCTGGATGTCCTCGGCATCGGCCGGTCCAGCCTGCGGCGTTTCGCCCGGCCCGATGGCCGCCTCGACCCGGCGGCACTGAGCCGGGAACTGGCCGCGCTCGGCGGCGCCCCGGCGCTGATCCTGGCGACCGCGGGGGAAACCGACACCGGCGACTTCGACCCGATCGCCGAGCTGGCTGAGATGGCCCGCGAGCACGGCGCGTGGCTGCACATCGACGGCGCGTTCGGGCTGTTCTCCCGGCTTTCCCCGCGCACCGCTGGGCTGACCACCGGCCTCGAACAGGCGCATTCGGTGGCCGCCGACGGGCACAAGTGGCTCAACGTCCCCTACGACTGCGGCTTCGCCTTCGTGCGCGAGCGCGGCCTGCTCGGCAGCGTCTTCACCAACAGCGCCGCCTACCTGGTCGATCCCGACGACCCGCACCCGATCTTCAGCAACGTCGGCCCGGATAACTCCCGCCGGGTCCGGGCGTTCGCGGCTTGGGCGACGCTGGCCGCGTACGGCCGGGACGGCTACCGGGCGATGGTCGAGCACCACCTGGACCTGGCCGGGCAGCTCGCCGCCGCGGTCGAGGCGGCGCCCGACTTCGAGCTGCTGGCCCCGGCAACACTCAACGTGGTGTGTTTCCGTTACCGGCCGCCGGGTGTCACCGACGAGGAGGCCGACCGGCTGAACACGGCGCTCGGGTCCGCCGTTCTCGACGACGGCCGCGTCCACCTGGGCACCACCCGACATCGGGGCCGGGTCGCCTTCCGGCCGGCTTTCGTCAACTGGCGGACCACCGCGTCCGACGTGGCTCAGCTGCCCGGCGTGCTGCGGCAACTGGCCGGGAAACTCGACGATGCCTCTTGACCGGGCCCGGTACGCCGGTGCGATCGTGGCCGCCACCTTCTGCTGGGGCACCTCGGCGTCGCTTTCGAAGTTCAGCTTGACCGCGTTCGGCCCAATGACACTGCTGACCGTCGACCTTGCCATCGCCACGGCAGCACTGTGGACGGTGCTGCTGCTGCGCCACCGGTCCCGGCCGCAGCCGGTCGTCGCGGACCGGGGCCGGCTGGCCGTGCTGGGCCTGCTTCAGCCGTGCCTCACCTACGTTGGCATGATCTGGGGTCTCGCGTACACCTCTGCCAGCAACGCCGCGGTTCTCGCCGACACCGAATCGTTCTTCGTTGTTCTGCTGGCCGCCGTCTTCCTGCGGGAACGGCTCACCGCTCGGGTGCTGCTGTGCCTCGGCCTCACCGTCACCGGGGTATGGCTGCTGGAGGGCGGGCTCGGCGGCGGGCTGCACCTCGGCGATGCCCTGGTGGTGGCCGGAGCGCTCGCCGCGGCCGGCTACGCGATCGTCGCGAAGGCGTTCCCGCCGCGGGTGGACACCCTCACCATGACCGCGTACCAGTTCCTATTCGGACTGCTCTGCCTGGCACCGCTCACGATCGCGCTGTGGGTGAGCGGGCGTGAGCAATTGCCGGGTCCTGCGGATCCGGCGGCGTGGGGCACGGCGGTCGCCGCCGGCCTGCTCGGTTACGCGGTCAGTTTTCTGCTCTTCAACTACGGTCTCGCCGCCATTCCAGCGGGTGAGGCCGGCATGCTTCTCAACCTGATTCCGGTGTTCGGCGTCGCGGTCGCCATGGTCTCCCTGGGCGAGCGGCTCACGCCCTGGGAGGTCACCGGGGCGGTCACCGTGGTCGGTTCGGTGCTGCTTTTTCCGCGGACGCGCTCAGACCTGCTCGAAGTGGAAGTCGCGGATAAAGCAGTCCCGGGGCTGGGTGACCGCGAACAGGACGCATCGGACGATCGAGTCTGCGGTCAGCGGTGAGGACACGGTCCTGGGTGCGGTGTCCCAGCCAGCGGTGAACGGGTCGGGATTGTCGAAGTCCGGCGGGTAGAGACCGACCACCCGAATGCCCTCGGGACGCAGCCGGTGTGACAGGATGCGGGCCAGGCCCGCCTGGGCCCACTTCGCCGCGTAGAAGGCCTCGTGCGCGCCGGACCGAAATTGCCGGGTGTGCCCGCGGCGGACACCATCATCACGATGTCCCGGGCCGCGGACCGACGCAGCAGCGGCAGGAAATGCTTGACGGGGCGTGCTGGGTGGTGAGGTGCTGGCGGAGTGGCAGTCGGGTCTGGATGATTTGTTTGCGGTGATCGCGGGCCGGTTTTCGCGGGTGGAGCCGCGTCGGTTGGCGTTCGCGTATGTGCGGGGGTTGCTGGCGCCGTTGGAGCGGCGTAACGGGTGGACGATCGCTGAGCACGCCGGCCGGAGTTCGCCGAATGCGGTGCAGGAGATGCTGTACAGCCCGTGCTGGGAGCCGGATCTGGTTCGTGATGATGTTCGCGGTTACCTGGTCGAGCATCTCGGGGATCCGCAGGGTGTGCTGATCGTCGATGACACCGGGTTCGTGAAGAAGGGCCTGCGGTCGGCCGGTGCGCAGCGGCAGTACTCGGGCACCGCGGGCAAGGTCGAGAACTGTCAGATTGGCACGTTCCTGGCCTACGTCTCGCCGAAGGGCCGGGCGTTGGTCGATCGGGAGTTGTACCTGCCGAGGTCCTGTATCTGTGATCCGCAGCGGTGTGAACGGGCGGCGGTGCCCGACGACGTCAAGTTCGCTACCAAGCCCGAGCATGCCCGGACGATGCTCTCACGGGCCATCGCGGCGGGGGTGCCGTTCGCCTGGTTCAGCGCCGACGAGGCGTTCGGGCAGAACCCGGGGCTGCGAGACTGGCTTGAGGAACAGGACATCGCGTATGTGATGGCCACCCGCAACGACGACGAGGTCCCTGCCGGCCTGCACACCGTGAGCCCGGTCAAGGCCATGATCGGCAGGATCCGGGCCGGGGCGACGAGTTACAGATTCTGAGGCACTGAAACCACGCGGCACTGGCGCCGGCGCTCGTGACTTGCGCTCTCCGGGGAGCCGGCCTACTCACATGCCGCCGATCGTGCGTGCCGACAACCTGCGAGGTGTCTGGGCCTGGTGCGGGCGAGTGCGGACGCGGTGGCGAGAGGTCGGCCGAGCCGGCGGGCTGTCGGCCGCCGAAGCCGCAGGTTCGGCGAGGGGGGGGGTCTAGCTCGGGCTGCGGCCAACGCACGGTCGACCCAGGGGTGAGAGCAGATCAAGGTCGCTTCCCGTGGCTGTTTGCGTTATGGGGGCTCTTCGAACTTAAGCGGGGTTGAGGTGTCCGCGGTGCCGGCGGGTGGTGGCGGCACGGGTTCGTAGGCGTTGACTTTCGGGGTTGCGGAAGCCGTAGGCATCGCGGGCGACGGTCTTGATGACGCGGTTGGTTCCTTCGGAGCCGGCGTTGGTGATGCCGGTGTGCAGGAACGCGTGGATCTGCGGCCACCAGGTTTCGATCGTGGCGGCAAGCCGGTGGAGTTCAGGCAGGTCAGAGGCGGCGCAGCGGGTGTAGAAGCGGTGTAGCAGCCGGTGGACGTGTTCCCGGTCAGGCTGGGTGCGGGCGACCGCGAGCAGGTCAAGCAGGTCTTCTTTCGCGTTCCACGCGGTCAGGATCGGGGCGCCGATCGCCGTTGGGAGGGCGTCGAGGGTGTCGACCAGGCGGTCGACGTGCTTTCCGGACATGCGGGCAGCCGAGCGGGTCAACCGGTTGCGCATCCGCCATTCCGGGTCGCTGCCGCGGCCGCGGCGGCCCCGCTGGGTGAGGGTGGTCCGGCGGCGGACTTCGGTGACGGCCCGGTTGGCCAGTTGCACGATGTGGAAGTGGTCGACCACCAGCACCGCGTGTGGCAGCGCCTGCCGGATGGCGGCCTTGAACACGGTGCACATGTCGATCGCGACGGCTCGAACCTGGCCGCGCCAGGCCTGTGGGCGGGCGGCGAGCCAGCTGGTGACCGTGGCGGTGGTGCGGCCTTCGACCTGGGCGAGCAGCCCTTGTCCGCCGGACAGGTCGCAGAAGCCGACGTGCCACCGGTCGGCGGTAGTGGTCCATGATTCGGCCTGCTCGTCGTATACCCAGCGAGGCTTGCCCCGACGGACCTCGTCGATGCCCAGCACCGCGACCGGCTCCGGCTCGGCCGGCAGCACCTTGGTCGCGTGGGCGGTGAACGCCTCAGCGACGGCCGGCCATGACAGGCCGTGGTCGCGGGCGGCCTGCACGATCGTGCGGCCGGCGTCGGCGACGGCCGCCCCGGCCGCCTGCCGCAACCGAGTGGTGAGCCGGGAACGGGCGGGTACCTGGGCGACCTGCTCAGTGAACGACCTGCGCGGGCAGCCGGCCGTCGGGCAGTACCAGCGTCGTTTCCGCCAACGCAGCCGCACAGGCCGGCCACCCACCGGCAGATCCCGCGGCCGGGTCGTGGCCCACTGCTTCACCCGGACCGCTCGCTGCCCACACTCCGGGCAACATCGTGCCTGTTCATCACCGGTGGACAGGTCCACCACCGCGACGCCCTCGGCGTCCACCTCGACCCGCTCCACCACCAGGCCGTCCAGCCCCAGCAACCGGGTCGTATCGTTGACCATGCTCGCAGCTCTTCACTTGTGACCATCCGAACTCGACACTCAGATGATCACCGACGGGCTGCGAGCACCTCACGCTCGGGTCGGCTCCAGCCGCGAACCCCGCTCAACTTCGAAGAGCCGTTATGGGACGGTTGTCGTGGCGCGAACGAGCGCAGTCCGGGATAGCCTTGGCGTATATGGCTACCTATCGCAGCGCCTCAGTGCTTCTTTCCTCGGACGGCATCAGGACTCCCGGCACCGCCGCGCTCTTCGCCGAGCCCGCTCGCAAGGGTGGGACCCCGCCGTGGGCAGGCGACTTCCGACCCGCCAACAGCGCCGGCAGCGGTCCCAAGAACGCGGTCGGGCAGACCTTTACGTTGGAGCTGCCCGACGGCAGCACCGGCAAGGTCGTGGTCCAGAGTCTCAAGCGCGGGAAGGGCGGCGTCGTGCTGGCGTTGATGGGCGAGGACGCACCCCCCTTCTGATCAGGAACCTGATCGCCGCCGACGCCACCGGTTGGAGACGACCGGTGTGCGACCCTGCCGATGTCGATGCGTTCGGGTAGCTGCCGGGCGCATTGCCTCACCCGTGGCTGGGCGTCGACGAAGGTCAGATGTACCGATCTGCCGCAAGCAGCGCGCAGCGCCTCGGACGGATGCCACAGATGGCTCGCGGCTATGCCGATGAATGGATGGCGGCGGTCGCGAGCGGTTCGGGATGTCACCGCGCGTTGTGGACTGCTCGGGTGATGTCCTGCCGCAGATGTACTGCCTCCTCCTCGCGGTTACACAGCAGCAGTACCTTGAAGGGGACGATCTTCCCCTCCGGTTGGTCGAGCGGGCTGGCCCAGTGGTGAACTGCCCGGGCGAGAATGCGGAAGAGTGTGTGCTGGTCGTGGGTGCTGTCCGGCAGCAGCCGGGGCGCGTTTTCGACGATCACCAGGTAGCCGTCCGCCGGCAGCCAGTGCAGATCTGTGAGGCAGTCGGACAGTGCGGCCCAGTTCCAGCCGAAGTAGCTGGGAAAGAGCAAGGCGTCCGAGAAGTCGTAGAAGACCTCTGCCGCGAAGCGTTCGTCACCGACGGTGATGGCACCGTGGCCCGGCGGGAAACGATCGTGCCGACAGCACGTTCCGGCGGCGTGGGTGGTGTCCTGTTGGCCCAGCAGCAACCTCGGCGGTACCCCGGAGAATGCAGCTCGTCTCCCTCAGGATCAGCGCCAGGACGCGACCTTCTGCGCCCGCCGGGTGTCGCCGGAGGGCTGAGCCCGTCGTTCGAGTCCCACAACTGCCCCGGCTACGACCTGCGGTACATCGGGTTCGAGCTGTGAATCGACTCGTTCGAGTGCAACTCGACCTTCTGGTCGGACGCCTCGTACACTCGCGTAACCCCATCGGCGTGAGTCGATCGCAAAGGGCCGGTACGGTTCGAACGAGTGCGGGCGCCGCAGGAGGTACGAATGACCGTCTGGTGGATCCTCTACGGGCTGGTGGTCGGCGGTGGGCTGGTCACATCGGTGGCGATCGTTGTCCGTGACCGGCGGCCGCGTCCCGAGGTTGCTCGTTCGCTGGTCGCAGGCTATGGCAATGACGTGGACGTCGCGGTCCTGAGTGGCGGGATCGTCCGAGGCATCGATGCCGGCGTGGTCCGGATGATCGATGACGGACTGGTCCGGGCCGACCCGGGGCGGCTCGGCCTGACCCCGGCCGGCGAGGCGCGCCTAGCCGAGGCATCATATCGCGACGACGGGCTTCGGCTGCTCGAAGCGGTCCGTGACGTCGGCGAGCGCGGCCTTGCCGCTGTCCGGGACCGGGCCCCGGTGGCGGGCCTACGGGGGGCGCTGGACCGGGCCGCCGTCGACCGGCTGATCGTTAGCCCGCGACGCCGGAAGTGGGAAGCGATGACGGTTGCCGCCCCGATGGGGGCCGGTGTCCTGGTCTTCCTCATCGGCATGTTGAGCACGGCCCGGGCCTACCGGGAGTTCCAGGAACTGGAGTCGTCTCCCGGCCTCGGGCTCGCGATCTTCCTCGGTTTCATGGCAATGATTCCTGCCGCAGCCATCTACGTACGCAAGCACGGTTACACCGGACCCGACCCCACCACGACCCTGGGACGCGAGGTGCTGAGGCAGCTTGGTGACGGCCTACCGGCGCGTGCGGGTGAGGCTCCTCGGGTCGCGCTCGGCGGCTTGGCGGCAATCAGTGACGACGGGCTGCGCCGCAATCTCGCATCGGGAATTACCGACTCACGGTGGAACATCCGGCCGAAGCGCGACGACTTCGCCGACGTGAACGCATCGTTCGCGGCGTATGTGATGGACGGGGGCGGAGACGGGGGAGCAGATGGCGACGGCTGACGGGTGGACATTGCTGTCACCACGCTGTCGAGTCGCGAGTTCAACCAGGACACGGGCCGAGCCAAGATCGCAGCGAAGCGGGCCGGTCTTTATCACCGACCGAGGACGCCCGAGGCATGTGCTGTTGATCTTCGAGGATTATCAGCGGCTGACCGGCCCTCATACAGCCTGCGGTCAGGCGGTCAGGGCCGCCGCGCCATCGTACGGCCGTCCTGCTGCTGCCAGTGGGCGGGAATCCGAAATCGGTTCTTGGCTCGTCGCGTTTCCCCTCTGGTACCTCGATGAAGAGCAGTCGATGCGTCCGGTCCCGAGAGAGGATCATGCATTCCTCGTGGCCGGCTCGTTCGGATCATCAGGGTCCTCGACGTAGTCGAGGACGGCCTGCCACCAGCGGCACAAGGCATACGCATCGGCACAGTCGACGCTGGTATGGGAGATGAAGGAGGTCACCCGGGCATCGTTGCAGGACCCACCGACGGTCGACCGGATTGCGACCCCAACCACGTACTCAACTGCCGCGAAGCGCTCGTCACCGACGGTGATGTCGGCACCGGTCGCCGGCGTCCGGACGTAGCCGATGAGCGGACCGGCCGGTCGGACTCACTCACACAACGCGCGCGACCCTCCGCGCCTCGTCACGATCCGTGATTCAAAGGACGGTCCGGCGCTACGTGCCCTGCCGGCGAGGGCTGCTGTGGCGCCCGGTTGACGGTGGCGTAACGGTTCCACGTGCCGCCAGCGGCTTCGACGTGGCAGTGTGCGGTGAACTGGGCGAAGCCGAACGCCGTCGCTGCGACGGGTGGCGGCACGTCGAGCACGAGTCGGCGCAGCGCCGAGACGCGAGCGCGGCCAACGTGTAGGCCGACACTCGTTACCCACTGCCGCAACGCTGTATAGCCAACCGGCTGGCCCGGGCCCCGTCCCGGGAACAGCCACCGGCAGGACGCGTTTGCTGGCACGGTGAGGTTCTCTCGGCTCGCGTATAGCTCGAGCAACAGTGTGGCGAACGGCTGCGGCACCGGGCTGGGTGGATCTCCGAGCCGAATCGCAAGGTCATCGTCGCCGACGATGATGTTGTCGAGGGTGAGTACGCGGACTCGGGTTACTGTAGTGCGCAAGGCCCGGCGCCGTCGCGAGCAACGAAGCAGGTCACAGCGCTGAGATCAGAAGATGATCATTAACGTGACCCAAGTCGGGCTGCGACAAGGCCAGGGCTCAGTCGCGGCAACGTCTTCGTCGGGAAAACGTCCACAAACGCCGGCTCCGAGCGATACCGGGCCGGTGCCCGACGAGCGGACCGCACGTAGTCCCGGCAATGTGCGGGTGCCGGGCGGCTTTCCGATGGAGCAGGGCATCCGGTACATAAATGCGGTTGCCGAGGGATGGGCGTTGTGGAAGTTTCACTGCCCATGACCGTTGGGGCGCTGTCCGGGTGCGTGATCGTGTCCGGGATGCCGGGGGCGGGAAAGTCGACGGTGGCGTCACTGGCTGCGGGGCTGTTGCCTCGGGCGGCGGTGGTGGGCGGGGACGACGTCTGCAGGATGATCCGCAGTGGGTTCGTCTGGTTCATGGGCGAGCCGGCCGAGGCCGCGCTCCGACAGGATGAGCTCTGCAACCGCAACATGTGCGCGCTGGCCAGCAACTTCGTCGACTTCGGCCTCACCGTGTTTATGGACACGGTTCTGGCTGATCGAGCTGAGCTGGACTTCTTCCTAGCCTTGTTGTCGCCCCGGCCTGTGCGCCTGGTGACCCTCGCTCCGGGAATCGAGGTCTGCAAGCACCGGAACGAGACGCGACCGCTGGAGGAGCGGTTCAACTTCGATGGCTACGAGCGCCTTGACGCGGACATGAAACGCGAGTTCAGTGACGCCGGCTGGTGGTTCGACACGTCGGCTCTGACGCCCGACGAGACAGCGGAGAGGGTTGTCGCACAAGCAGCCGACCGAACAGCCCCACTGCAAGCCGGCTGGCACGAGTGGCTGAGGCGCCTGCACGGCGTGTAGCCGCCGACCATACGTCCTGGCCTGCGGGACGGTACGCCGACAGCGGCGACTAGCCGAGGGCCTGTCGGAGCCACTCGCAAGTGCCGTGCTCTCTCGGGTTGTCGCGCTGACGCGGCACGCCGGAACCGCTCGGTGTCGCTCCGTCGGGTGCCCCCTGTCGCCAGGTCCGGGAGCGACGTCGTCGAAAACCGCCCTTCGCGCCGACCACACTCCGTAGTGGCCGTGTTGGTCGCCCACTGGCCGCCAGCGGGCAGTTCGTCCTGACCGTTGACACGATGCGTGATCGATCGATAACCGGTCTTGCCGCGATCAGTGCGTTGTCCACAGCGCCGATCGATCGGATGCCATGCGGTGGCGGCGAGGCGGGCGGCTGCGCAAGCGGCTACAGCGCAGCGGCCCATTGACGGTCAGCCTCGGATATAATTCGACCAACATGAATGTCTGACGTAGGAGGAATCGTGGTGCGTAGCGGGTTTTCGCTCTTCTTCGCGGCAGTCGTCGCTCTGGCCGGCGGCGTGGTCGGCCCCGCGGATGCGACGCTCGCCGGGCAGCCCGCGCCCGCGTCTGCGTCCGCGGGGACTCTCACGCCGCTGCCGCCGCCCGGCCAGCCAGTCGTGTCCGAGCTGACGTCGACGAGTGCGCGACTCACCTGGACTCGCCCGGCCGGGCCCGTGTTCCGTTACCAGATGAAGCAGTTTGTCGACGGCGCCTGGCAGGGCTACGCGTCGATGCCCTTCAACACCTTCGTCGTCGATCTGACCCCAGGCGGCACCCGCACTTTCGCCGTTCAGGCCCACGCCCTGGTGGGCTCCGGCTACACGAGCGGCGAGCTTTCGCCGCCGGTTACGGTCACCGCCCCGTGGTACTGACCGGGACTCAGCCCTCAGGTTTTACCACTGGCCGTGACTGGAGCCGATCTGCGCCAGACCGACAGATGATCACCAAGCAAGATCCACACGGAGTGACCAAGCCGAGCGTCAATCGTCCCAATCCTGCAACACCACTTGACCAGGAAACCAGGATGGAACAAGGCCATTGATCGGCATCCGCATCTGCCGCCGTCCGCGCACCGGCCGGACCGCGGCTGTCATGGTCATGATTAACGCTTCGTGCGCCTGGACGCTTCAGGGTCCCGAGTCGAGCGAAGGTGTGGTCCAGTGCGGGCTGCGAAGCTATCGACCCGTGGTGTCGCTGGTGACTCCGGCGTTGTGACGGAACGCGAGAAGGTCTAACGCGTGGGGGAGCCGGATCGGCGGATCGGACGCCCGCATCGCCTGGATGCCGGCGTCTGCTCGCCTCTCACCGCTTGATTACGTTTCCGCTCATAGCCGCCGGGCGTGCGTGCGCCGGTGCCGGCACCTCCGGCGCCTTCGGTAGCTGCCGACTTCGGGCGTGGACAGCTGCGGGGGCGCACGGACAAGTAGCCGATGTGCGGATGCCGGATACCGGAAGCTCGGTGCGGTGACCGCGTTCAGGCTGCTGTTGGTTCTAAGCGCGGGACCAGCGTTAGGCGGAGAACGGGCCTCGCACCGTGACACCCCCATCGACGACAAGGCTCTGCCCGGTCACGTAGGACGAAAGCGGCGAGGCCAGATAGACAGCCGCCGCCGCGGCGTCGTTGGGGACACCGAGCCGGCGCATCGGAATCTCGGGCACCTCGTCGGCGGGCTGCGCAGCATTTGCCACCGCAGTTGCGATGGCGCCGCACGCCACGACGTTCATGCGGATCCCGTCGCCGGCGTACTCCGCAGCGACGGTTTTGGCGAGGCTCGCGAGGCCGGCTTTGGCCGCGCCGTAGCCGGCCTGCATGGGCGCAGCCATGACGCCGGTGACCGAACCAATGCTCACGATGGATCCGCCCTGTCCCTGGGCCAGGAAGGCACGGATCGCCGCGCGGGCCGCGCGCGCCACATAGCCGAGGTTCATCTCATACGCCAGATCCCAGTCGTCGTCGCTCATCTCGTGCAGCCGTACCGCCGGCACGAACGCGACCTGCCCGCCCACGACGGTCACGAGCGTGTCGAGCCGACCGAACTCAGCGACGGTGGAGGCAACAAATGCGTCCACCGCCGGCCGGGACCGTACGTCACCAGCAAGCGGAACAGCACGGGCGCCCGACCCGGTCAGCTCCTCGACGGCCTCTCGCGCCCGGCCCGGATCGATGTCAGCGACAGCGACGGCTGCGCCAGCCCCGGCGAACGCACGCGAGACCGCGCGCCCGATTCCTTCGCCCCCACCTCCGACAACCAGTGCATTCATGCCGTCGAGTGGTTGATCGAAGCTATTCATGGCCGGATCTTGCCATATCGATCGGCGTCCTGGCGCTGACGCACGGATCTGCCGCCCTGCGTGCGCGCCGGTCGTCGGTGCGTTGCCACGGTCGGTGACCCCAGATGCCGCGGCACGCGCTCCTGCGTCGATGGCGATTGCCGACTCCTACTCGCCGGCCGAGTGCCAGACGCGTTCGAACTCGTCTCGGCCGATCATGTACGCGCTCCAGTCCTCCGGGTCATCAAGGCTGACCTGACCCAGACCTCCATACTGGTCTTCCTCGTGGTCGGGCCCGTAGCGGAGCACAGGGCCAGCGTCGTACGCCTCCACTTGGCGGACAGGCCAGCCGCTGTCATCGACCTCCCGCTGTCATCGACCTCGAAGTACCAGACGGAGTGTCCCCAACCGTCGAACTCGTCGCCCCGCGAGTCATCCCAACGACGGCGAAAGTAACGGCTCGGCATGACGAAAGCGTACGGCGGCTCCGGCACGCTGATCTGCCGCGAAGCGCTCGGACGCTGTCAGTGCCGGCTCGGGACTATGCAGAAGGGGTGCCCGGCCGGGTCGGTGAGCACCCGGAACCGGTCTCCACCCGGCTGGTGCTCAGGCTTGGCCGCACCCAGCTCCAGCAGAACGCTTCCGCTGCGCCGATGTCGTCGACTGCGAAGTCGAGGTGTAGTTGCTGGGGCACGCTCTGGTCAGGCCAGCGGGGCGGCTGGTAGTCGTTGACCCGCTGAAAGCCGATGAACAGCCCGTCATCCCGGGTGAGCCCGGCGAACTCATCGTCGGACTTGGGGTGCAGTGCGAGTCCGGTGGCCCGCTGGTAGAACGCGGCCAACTCCAGGGGGTCGGCGCAGTCAAGCGTGATCGCCGCGAGGGTCAGCGTCGAGCGCACGGGCCACTCCTTCTTGGTGACGTGGCGGCAAGTCCAAGCAGGGTACGTGCCTGCCGCCGTCCGACTGTGGCGGCCGCCCGGCGACGCGTTCGGACCGGTCAGATCACCGCGGATCGTCGAGGTAGCCGACGTCCGGGGAGCCCGACGCGAGGTGGACACGATAGCCCCAGTGTTGTAAGACTTGTGCGACTCTCGCGGCGCCGCCTGGGTTGGCGGAGTGGACATTGATGACGCCGATGTCGAGGGGTCGCTTCTCGAAGGCGGCCTGTTCCAGGATTTCCACGACCGGCCAGATCGTGTCGTCCTCGCCCACCCAAGTCGTGGTCGAGCCACAACTCGTCCAGGCGTCCGTCCCGGTACCGCTCGAGAAACTTGACTCCGGCAGCGCTCGTACGGGCCACCTCGGCCCTGCGGCCGTTTACGAACGAACGGAGGTCATCGACCAGAACGACCGTTCGGTAGGCATTCACGCGATGATGATGCCTGGCGCCGTCATGATGCGCCATCCAGATCTGCCGCTCCCGGCGTGCTGGCGTTCATCACCGCTGGTAACGCACGGTAATGTATGGCTACCTCTCCTGCTCCCGCTTCCAGTGCCATGCCGGCCGACCAACTCGTTGTGCGAGCCGCAGTTTCCGCCTTCCTGGGCCGCTACCGTGGCCAGACACGCATCCATACTGAGTCCGACCTGCGAGTCTTCCTGCGCTGGTGCGCCGACCACGGCCTGCACCCGCTGGCTGCGGTGCGGGTGGATATCGAGCGGTACGTGCGCTGGCTGCAAGACGTCCGCCGGTACCAGCCCTCGACCGTGTCCCGCCGGCTGTCCGTCGTGGTCGGCTTCTACCGGGTCTGCGTCATCGACGCCATCCTGGAGCACTCGCCAGCCGACTACGTCCGCCGACCCACCGTGCCGGCCGAGTCACCGACCCTCGGACCGGGGCACCTACAGTTCGAAGCCCTGATAACCGCCGCCCGCACGTCCTCGAACCCGAACGACTTCGCCTTGGTCGCCCTCCTGGGCCTGCTCGGGCTGCGGATCTTCGAAGCCTGCGGGTCGAACATTGCCGACCTGGGCGAGGAACACGGCCACCGGGTCCTGCGCGTGCGCGGCAAGGGCGGCAAGGTCGTGCTCGTCCCGCTGCCGCCGGCGGTGGCCCGAGCTATCGACCGGGCCGTCGGCGAGCGCACCAGTGGGCCGATTTTGCGCAACACCCACGCTCGGCGGATGGACCGGCACGCCGCCACCCGCCGACTCAAACACCTCGCCACTGCATTTGCCGAATTGAGTGCATCCGATCTTGTCTGCTCGGGCGGTGGATGTCGCGCCTAACAAGGCTGCGGATGGTCAAGGAGCCGACCAGCGACTTGAACATGTGGTTCGTAGTGCCCGGTTTCGTGGGCTCGGGGTGGCTGCTGTTTCGCCAGGGCGGTTTCAATGCGGTTGACGTCACCGCGTTCGCCGGGTGGCAGCGGCGCGCTGGCGGACTCGCGCAGCCGGGCTGCCGCGCCGAGCAGGCTCTTCGCGCGCCTTGGCTCGCCTGCGAGCAGCTGGGCGCCAGCTAACCCCTCCAGTGCGAGTGCGATGGCCCTCGGGTCGCCGGTGCGCCGGGCCGCGGCGAGCCCTTGCGTGTGCAGGTCGAGGGCCGCGACCTGGTCGCCGCGCTGCTCAGCGGCGAAGCCCAACTCGGCGAGGATCAGCGCCGCCCCGTTGTCCGCCTCGAACGTGCGGTTCCATTCCAGCCATGGCCCGAGCAGGGCTTCGGCCTCGGCGTACCGGCCTCGGCGGCGCGCGGACAGGCCGAGCCCCACCTCGGCGAATTCCCGACCGGCCAGGTCGCCGTGCTCGACGGCCACCGCCCGCCCGCGTTTGTGTAGGTCGTCGGCGCGGTCGTGGTCGCCTTCCAGCAGGGCGATGCGGCCGAGTTCGGACCAGCGCATGGACACGTCCGGCCACAGTGCGAGGTCCTCGGCTAGCTCGACTCCTTCTCGGTGCCAGCCCGCCGCGGCGGGGTAGTCGCCCGCGATCTCAGCGAGTCTGCCGAGCACGGCGCCGGCTTGGGCCTGGCCCCAGCGGTCACCGGTCCCGCGGAACAAGGCGCGGCTTCGTTCGGCGTCCTCGGCTGACTGTGAGCATGGCGGGGTCGGTTCAGCAGTGGTGAGCTGATAGCCGGCAGCAGTGGGTGTGACTCTTCGTCTGACTGGCTTTGTGTCTTTGGCGGGACTTGTCCGTCCGCTGCTGCCG
>NZ_SMKN01000189.1 GCF_004348675.1 Micromonospora sp. KC606 | reverse complement strand
TCGGTGCGGTGCATGGCCGAGTTGGCCAGGAGGGTGAGCGCGAGCAGCGCCGGTACGCCGAACGCGGCGGCGAGCCAGCGGAGGCCGGAGCCGGAGGCCAAACGGTCAAACAGCATAAAACCACTCTAACGACTCGAACTTCGGTTCAGTGGGGGATCCACCGGGTGGTGGCCCCGGAGTCGGTGGAACGGCTGTGAAAGGCACTACACGCGCCGGAAGCCGTGGTGGTTCGAGAAGGCCCGAGAAATTTCGACACGGACACTGATCCGTAAGCCCTGCGGCTGCGTACTGGATGGGGGAGCAGGTCGGCCGGTGGCGGCGCCGCCGTGAGACATGATCGAGGAGCAGATGGCCCGGGCAAAGCAGAACCAGAAGGCGGAGGCCGTCCGAACCAGCACCAGCAGCCGTGGTGTCCGGACCGTGTCCAAGTCCTCGATGGCGCTGATGGCCGCGTCCGTGTTCGGCCTGGTGTGGGCGGGCATGGAGATGTCCGGCAGCGGCGCGGCGATGTACGCGTACGGCTTCGTCTTCACCGAGTTCTTCGCCGGGGTGGTCACCCTGGTCTCGCTCAGTATCACCGTGATGCTGGGTCTGCTCGCCACCGACCGCCTGGTGTTGCAGATCCGGCACCGGGTGCTGCTCCAGTCCGCGCACCGCGCCACCGGCGCCGTCGCCGTCGCCGGGCTGGTCTTCCACATCATCACCAAGATCTCCATCGGGCGGGCGGGCCTCACCGACGCCGTGGTGCCGTTCATCGGTGGCTACGGCCTCTACGTCGGTTTCGGCACCGTCGCCTCGTTCCTCATGATCAGCGTCCTGTGGACCGGTCTGGTCCGGGTCCGCTTCGCCGGGGTCGGTCCCAAGTGGTTCTGGCGCGCGATGCACTCCATGGCCTACCTCGCCTGGCCGTTCGCGCTGTTCCACGGCCTCAACGCAGGCCGTAAGGGAGCGACCTGGGTGATCGTGAGCTACCTGGTCTGCGTGCTGCTCGTGGTGGTCGCGCTGCTGGTGCGGTTCTCCGTCTACCTCGGCAAGCGCAGCCGGGAGCAGACCCAGGCCGCCGCGCTGAACGCGGCGATGACCGGCAAGGGCGAGGACAGCAAGGCCAAGATCCTGCTCGGTGGTCTCGGTCTCCGCAAGGGCGACGAGGAGGAGAAGGAAACCAGGGGCGCCCGGAGCGGTTGGGCGGAGACCACCGCCACCGGGTCGTGGGGGGCGTCGCCGAGCGCCGCCACCCGCCGGCGCGACCCCGACCGGTTCACCGTGCCGGTGGTACCCGAACCCGGCACCCTGCGCGAACCGGTCCGCGCCGGACGGTCCCGCCGCGAGACCGAGGAGCCGGAGCCCACCACGGGCCGCCGCGAGCGGAGCGGGGAACCCGCCGCCCGGCGGTCCGCCCGGAGCGAGCGCACGGAGCGGGTACGCGACGAGGAGCGGCCCAGCCCGCGCCGCCGCGAGGAGGACGTCGCCCCGGTCTCCGGCAGTCGCCGTGCCCGCTACGACGAGGACGAGGACGTGCGTCCGGTGTCGACCGGGCGCCGTGCCCGGTACGAGGAGGACGAGGACGTGCGACCGGTGTCCACGGGTCGTCGTGCCCGCTATGACGAGGACGAGGACGTGCGACCGGTGTCCACGGGTCGTCGTGCCCGCTACGACGAGGACGAGGACATCCGTCCGGTCTCGACCGGGCGTCGTGCCCGCTATGACGAGGACGAGGACGTGCGACCGGTGTCCACGGGTCGTCGTGCCCGCTACGACGAGGACGAGGACATCCGTCCGGTGTCCACGGGCCGCCGCGCTCGCCTCGACGACGATGAGGTGGCCGCCCGCTACTCGACGTCGCCCCGCCGTCGCACCGCCAACCCCGAGGAGCCCTGGGACAGCCCGCGCCGCTGGGAGAGCTCCCGGCCGGTGTCGGCCGAGCCGGTCTCCGCCGGCCGGCACAGCGTCGAGCCGGACGTGCCCGAGGAGCCCGACTACTGGCGTCCGCCGGCCCGGTACGTCCCGGACGACCTGCCCGTCGACGACACCCCGACCCTGGTCGACCTGGCCTCGCGGCGGAAGATGCGGGCCTCCGGCGACAACCGGTCCGGCCGGCGCAAGGGCCGCGCCGACGCGGCCGAGGTGGACGGGGCCTACTGGGCCGGACTGCGGGGTGAGGCCAAGTGATGCGAACCAAGGTGCCGCCGGTGGCCTGCATCGGCGAACCCCGACTCACCGCCGGGTTCGCCGAGTTCGGCCGGCTCGACCTCGTCGCGCACGAGATGGTGCACGGCCCGATCGGGCCGATGGAACCCAACAACCTGCTCCGGTTGGCCGAGAGCATCCAACTCAAGGGCAAGGGCGGCGCGGGCTTCCCCTTCTTCACTAAGCTCAAGGCGGTGCTGGACTCCTGCAAGCGGCAGGACCTGCCCGCCGTGGTGGTGGTCAACGCCACCGAAGGGGAGCCGGCGAGTTGGAAGGACAAGGTCCTGCTCACCCGCGCGCCGCACCTGATCCTCGACGGCGCGGCGCTGGCCGCGTACGCGCTCGACGCCGAGGAGATCGTGCTCTGCGTCGCCGACGACCTCGTCGGCCTGGACTCGCTCACCGAGGCGCTCCAGGAACGCCGGATGCCGGTGCCGGCCACCATCGTCACCGTGCCGCACCGGTTCGTCTCCGGCGAGGGCGGCGCGCTGGTCAACGGGATCAACGGTCTGCCGCACATCCCGCCCGGCACCAAGAAGCGGTCCAGCGACTCCGGGGTGCGGAACCTACCCACCCTGCTGTCCAACGCCGAGACGTTCGCCCAGGTCGCGATCGCCGCCCGGCTCGGCCCGTACGAGTACGCGGCGCTCGGCACCGACGAGGAACCCGGCACCGTGCTGCTCACCGTGACCGGCCAGGCCAAGCGGCCCGCCGTGGTGGAGTGCGCCGCCGGCACCCCGCTGCGGGAGATCCTCGACCTGTGCGAGGTGCCGGACGGGCCGGGCATCCTGATGGGCGGCTACCACGGCCGGTGGATCACCCCGGAGGCGGCGGACCAGGCGTTGGTCTCCCGCAAGAGCCTCACCGCGGTCGGCGGCACCCTGGGCGCCGGCATCATCATCCCGCTCGGCAAGGACACCTGCCCGCTCGGCGAGGCCGCGCAGGTGGTCCGCTACCTGGCCGGCGAGTCCTCCGGGCAGTGCGGGCCGTGCAAGCGGGGCCTGCCCGACCTGGCCCGCGCCGTCGACCTGGCGGTCTCCGGCAGCGCGCCGGTCGAGGTCGTCCGGGCCGCCGCCGGTGACGTCAAGGGACGCGGCGCGTGCAGCCACCCCGACGGCACCTCCCGGTTCGCGCTCTCGGCGATGGAGGTCTTCGGAAACGACCTGAAGCTGCACACCACCGGGGAGGGCTGCGGCAAGCGGGTCAAGGGCGTGATGGGCCTGCCCGGCGCACCCGACCCCGACCCGAAGAAGCTCTCCCTGGACTGGTCCCGCTGCGACGGGCACGGGCTCTGCGCACACGTCGTGCCGGACTTCATCCGGCTCGACCAGAACGGATACCCCGCCTTCCCGTCCACACCGGTGCCGACCTGGCTCAAGGAGGGCGCGATGAAGGCGGTCAAGGTCTGCCCGGCGCTGGCGCTGCGGCTGGTCGACGCGAAGTAGCCCCACCGAGAGGAGACCGGGATGCGGTACCCCAGCAACGGAACGGGTGGACGGCCGCCCACCCGGCTCGTCGCCGCCGTCGCCGCGCTGGCTGTCGCGCTGGCCGGCGTCGCCGGCTGCGCGGCCGACGGGCAGCCCCGGGCGCAGCCGGCCAGCGAGGTCGCCGTGGCGGCCACCGCCGCGCCGCTCGCCGGTGGCACGTCGACCCCGACCGGTCAGGCCGGGCCCGTCGTGCCGGTGTCGGACACGTTGCGGTTCACCGCGAAGACCCTCGACGGCGCGGCCTTCTCGGCCGCCGACCTGGCCGGGAAACCGGTGGTGCTCTGGTTCTGGGCGCCCTGGTGCGCGACCTGCGCCAGCCAGGCGTGGACGGTGGCCGAGATCGCCCCGCGGTTCCGGGACAGGGTGCCGATCGTCGGGGTCGCCGGCCTGGGCCAGCAGAAGGCCATGAAGGACTTCGTCACCGAGTTCGAACTCGGCGGCACCCTCCAGCTCGACGACCGGGCCGGCGCGCTCTGGCGGCGGTTCGAGGTGGTCGAGCAGAGCACGTTCGTGATCATCGACCGTGAGGGGAAGGTGGTCCACCAGGGCTTCCTCGACGGCGAGGACCTCACCCGGCGGGTCACCGCGCTGGCCGGCTGATGGAGGCGCCGCTGCTGCTCGCGGTGACCGCCGGCATGCTCGGCGCGGTCAACCCGTGCGGCTTCGCGATGCTGCCCGCGTACCTGTCGCTGCTGGTCGCCGGGGCCGCCGACACCCGGGGCGCCGTCGCCCGCGCGCTCACCGCCGCCGTCGGGCTGACCACCGGGTACGTCGTGGTCTTCGGCGCCTTCGGCCTCGCGCTGGCCCCGGCGGCCGACTGGCTGCGCCCCCGGCTGCCCTGGTTCACCGTCGGGCTGGGCCTGCTGCTGCTGGCACTGGGCTGCTGGCTGCTCGCCGGCCGGCGGTTGCCCACCGTGCGTCCGCTGGCCCGGGCGCCCCGGCTGACCCGGTCGTGGGCGTCCATGGTGGTGTTCGGCATGGCGTACGCCCTCGCCTCGCTCGGCTGCGCGATCGCGCCGTTCCTGGCGATCGTGGTGACCAGCCTCCAGGCCGGGTCGGCGGCGCGTGGCGTGGCGCTCTTCGTCGCGTACGCGGTCGGGATGGGCCTGGTGGTCGCGGTCGCCGCGCTCGGCGTGGCGCTGCTGCGCGGCCAGGTGGTGGCCCGGCTGCGGGGCGCGGGGGCGTGGGTGCCCCGGCTCAGCGGCCTGGTGCTGCTGCTCGCCGGCGGCTACGTCGCCTGGTACGGCTGGTACGAGGTGCGGCTGGCGCAGGGCCGCCGGGACGCCTTCGGCGACCCGGTCGTGGTCGGGGCGGCCAGCGTGCAGCAGGCGCTGGTCTCCGCGCTGGACGCGACCGGTCCGGCGGTGCTCGCGGGTGGGCTGGTGGTGCTGTTGGCGGTGGCGGCGCTGATCCGGCGGCGGAGCCGGACGACGACGGCGGGAGTCGGCTCACCCGACCCCCGCCGCCGGCGGATCAGCTCGTCGGCGTGAGCCGGTCGGTGCCGAGGCGGTCCCGAAGCACCTCCGGCACCAGCACCGAACCGTCGGGCTGCTGGAACTGCTCCAGGATGGCCGGGAAGAGCCGGCTGGTGGCCAGCGCCGAGCCGTTGAGGGTGTGCACGAAGCGGGTCTGCTTGCCGCCCGGCTCCCGGTAGCGGATGGCCGCCCGACGGGCCTGGTAGTCGCCGCCCCAGGAGACCGACGACACCTCCTTGTACTTGCCGGTGCTCGGCATCCAGACCTCGATGTCGAGGGTCTTGCGCATCGCGGCGCTGGCGTCGCCGGCCGCCAGCAGGCTGCGCTGGTAGTGCAGACCCAACCCTTCGACCAGGCTCTCGGCGTGGCCGACCATGGCCTCCAGCGCGGCGTCGGCCTGATCCGGCAGGGTGAACTGGAAGATCTCCACCTTGTTGAACTGGTGGCCCCGGACGGTGCCCCGCTCGTCGGAGTGCGAGCCGGCCGCCTCCCGGCGGTAGCAGGGGGTGTAGGCGAACACCTTCAACGGCAGCTTCGCGGTCTCCAGGATCTCGTCCTGGTACGCGCCGAGGATCGCCGTCTCGGCCGTCGGCAGCAGGAACTGCCCGCGTGGCGCCGACCGCTTGTCCAGGTGGTAGACGTCGTCGTAGAACTTCGGGAACTGACCGGCGGCGAAGCCGGCGGTGTCCAGCAGCAGGTGCGGCGGGAGCAGGAACTCGTACCCGGCCCTGATGTTCTGCTCGATCAGCCAGTTGACCAGCGCCCACTCCAGTTGGGCGCCCCGGCCGGTGTACATCCAGAAGCCGGAGCCGCCGAGTTTGACGCCGCGCTCGTGGTCCACCAGACCCAGCGCCCGGCTCAGCTCGACGTGGTCGCGGACCTTCTCGATGACCGGCGGCTCCCCGAAGGTCTTCACCACCCGGTTGGCCTCCTTGCCGCCGGCCACGACGTCGTCGGCGGGGAGGTTGGGCAACTCGCTCATCGCGCCGCGCAGCCGGGACTGCACCTCGTCCAGCTCGGCCTCCAGCTCGGCGAGCTGCTTGCGGCCGGCCTCCGGCGCGGAGACCTCCGGCTCCGCGCCGGCGCGCTTGGCCGCCGCGTACGCCCGCGCCTCCGCCTTGCGGCGCTGCCGCTCGGCGTCGATCCCGGTGATCAGGGCCCGGCGTTCCTGGTCGAGCCGCTGGATCTCGTCCAGGGCCCGGTTGACTTCGGCGGGATCCAGTCGCTTCGCCAGCGCGGTCGCCACCGCCTCGCGATCCTTCCGGATCAACTCCATGTCGAGCATGCTGCTCCGTACGCCTCCGTCCGGGAAGTCAGGTGGGAACCCACCGATGCTACCGTCGCGCCCACCCGCGCCCGGTACGCCCGTACCGGGTCTTGGCGACAGGCGGACGACGGCCTGGTCCCGACCGTTCCCGACCACGCGGTGTGACCGCCGCCGATTTCCGCCGGTATGGTCACGCTCTGTGGTCGATGGTTGGACGATTTGGCTCGTCACGTGACCACCGATCCGGCAACGGTGGTTCGGGACCGCAGGGCGGCCACTGCGGAACACGCGAAGGGTGTGCTCAGAGCCGGATGGGCATGAGGATGGAGAAGGCGTCCTCGTCGTCCCGGCGGCGGATGGCCAGCGGCGCGATCGGGCCGTCCAGCTCCAGCACCAACTGCCCGTCGCCAGCGGCGTCGAGCGCGTCGAGCAGGTAACGGCCGTCCACCCCGACCCGCAGCCCGGCCGTCGACTCGTCCGGGCCCACCACCCGCAGCCCTCGGTCGTCCGCGCCGAGCACGGTCACCGCGTACGCCCGGCCGTCGTGCTCCCGGCGCACGGTGGGCAGGTCGGGGGCGCGCAGCACGGCCCGCAGGGCGGCGGCGTCGACCGGGTAGCGGTGGGCCCTCGGTTCGCCCGTCACCGGGTGCAGCAGGCGCCGGTAGTCGGGGAAGTCGTCCGGCATGGTCGGCGCGGCCACCTCGCGGCCACCGACGGCGACCGCCACCTGCGTCCCGGTCAGGGTGACCGTCGCCGTGCCGGCGTCCGGTGCGCCCCCGGCGGCGCTGCCGGCCGGAGCCGGTCCGGCGCCCAGCAGGAGGCGCAGCGCGTCGACCACCACCACGGGGAGCAGGGCCCGCGCCACCGGGCCGTCCACCGCACCCGTGGCGCGGGCCACCGCCAACCGGTGCCGGTCGGTGGCGACCAGCCGTACGCCGTCCGGCTCGACGTCGAACAGCACACCGGACAGCACCGGCAGCTCCGGGTCGCCCCCCACCGCGAAGCGGACGGCGTCGACGGCGGCGGCGAGGTCGCCGGCGGCCAGGGTGATCGTCGTGGTCATCACGATCTCCTCGGGATCGAGTAGGGCGCGGATCCGGGAGAGCTCACGGCGCACGTCGGCCAGGCCGTCCTCCAGCCGGCGCAGGTGCGCGTCGAGCAGCCGCCCGACCACCGCCGGCTCGTGCCGGTGCCGCAGCGCGACGCCGATCTCCGCCAACGGCAGGCCCACCCGACGCAGCCCGGCCACCAGCCGGGCCGGCGCCACCTGCTCGCCGGCGTACCAGCGGTAGCCGGTCACCGGGTCGACCAGGGCAGGGGTCAGCACCCCACAGCGGTCGTAGAACCGCAGGGCGCTGACCGTCAGGCCGCTGGCCCGGGCCAGCTCGCCGATGCTGCGCAGCTCACTCTCCACGACCAGGGATGCTGGGCCCTCAACCCGGTCGAGGGTCAACCGCGCGGGCCCGACAGGACCCGGAAGGTGAGGCCCGCCTTCACCAACCGGTCCAGCAGCGCGTCGCCCATCGCGGTGACCGGGGTGACCTGGCCGGCGGTGGGCGGCAGTTCGTCCAGGGCCAGGCACAACGCCGACTCGGCGAGCATCTTGGCGGTCTCGTCGTACCCGGGATCGCCGCCGGCCACCTCGGTCTGCACCGTACGGCCCCCGCCGGAGCCGACGAAGCGGACCGTGAACCACGACCTCGCCCGCTCCTCGGCGCTCGGCCCCTGGCCCGAGGAGAGCCGGCCGAGCAGCCAGCGCCGGGTCGGCGGCAGCTTCACCAACCCGACCAGGCCGGCCATGCCGACGCCCGCGGCGAGGACGGTGGGCAGCCGCTTCACCGCCGCGAAGTGCCGGTAGCGGAAGTCCGGGCCGTACTCGGGGCGGGCCGCCGCGGACCGGCGGACCACCTGCGGGTCGATGGTGGGCAGTGGCACCGCCCACCGGCCGATCTCCCTCGACCGGCCCACCCTGCCCGGCACCGCGCGGACCCGGCGCCCCGGCGGGCGGGGCTCGACCGCCCGGCGCGCCTTCGCCGCCCGACTCATCTCGGCCGCGCGGGAGAACGCGGTCAGCGCCGAGTGGTACGTCCCGGCGGAGAATTTCCCGCCGGCCCGGACGAACCCGTCGACGGTCACCGGCCCGTCCGTCGGGAGCTGCTTGAGGGTGAACCAGACGCCCAGATCGTGCGGGATCGAGTCGAAACCGCAGGCGTGCACCAGCCGGGCCCCGGTGCGGACCGCCTCGGCGTGGTGCCGCACGTACATCAGGTCGACGAACTCCGGCTCGCCGGTGATGTCGACGTAGTCGGTGCCCGCCGCCGCGCACGCGGCCACCAGTGGCTCCCCGTGGTGCACGTACGGTCCGACCGTGGTGGCGACCACCCGGGCGCTGTGCGCCACCGCCCGCAGGGAGGCGGCGTCGGTGACGTCGGCGGCGAGCAGCGGCAGCTCGGCCAGGGTCGCGTCGATGTCGGCGAGCCGGTCGCGGACCGCCGCCAGCTTGGTCGGGTTGCGCCCGGCCAGCGCCCAGCGCAGCCCGGTCGGGGCGTGCCGGGCCAGGTACTCGGCGGTGAGGCCACCGGTGAAGCCGGTCGCGCCGAACAGGACGAGGTCGTACGAACGGTCGGGACCCATCCGCCGAGTGTGCACTCTCAGCCCTCCGGCGTGAAGACCACCCGGACGCACCCGTCGGCCCGGTCCCGGAACAGCGCGTAGCCGGCCGGGCCCTGGTCGAGGGGCAGCCGGTGGGTGGCCAGGTGTTCGGTGCGCAGCTCGTCGCGGGCCATCCGCTCCAGCAGCATCGGGATCCACCGCTGTCCGTGCTGCCGGCCGCTGCGTAGGGTCAGCCCCTTGTTCATCACCGCGCCGAGGGGGAACGCGTCGACGAACCCGGTGAAGGTGCCGGTGACGAAGACCGTGCCGCCCTTGCGGCAGGCGTGCACCGCCTCCCGGACAGCGAGGGAATCCTCGGCGCGGCCCGCCCGGCGGCCGGCGAAGCGTTCCGCCAGCGAGGCCGGCCGGCCGCCGCCGTCGGCCGCGCCGACCGCCTCCACGCACACGTCCGGGCCCCGGCCTCCGCTGCGTTCCCGCAGCTCGGCGGTGACGTCGGTCTGCTCGTAGTGGAGCGTCTCCGCCCCGGTGTGCCGCTCGGCCATCCGCAGCCGCTCCGGATGCCGGTCGATGACGATCACCCGGTCCGCGCCGAGCAGCGTCGCGGCCTGGGCGGTGAGCTGGCCGACCGCGCCCGCGCCCCAGATGGCGACCACGTCGCCGGGGCCCACTTCGCCCAGCTCGGCGCCCATCCAGCCGGCCGGGGCGGCCTCCGAGGCGAAGACCGCCCGGTCGTCGCTGACCGTCTCCGGCACGGTGAACGCCCCGACGTCGGCGTACGGCACCCGCACGTACTCGGCGTGGCTGCCGGCGAAGCCGCCGGTGCCCCGGGGGTGGCCGTAGCAGCCGCCGGTGGGCTGCCCCCAGGCCGCCTCGGCCGCCGCCGGGGCCGGGTCGCCGTTGTCGCAGCAGGCGTGCTGCCCGCGCCGGCAGTACCAGCAACTCCCGCAGGCGACCGTGGCACAGACCACCACCCGGTCGCCCACCCGGTGCCGGCGGACCTGCGGCCCGACCTCGGCGACCTCCCCGAGGAACTCGTGGCCCAGCACGTCACCGGCGGCGAGGAAGGGTGACCGCCCGGCGAGCAGCGGCAGATCCCCGCCGCAGGTGGCGCTGCGGCGCACCCGCACGATCATGTCGTGGGCGTTGCGCAGCTCCGGGTCGGGCACCTGGCGCACCGCGAGCGAGTCCGCGCCCTCCCAGCACAGCGCCCTCATCCGGGCACCGCCGGGCGGTCCACCGGCGATCGGTCGGCGCGCAGCACCTCACCGGTCTCGACGAGCTGCCTGACCCGGCGCAGGGTGTCCCGAAGGTACCGGCCCGGGTCGTCGCCGACCAGGTGGGCGGCCATCCCCGGCAGGGTGGTCCGCCCGCCCAGCGGGCGGGCCGCCAGCTCGGTGCCCCGAGCCCCGGGCGCCGGGCGTAGCCGCAGCTCCACCGCGCCGGCCAGCGGGCGCAGCGGCTCCGGCCACCGTCCGCCGGGCAGCACCTCACCGGCGGGCCGGTCCACGGTCACCACCTGCCAGCGCATCCGTACCACCTGCCCCTCCGGACGTTCCCCGGCCGGTCACGCACGGCCGGCCGCCCGGGTGTCCCATGCTCGTCCGGGCCCGGGTGAACCCGGCTCCCCCCGAAGGGGTGAACCGGCGCGGGCCGGGTAACCGCCGGCGACCGGGGAGGAACGCGTCCGACGGGGGTGGCACCGATGCCGCAGGGCCGCAGGAGCAACGGGATCGTCGAGCCCGACGCGGGACCGCCGCTGCTCGCCTCCCGGCTCACCCCGCCCGCCCTGCCGGAGCCGCTACTGTGGCGGGCCCGGCTGGCCGCCCGCCTCGACGCCGGCGCCACCGGCCCGGTCACCCTGGTGCGGGCC
>NZ_SMKN01000188.1 GCF_004348675.1 Micromonospora sp. KC606 | reverse complement strand
GGACGGGTGAGCGGGCGGCCGGGGGCGGGCTTCCGCGCCGGCGAGGTTGCCCGTACGGTGGCCGTCGGACGTTCCGGCGGGGCCCCCTCCCGCCGTCGATCGCGGAGGTCTCCCCGTGCGCATCCGGCTCTGCCTTGCCGTCTCGGCCGTCCTGCTGACCGCCACCGGGTGCGCGGACGCGCCGGCAGCGGTACCGGTGCCTCCGGTGGAGCCGCTGACGATCGAGGTGGCCGCCGCGTCCTCCGGGGGCGCCTGCCGGCTGCTCGACTTCGCGGTCATCGAGGAGCACACCGGCGTCCGGTTCGACGTGGCGGCGGCCGGCGACCGGGCCGACACCCACACGTGCGTGGTCCGCGCCGGGGCAGCCACCCTGCCGGAGCTGACCCTGACCGTGACGGACACGTCGATCGACGCGCCGACGTTCAACGCTGACGTGCTGCCCAGGGGCGCGGCGAAGGTGACGAAGCTCGGGCAGGTCGCCTACCGCCGAACGGTGGCGAAGAACGGCCCGGTGGCCGAGGTGGGCTGGCTGGCCGCCGAGGGTCGGCTGGCCACCCTGCACTGGACCTGTGAGAAGGGAACGGCGAAGGCTGAGGTCGAGGAGCTGACCGGCAAGCTGGTCGAGCTGGCCAAGAGAATCGACACCCGTTCGCTGTGACGTCGGGCCGCTCCCCGGCGGCCCGACGTGCTCAGTGCACGGCGACGAAGACCCGGGACGCGACCTCGCGGGGCAGCCGAATCCGCTCGCCGGAGCGGTCGATGAACACCCCGTCGCGTTCCTGCGCCACGGTGACCGTGGCGCCCGGGTCGACCCCGGCGGCGTGCAGCTGGCGCAGCACGTCCGCGTCGGTCTGCACGCTCTCGCAGATCCGCCGGACCACCACCGGGCCGGAGAGACCGGGGAAGGCCAGGTTGCGCTCGGCCTCGACGGGGTCGGTGCTCGGCACCGAGCCGAGCGCCTCCAGACCGGGGATCGGGTTGCCGTACGGCGAGCGGGTCGGCCGGTTGAGCAGGTCGTACACCCGCTTCTCCACCGCGTCGCTCATCACGTGCTCCCACCGGCAGGCCTCCTCGTGGGCCTCCTCGTAGGGCATCCCGATGACATTGACCAGCAGCAGCTCGGCGAGGCGGTGCTTGCGCATCACGGACACGGCGGTGTTGCGCCCCAGCGGGGTCAGCGTGAGGTGCCGGTCGCCCTCGACGGTGAGCAGGCCGTCACGCTCCATCCGGGCGACGGTCTGGCTGACGGTGGGACCGCTCTGCCGCAGCCGCTCGGCGATCCGCGCGCGCAGCGGCGGCACACCCTCCTCCTCCAACTCGAGGATGGTGCGAAGGTACATCTCGGTCGTGTCCACCAGGTCGTGGGATTTCACCGCGTCACGACCTCCTTACTGTGATGGTGGGGTTGACCGAGGAATCGGTCGTGTCCAGATCGTGCTTCACGTCAGCGGCCCTCCGGTCCACGATGCTACCCCGGCGGTCCGACAACCCTCGGCGTCGAATCGCGAGGTCGCCGCCGTGATGGTGTTGACTGGACGCCATGTCCGCAGCCGAGGAGCCGCTGGTCGAGCCCGGCCGGCTCGCCGCCGAGCTGGCCCTGCCCGATCCGCCCACCCTGCTCGACGTCCGGTGGCGGCTGGCCGGCCCGCCGGGCCGGGACGACTACGCCCTCGGCCACCTGCCTGGAGCCGTCTTCGTCGACCTGGACACCGCGCTCTGCGGCCCGCCCGGCGCCGCCGGCCGGCACCCGCTGCCCGACCCCGCCGCGCTCCAGGCGGCGCTGCGGGCCGCCGGCGTCCGCGCCGGTCACCCCGTCGTCGTGTACGACGGCGGCGAAGGGATGGCCGCCGCCCGCGCCTGGTGGACCCTGCGTTGGGCCGGCCACCGCCCGGTACGCCTGCTGCACGGCGGCTGGCCCGCCTGGGTCGCCGCCGGCCTGCCCACCTCCACCGAGGTGCCCGACGAGACCCCGGGCGACGTGATGGTGCGTCCCGGTGCGCTTCCGGTGCTGGACGCGGCCGGCGCGGCCCGGCTCGCCGCCGCCGAGGGGGTTCTGCTCGACGTGCGGGCCGCGCCCCGCTACCGGGGCGAGACCGAGCCGATCGACCCGGTCGCCGGGCACGTCCCGGGGGCGGTGAACCTGCCCGCCCCCGAGTACGTCACCGGGGGCCGCTTCCCGTCGGCCGAGACGCTGCGGCATCGGTTCGCGGCGGCCGGGGTGAGCGGCGACGCGCCCGTCGGGGCGTACTGCGGTTCGGGGGTGACCGCCGCGCAGGCGGTGCTCGCCCTGCACCTGGCGGGGCGGCCGGACGCGGCGCTCTACGTCGGTTCCTGGAGCAACTGGGTCGCCGACGCGGACCGGCCGGTGGCCACCGGGGAGACGCCGGCGCGCTGAGCCGCGCGTGCCGTGGGCGGCCGCCCGGGCGCGTGCGACGATGGCCCCATGTCGGACGACACGCTGGTGGTGTGGGACGAGTCCCTGCTCGGCTACGACCTGGGCGAGCACCCCCTCGACCCGGTCCGGGTGGAGCTGACCATGGCCCTGGCCCGCGAACTGGGCGTGCTCGACCGGCCCGGTGTTCGGCTGGTCAGGCCCGAGTCGGCCGACGACGCGCTGCTCACCCGGGTGCACCGGCCGGGCTACCTGGACGCGGTGCGGGCCGCCCCGCACGATCCGCTCTTCGCCGGCTACGGGCTGGGCACCGCCGACAACCCGATCTTCGACCGGATGCACGAGTCCAGCGCGCTGGTCGCCGGAGCCACCGTGGTCGCCGCGGAGGCGGTGTGGCGGGGCGAGGCCCGCCGGGCGGTCAACGTGGCCGGCGGGCTGCACCACGCCATGCCCGACCGGGCCGCCGGGTTCTGCGTCTACAACGACCCCGCCGTGGCGATCGCCCGCCTGCTCGACCTCGGCGCACAACGGGTGGCGTACGTGGACGTCGACGTGCACCACGGAGACGGCGTGCAGGAGATCTTCTACCACGATCCACGGGTGCTCACGGTGAGCGTGCACGAGACGCCGCTGGCGCTCTTCCCCGGCACCGGGTTCCCCGACGAGACCGGCGGCCCCGGCGCCGAGGGCACCTCGGTGAACGTGCCGCTGCCCCCGGGCATCGACGACGCCGGCTGGCAGCGCGCCTTCCACGCCGTGGTGCCGTCGGTGCTGCGGGCGTTCCGGCCGCAGATCCTCGTCACCCAGTGCGGCGCGGACGGGCACCGGGCCGACCCCCTGGCCGACCTGCACCTGTCCGTTGACGGTCAGCGCGCCACCTACCTGGCGCTGCGGGCGCTCGCCGACGAACTCTGCGACGGGCGCTGGGTGGCCACCGGCGGCGGCGGGTACGCGCTGGTCGAGGTGGTGCCCCGGGCCTGGACGCACCTGCTGGCCGTGGCTACCGGCGCACCGGTCGACCCGGCCACGCTGACCCCGCCACCGTGGCGGGAGCTGGCCGCGCGGCGGCGGCCCGGCCACCGGATCCCGCTGCGGATGACCGACGACGTCGACCCGTCGTTCCAGCCGTGGCAGCCGACCGGCGAGCCGAACTCCGTGGACCGGGCCGTCGCGGCCACCCGCAAGGCGGTGTTCCCGCTGCTCGGGCTCGACCCTCACGATCCGCGCGACTGACCGGCGACCGGGGAGGAAACGACCGGTGACCACCGTCGACCAGCCGGTGGACGTGCTGCTCAGCGACGGGACCACCGTCCAGTTGCGGCAGATCCGCCCGCAGGACGCGCCGGAGATCGTGGCGATGCACTCGCGGTTCTCCGAGCGCACCCGTTACCTGCGCTACTTCTCGCCGTACCCGCGCATCCCGGAACGTGACCTGCACCGTTTCGTCAACGTCGACCACCGCGACCGGGAGGCGTTCGTGGTGCTCGCCGTCGACCGGATCGTCGCCGTCGGCCGGTACGAGCGGCTCGGCCCGCAGGCGCCCGAGGCCGAGGTGGCGTTCGTGGTCGAGGACGCCTGGCAGGGCCGGGGGATCGGCTCGGTGCTGCTGGAACACCTGGCCGATGCCGCCCGCCGCTCCGGCATCGTGCACTTCGTCGCCGAGGTGCTGCCCGCCAACTCGGCGATGTTGCGGGTCTTCGCCGACTTCGGCTACCAGGTCCAGCGCCAGTACGCCGACGGCGTGGTGCACCTGACCTTCCCGATCGCGCCCACCGAGGCGACCCTGGAGGTGCAGCGCGGCCGGGAGCACCGCACCGAGGCGCGTTCCATCGCCCGGCTGCTCGCCCCGCGCGGCGTCGCCGTCTACGGGGCCAGCGCCACCGGGCAGGGCGTCGGCGCGGCCGTCCTCGGTCACCTGCGCGACGGCGGCTACCGCGGGGCGATCGTTCCGGTGCACCCGAGCGCGGCCACCGTGGCGGGGCTGCCCGCGTACCCGTCGGCGGCCGACGCCGGGGCGCAGATCGACCTGGCGGTCGTCGCGGTGGCCGCCGAGGCGGCGGCCGGGGTGGTGACCGACGCGGCCGCCGCCGGGGCGCACGGCCTGGTGGTCATCTCCGCCGGCTTCGCCGAGGCCGACGCCGAGGGCGCGGCGGCGCAGCGGGCGCTGGTCCGGGCCGCGCACGTCGCCGGCATGCGGGTCATCGGCCCGAACTGCCTGGGGGTGGCCAACACCGCCGAGAAGGTCCGCCTCAACGCCACCCTCGCCCCGGTGCTGCCCGCGCCCGGCCGGGTCGGCCTGTTCAGCCAGTCCGGCGTGTTCGGGGTGGCGCTGCTGGCCGAGGCCCGGCGGCGAGGGCTCGGCCTGTCCAGTTTCGTCTCGGCCGGCAACCGGGCCGACGTCTCCGGCAACGACCTGCTGCAGTACTGGCAGGACGACCCGGGCACCGACGTGATCCTGTTGTACCTGGAGACCTTCGGCAACCCGCGCAAGTTCGCCCGGTTGGCCCGGCGCATCGGCCGGGACAAGCCGGTGGTGGCGCTCGCGTCGCTGGCACGCCCGGTCGGTCTCGGCGACGGGCCGGCGCTGGACGAGGCGGCGGTGAGCGCGCTGTTCGCGCAGTCCGGGGTGATCCGGGTGGAGACCGTCGCCGAACTGCTCGACGTGGGCGTCCTCCTGGCCCACCAGCCGCTGCCCGCCGGGCCCCGGGTCGCGGTGGTGGGCAACTCCTCGGCGCTGACCGGGCTCGCCGCGACCGCCTGCGCCACCCAGGGGCTCACCGTCGTCGGCGGGTACCCGCGCGACGTGGGCCCGCACGCCGGCGCGGCCGAGTTCGCCGCCGCGCTGGCCGAGGCGGCCGCCGACGACGGCGTCGACGCCCTGGTCGCCGTCTTCGCCCCACCCCTGCCCGGGCAGCTCACCGTCGAGGAGGCGGACTTCACCGCCGCGCTGCCGGCCGCGCTCGCCGCCGGCAAGCCGGCGGTGGCGACGTTCCTCGCCGGTCGGGTGCCGGCCGGGGTGCCCGCCTATCCCGGCGTGGAGGAGGCGGTGCGGGCCCTGGGGCGGGTCAACCGGTACGCCGCCTGGTTGCGCCGCGACCCGGGAACGCCG
This sequence comes from Micromonospora sp. KC606, assembly GCF_004348675.1. Lineage (GTDB taxonomy): Bacteria > Actinomycetota > Actinomycetes > Mycobacteriales > Micromonosporaceae > Micromonospora. The sequence continues at coordinate 5,565 of NZ_SMKN01000188.1, read as the reverse complement.
CCCGAGGTGGCCCGGGTGGACCCGGCGGCCGGGCAGGCGGCGCTGCGTGCCAACGCCTCCGACGCGGCCGGTCTGCTCGCCGCGTACGGCATCGAGCTGGTCGAGTCGGCCCCGGCCGCCACGGCCGACGATGCGGTCGCCGCCGCCGCTCGGCTGGGGTGGCCGGTGGCGCTCAAGGCCGCCGACCCGGGCCTGCGGCACCGCCTCGACCTCGGCGCGGTCCGCCTCGACCTCGCCGAGGAGGCCGCGCTGCGCCGCGCGTACGCCGAGCTGGCCCCGGCCTTCGGCACGGACGTGCTGGTCCAGCCGATGGTCCCGCCCGGGGTGGCCTGCGTGGTGGAGCTGGTGGAGGATCCGGCGTTCGGGCCGGTGGTCGGTTTCGGTCTCGGCGGGGTCGCCACGGAACTGCTCGGCGACCGGGCCTGGCGGGCGGTGCCGCTGACCGACCGGGACGCGTTCGAGCTGGTCGACGAGCCCCGGGCGGCACCGCTGTTGCGCGGACACCGGGGGGCTGCCCCGGTCGACCGGGCCGCCCTGGCGGACCTGCTGCTGCGCGTCGGGCGGCTCGCCGACGAGCAGCCCCGGGTCCGCTCGCTGACGCTCAACCCGGTGCTGGCCCGCCCGGACGGCATCTCCGTGCTGCACGCCGCCGTCCGCGTCGGCGCGGCCGGCGTCCGTCCGGACACTGGCCCGCGCCGACTCCGACCGCACCCGCCGCAGGCCGGCACCCGTCCGGACCCTGGCCCGCGCCGACCCTGACCGCACCCGCCGCCGGGCGCGGGTCAGGCCCGCGCGGAGATCTGCTGGATGGCCCAGGCGTTGCCGTCGGGGTCGGTGAAGAAGACGAAGCCGACGTTGTCCAGCGGGTGCGGCACGGGGCGGGGGTTCTCGCCGAGCACCTGGATCTCGCTGACCTCGACACCGCGTTCGACCAGCTCCGCCCGGGCCTTCTCCAGGTCGGGCACGACCAGTTGCAGGCCCTTCAGCGACCCCGGCGGCATCTGCGGCACCGCGCCGGCGCCGACCACGATGGAACAGCCCGAGCCGGGGGGCGTCAGCTGCACGATCCGCACGTCGTCACCGATGCGGGTGTCGTGGTCGACGGCGAAGCCGAGCCGGTCGGCGTAGAACTCCTTGGCCCGGTCGATGTCGCTGACCGGCACCACCACCACTTCCAACGTCCAGTTCATACGCTCGACCCTGCCCGACCGGTACGACATCGCCGGGACCGACACGGGAGAAGCCCCGGCGAACCGCCGGGGCTTCTCGTTGCGAGCCGGGGGTCAGCAGGCGTACGCCTCCAGCCGCTGCGCCCGCTCCGGAGCGCGCAGCTTCAGCAGCGTCACCTTCTCGATCTGCCGGATCCGCTCCCGGGACAGACCGAACTCCTTGCCCACCTCGTCCAGGGTGCGCTGCCGGCCGTCGTCCAGGCCGAACCGCAGCCGGATCACCGCCTGCTCCCGCTGCGAGAGGGTGGCCAACACGATCCGCACCTCGTTGCGCAGCTCGCCGTGAGTGGCGCCGTCACCCGGCTCCTGGCGTGGGTCCACCGCCGCGACGAAGTCGCCGAGCGCGCTCTCGCCGTCCTCGCCGACGGTCTGGTCCAGGCTCACCGGCTCCCGGTCGTACGAGATCAGCTCGATGACCTGGAACTCGGGGATCTCCAGGGCTCGGGCCACCTCGCCCACCGTGGGCTCCCGCCCCAGCGTGACCGACAGCTCCCGGCGGACCCGGACCATCCGGTTGACCTGCTCCACCATGTGCACCGGGATGCGGATGGTGCGGGCCTGGTCGGCCATGGCGCGGGTGATCGCCTGGCGGATCCACCAGGTGGCGTAGGTGGGAAAACTTGTAGCCCTTGGCGTAGTCGAACTTCTCGACCGCGCGGATCAGCCCCAGGTTGCCCTCCTGGATCAGGTCCAGGAAGGCCATGCCGCGGCCGGTGTAGCGCTTGGCGATGCTCACCACCAGCCGCAGGTTCGCCTCCAGCAGGTGGTCCTTGGCGGCGCGGCCCTGCGCCACGATCAACTGCAGGTCGGCCCGCAGCTCGGCGGAGACCGGGGTGCACGTCGACAGTTTCTCCTCGGCGAACAGCCCTGCCTCGATCCGCTTGGCCAGCTCGACCTCCTGCGCCGCGGTGAGCAGCTTCGTCCGCCCGATGCCGTTGAGGTACGCCCGGACCAGGTCGGTGGACACGCCCCGCTCGTCGGTGGCGTCGAGGTCGGTGAGGGGCTCCGTGCCGTGCTGCTCGGCGTCGGTGGTGGCGGCGCGCGTCTGGTGTTCGATCATCTGCAGGGCCATCTCTGTCTCTCCCCGTATCCGCTTCTGTGCCGCGTACCGGCCTGGTGGCGCCGGTGGTGAACAGCTTTCCAACCAGGGCGTGAAACGGGAGTGAGGCGATCGGGGACCCGACAGCAATACGGTCTGGTGTGCTGCGTCACATTCGTTGCCGGTGGCGGTTACGGTGCCGCCAGCGGTCGGTCACCGGGCCGGCGACGTCAGGCATCGGAGGGCACCATGGTCTTCAAACGGCTCATGCAGGCGATGGGAGTGGGCGGCCCCTCGGTCGAGACCGTGCTGCTCAATCCACACTGTCGTCCGGGCGGGCAGTTGGAGGGGCGGATCCGGGTGGCCGGCGGGGACCACGGCGTCGACATCTCCCACGTGGCGCTCGGCCTGGTCACCCGGGTTGAGGTGGAGAGCGCCGACTCCGAGTACCGCACCGACCAGCAGTTCGGCCGCAGCCAGGCCAGCGGGCCGTTCCGGCTGGAGGCCGGGCAGCGGTACGACATCCCGTTCCGCCTCGACGTGCCGTGGGAGACGCCCCTGACCGACCTGTACGGTCGGCGGCTGCCCGGGATGACCATGGGGCTGCGTACCGAGCTGGAGGTGGCGCGGGCGGTGGACTCCGGCGACCTGGACGCGGTGTCGGTCCACCCGCTGCCGGCCCAGGAACGGCTGCTGGAGGCACTGCTGCGGCTGGGCTTCCGGTTCGCCCGGGCCGACGTCGAGCGCGGGCACATCTACGGCGTACGGCAGAGCCTGCCGTTCTACCAGGAGATCGAGTTCGTCCCGGCCCCCCGGTACGTCGGCGCGATCAGTCAGCTGGAGCTGACCTTCGTCACCGGACCGGCGCGGACCGAGGTGGTGCTGGAGATCGACAAGCGGGGTGGCCTCCTCACCGAGGGGCGGGACGCCTTCGGCCGGTTCACCGTCGACCACGCCACCCTCGACACGGTCGACTGGCCCGCCCAACTCGACGCCTGGCTCCGCCAGTCCCTCACCCGCCGTGGCCTCTTCTCCTAGGCCCCTCCGGGCGCAGGTGGGGTGATCATGAAGCTGGCGGCAGAGCGGATCTCGTCGGCTGCCGCCAACTCCATGATCACGGAGCGGTCGCGGGGGGAGGTTCGGGTGGATTTAGAGGTCAAGGAGGAGGGTGCGGGGGCCCACGTTGACGCTCTCGACCAGCATGTGGGCGCGGAAGCGGCCGGTCTCGACCCTCGTGCCGCCGGCGCGCAGAGCGTCGACGACCGCGGTGACCAGTGGTTCGGCGAGTTCCGCGGGGGCGGCGGCGGTCCAGGTCGGGCGTCGGCCCCGGCGGGCGTCGCCGTACAGGGTGAACTGACTGACCAGCAGGACCGGGGCGCCGGTGTCGGCGGCGCTGCGCTCGTCGTCCAGGATGCGCAGCTCGCGGATCTTGCGGGCCATGTGCCGCGCGACCTGCGGGGTGTCCGTGTGGGTCACCCCGAGCAGCACCAGCAGCCCGTCGGCGATCTCCCCGACCACCTGGCCGTCGACGGTCACGCTCGCCCGGCCCACCGTCTGCACCAGGGCGCGCATCAGGCCGCCACCGGCGCGATGATGCCCCGCTCGACCAGGTGCGCCACGATCGGTCCGGCCGCCTCGGCCAGCTCCTCCGCCGGCACGTCGTGCGCGGCTGCCAACAGGGCGAGCTGGTCGCGCAGCGCGAGCCGGCCGTCGCAGCCGCTGACCAGGGCCAGCACCAGCGGGTCGACCTCCTCGGTCCAGCGCAGCCCGTGCGGCATGGCCAACACCTGCCGGTCCACCGCCCAGCCGTCGTCACCCATGGTGGCCTCCTGCCGTAGCTGGAGCCCTTCGGCGGCCCGGTAGCGCTGGGCGAGCAGCGCGTCGGTGTCGCGTACCCGCAGGAAGTCCTGACGGTCGAACCAGGCGGCGATCCGCTCGCCCATCGGCGGTTCCACCCGCTGGCGCAGGTCCTCCACCCGGACCACCGGGTCGGCGTGCCCGGACCGGCACAGCGACACGATGCCGAAGCCGATCGCCTCCACCTTGTGCGCGTCGAACCAGTCCAGCCAGGTGGCCATCCGCTGCGGGTCGGCGGCCTCGCCCACATCCGTGAGCCACAGGTTGACGTACGCCATCGGGTCGGCCACCTCGCGCTGGATCACCCAGGCGTCCAGGCCCGTCCCGGTGAACCAGCCGGCCACCCGCTCGCCCCAGTCCTCGCCGGCCACGTGCACCCAGTTCGCCAGGTACTGCATGGTGCCGCCCTCGGTGAGCAGGTCGGGCGCGGCGGCGGCCAGCTCCGCGCCGATCGCGTCGCCGACCCGGCCGGAGTCGCGGTAGACGTGGGTGGTGGTGCCCGGCCCCACCACGAAGGGTGGGTTGCTCACCACCAGGTCGAAGCGGCGGCCGGCGACCGGGGCGACCAGATCGCCGCGCAGCAGCTCCCAGTCCTGGTTGTTGAGGGCGGCGGTGGTGGCGGCGAAGCGCAGCGCCCGCTCGGAGACGTCGGTGGCGGTGACCCGGCGGGCATGGGTGGCCAGGTGCAGCGCCTGGATTCCGGAGCCGGTGCCCAGGTCCAGCGCGGTCTCCACCGGCCGGCGCATGGTCGCCCCGATCAGCGTCTGGGTGGCCCCGCCGAGGCCGAGCACGTGCTCGGCGTGCAGCGGCCGGCCGGGGCGGGCGCTGGCCGGCACGTCGGCGAGCACCCACCAGTCGTCCCCGTACGGCTCCAGGTCGACTCCGGCGCGCAGGCCGTCGCCGTGCCGCTCGACGATCCCGCCGGCGAGGGCGTCGGCGACCGACAGCGGGGTGAGCGCGGCGGCGACCGCCGCCTCGGGCTCGGTCTGGTCGCAGATGAACACCCGGATCAACGTGGCGAGCGGGTCGCGGTCGGCGGTCGCGCGCAGGGCGGCCCGGAAGTCGTTTCGGGCGATGCCGCCGGTGGCCGTCGGGCCGAGCCGGCCGGCGATGCCGTTGGAGGTGAAGCCGGCCCGGTCCAGCGCGGTACGCAGCGCCTCGACGCCGGCAGGGGAGAGCAGCATGTCGTGTCGTTCCACATCGACATCCTGCCTGGTGGAGGGGGCGGAGCGGCCGGCACCTGTTACATCCATATTGCCACCTGGATAGATTTGCTGTTATCTCTTTTATGCATCTCGATGAATGGCTAGCATTCCCTCCAACATCCGTCGATGGGCGTGCCGCGGTCACGAAGCCGCCGGCCGCACCGGTAGGGAGTTCAGACGATGTCGACTGTGCCCGTTTCCCGGCGCCGCGTGATCCGCGCGTTCGCCGTGACGG
>NZ_SMKN01000187.1 GCF_004348675.1 Micromonospora sp. KC606 | reverse complement strand
CCCTCTGAGCCGTCGCCGAACCGGACGGCGGGATACCGTCGATGTGACCTTCGTCAGGCGGCTGCGCCAGCAGGTGTCGCGTTGCGCTTGACGACGGCGAGGATCGCGCACAGCCGATCCACGTCCGCCGACGGGAACAACACCTCGGGGCCGTGCGGCGCGAGCGAGTTGAACGGCGACTCGTAGAGGCGACCCGGCTCCATCACACCGTTGGCGGTCAGGTCGTTGATGATCAGGTTGATGAAGTCGAGCTGAGCGGCGTTGAGCGTCCGGCCGGTCAGGAACTCGCTGAATGCCTCCCGCGCGGCCTCCCGGTCCAGCCCCACCAGGGAACGGACGAACAGGCCGAGCCCTTCCGACGCCCGCCGGGCCTGGTCGATGTCCTGCTTGTCGCCGACGCCACTCTCGCCAAGCATCCGCTCCAACTCGGTCAGGTCGGCGACAGAGAGCTGGCGGTTGCGGCGCAGCTTCTGCACGGCCAGGTGGTCCTCGTGAGTACGCAGGTAGACGCGCACCTTCTCGCGGAACCGGTCCAGGTCGGTGCCGGTACTGACCCCGACGAACGGCAGATCAACGATCTGGTCGATCTCGTCGGCGAAGTTGGTGTAGACGACGGCCCGGCGAGCTTTGGGAACCAGCCGGACCAGGTCACGAATACGCCGTCGGGCCAACTCCAGCATGGGCAGCGTGACGTCCTGCCACCATTCGTCGCCGGCCACCTCGCGGAGCAACTCCTCCCGGGCGCGGATCACCGGAATGGTGGTCTGCTCCAACAGGGCAGAGGCGATCTCCTGCACCTCGGTGCGGTGGCGGTTGAACCGGCCGTCCGGGACGAGCAGGCCGAGTTGCAAGCGCAGGATGAGCAGGTCGAACCGCTTGGCCTCCTCGCCGTCGTCCCGCACCTCGCTGGGCAGGCCGGCAAGGTCGGCGGCGAGCTGGGCGGATACCTCCGGCGTCAGCCGGTGCCAGTGTTCGAAGTCGACGAAGTACTCGACCAGCCGGCGGTGCGGGCGTACCACGATGTTGTCCAGGCGCATGGCCTGGACCCGACGGTGCAGCTCGCGCGCAAGGTCCCAGCGCAAACCGGCCTCGGTGTGCGTACCGTCGACGGCGTTGCTGTCGGCGGCACCGGAGGGCCGGCGTTGGTCGAGCTGGTTGACCAGCTCGACCTTGGCCTTGAAGAGCCGCTCGGTGAGCGATGGGCTGAGCGAGCCCTCGGTGGTGGGCGGGTTCTGGCCGAAGTACTCGAAGTTGCCGCAGAAGTCGAAGACGAAGAAGTCCTTCTTGTGGACGCCCGGGGCGTAGAGGTCGGGGCGCAGGCGGGTGCCCCGTCCGAGCATCTGCGCGAACTTCGTCTTCGACCGCACGATCTTGAAGAACACCAAATTGACGACGTCGGGGACATCGATTCCGGTGTCCAGCATGTCGACCGAGATGGCGATGTGCGGCTGCCGGTCCGGGTTCGAGAAGGCGTCGATCAGCCCTTGGGCGCCCACGACCTGGTGGGTGATGATCCGCGCGAACTCGCCCCGGTAGTGCGGATAGTTGGCGTCGAAGCGCTCGGCGATGACCTTGGCGTGCCGGTTGTTCTTGGCGAAGATGATCGTCTTGCCGATCCGGTCACCCCCGGCGACCCGGTGCCCCCGGGTCATCAGGTACTCCAGCACCTTGTCGACGGTGTCGGCGTTGAAGAACCAACTGTTGACTGCCTCGGCGGCCACCTCGTCGGGGACGTCGCCGTCACCCCACTCCAGGGCGTCCCACTCGTCCTTCTCGTCGTCGGTCAGCTCGTCGTAGCGCAGGCCGGTGCGCTGGATACGCAGGTCGACCGCGACGGCCCGGGGCGGGACGAGATACTTCTCCTTGACGGCCTCCTCCAGCGTGTAGGCGTCGGTGGGGACGCCGTCGGCGAGGTCGAACAGGCCGTACGTGTTGCGGTCGACCTCGTCTTTCGGTGTGGCGGTCAGCCCGACCAGCAGGGAGTCGAAGTACGAGAAGATCGCCCGGTACTTCTGGTAGACCGAGCGGTGCGCCTCGTCGATGACGACCAGGTCGAAGTGGCCGGGGCCGAACCGCCGCCGCCCGCCGTCGGTCTGGTTGATCAGACCCAGCATGGTCGGGTACGTCGAGACGTAGACCCGCCCCTCGCCCACCTTGTCGTCGGTCAGGTTGACCGTGGTGGCGTGCGGCAGGTGCTCCTTGAACGCCCGCGCGGCCTGGTCGACCAGGGCCACCCGGTCGGCCAGGAAGAGCACCCGCTTGACCCAGTTGGCCCGCATCAGCAGCTCGACCAGGGCGATGACGGTGCGGGTCTTACCCGCCCCGGTGGCCATCACCACCAGCGCTTTGCGCTGCGCGTCGACCTCGAAGGTCTCCGCGATCCGGCGGATGGCCCGCTGCTGGTAGTGCCGCTCGACGATGTCGCCATCAATGGTCAGGCCTGCGAGCCGCTGCCGGGCGGCCCGCCGCTGCACCAGCAACTGAAGCTCCTCGCGGGTGTAGAAACCGTGCACCGGACGGGGTGGATAGCGGTCGTCCTCCCACAGCCAGGTCTCGTAGCCGTTGGTGTAGAAGATGACCGGGCGCTGGCCGTACGTCGCCTCCAGCGCGTCGGCGTACTCCTTGGCCTGCTGCTGGCCGATCAGCGGGTCGCGACGGGTGCGCTTGGCCTCGACGACGGCGAGGGGCCTACCGTCGGCGCCCCACAGCACGTAGTCGACCCGGCCGTTGCCGGAGCCACGCGGCAGGCCGGTGACCGGGAACTCCCGGTCACGCTCCTGGTCCAGCGACCAACCCGCCTCGCCGAGCAACACGTCGATGTATCGGTCGCGGGTTTCCTGCTCGTTGTAGTCGTGCTCGTCGGGCCGTGCCGCGTTGGCGGCCTTCGCCGCCGCAATCTGCTGGCGCAGGGCGGCGAGCTGCGCGTCGAGGTCGACGTTGGCGGCCTCCGCCGCAGCCAGCGCGGCGTCCTGGGCGGCGAGCCGCTCGTCCAGCGCGCGGACCTCGGCCCGGCTCTGGGCTCGCACGTCGGCCGGGCGCGGCATAAGCGCGGGGTCGAAGGCCAGGGCCGCCGGGGGCACGGCGGCCGGGTCGCGGGTGTAGGTGCGGGCGATCCAGTACGTCAGGTGGAACAGCTCACGGATCACCTGGTCGGCAACCTGCGCGGTCACCGGGCCGTTCTCGTGTACGGCCTTGTTGCTCTTGATCCGAATGATCTGCATCTTCGCGGTGAGCGTCGACCCGACCAACTTCATCATCGTCGGCGCGGTGATCAGCGCGACCAGCCGCTTGTCGCTCGGCTCCTGCAACGTGTCATCGGCGCGATAAAGCCACTTGAGCGCCTGCTCCAGGCACCGACGAGCGTAGAAGCAGGCGGTACGCGGGTTGACCACGGCGTTCAGCTCGGCCTGCTCGGCCTCGGCGAACAGCTCGGGCCACTCGGTGCGCAGGAACGCGAAGTTGCTCATCGACGAAGATCCCCCCGGCGCGTGGACAGCCCTCGATAGTCGCACATCACAACGCTCCGCGAAAGGCCCTATCCTGAAGCGAAGCGAACAACGCATCCAACTCGGCGAGGCTCGCCTGGTGCGCTGCCTTCAGCCGTTCGATCATGGAAGCCTGCTTCGCAAATTTTTCCTGAAGGTGCAGCGGAGGCACTGGAAACGGCATAGCCGAGAACCGACTTGCACCGAGATGTGCCACGTTGGAGGTCTTGCTACTAATCTTCGAAAACTCCCCTGATCGAAAATAGGCGAGGAAAACAGCCAACGCGAAGCTCGGGTTCACCAGTTCACGTCTTGCCTGAAAACGGACTAACGTATTTTGGAAGCAGCAGTTTTCAATCTCATCCCGCCACATAGCAGGCCTGCCAACCAGTTCGATACTCTGCCCTTCATTGAGTAAAATATCCCCATGCTTCAGCTGATAGTTAGAGAAGTCGGCAGCGCCAAAGTCCATAGCCAGCAAGTCCGAGAGATCTATCTGATTCTCGTAGACGTTTGCTACTCGGACGTATGGAGTTGAATACTTCCCGGTCTGGTACTGCGGAGCCCGTTGCCGCCCCAACTGCACTCGACCTGCCTCAGCCACTACCGTGACCGGCCAGCCGCGATCATTCTTGATCGGATCACCAAAAGCGCTATGGAATGCGGATTGAAACAGGCGATCGAGCAACATGAGCGCTTCTCGACGCTGGGCGCGGAGCGCGTCCGCACGATCCAGCACATCAACTATTCTTTTCCGCTCCCTTGGTGGAGGGCAAGGCACTTCCCACGAGGAAAGGGTTTCCCGACCAAGATGATGGATACCGACGCCACGAGACGCGGCGGCAAATCCTCCCCTCATTGCAGTGTACCGGAAGTAATGCAACAAGTAATCCGACTCAATAGCGCGAGGACGCACTCGAATCAAGGTGTTTTGGAACGCACAGTCCTCAATCTCACCACGCCATATCGCAGGCTTTCCCACCTCTGCCGCACTGCCTGACGCCTCATTGAGCAGCAAATCACCTTCCAGAAGGCGATATACCTCCATCTCGGCGTCGGTAAAGTTCATCATCTTGACGTCATTCAACAACAAGCCACGCCAACCAACATTCGCAGCTCTGACATATGGCCGCATATGGTCGCCCGCATGGTTCTTCGGCGAACGCTGACGCCCTAGTCGAACCTCAGCGATTGCCTCTAGAGGGAGAACTTCCCAACCGACTGGAAGTGCGCTCATCCAAGTATCGCCTTCAGGTCAGACATGCCCTGCTGAATTTCCGATTCGAGACGATCGAGGTCACTGAAGATTTCATGCGGCGGTCGATGCTCGACCTTCTTATGAACAACTTCCTTGTAGCGACTAAGACTGAGGTCGTAGCCCTGGGCTACGATGCCGTCCTTCGGCACGCAGAAACTCTGTTCGGCCCGTGCCCGCTTTCGCTCGTCGCCGTTGCGCTGCGCCCAGCGGGTGAGCACGTCCGGCAGATTGTTCGCGGCGTGGTCGGCCTCAGTGAGGTCAACCTTTGGCTTGGGGCCGAGCTTTTCCTCGGGCAGCAGCGGTGTCCGCTTGTCGTCCAGGCTCCACCCGTCGGCAGTCACCTCGTAGAACCAGACGTCGTCGGTGCCACCGCTGTTGGTCTTCGTGAAGAACAGGATGGCGGCGGAGACTCCCGTATACGGCCTGAACGCACCACCGGGGAGCTTCACCACCGCGTCGAGCTTGTGGTCCTCCACGAGGATGCGGCGGATCTCCTTGTGTGCCTTACTCGACCCGAACAGCACCCCTTCCGGCACGATCACCGCTGCCTGGCCGCCCGGCTTGAGCAGCCGCAGGAAGAGCACCAGGAAGAGCAGTTCGGTCTTCTTCGTCCTGACGACCTGGAGCAGGTCCCGGGCGGTGCTCTCGTAGTCGATGCTGCCGGCGAACGGCGGGTTGGCCAGGATGATCGAGTACTTCTCGGCCTCGTCGCTAGCACTCTGCGCCAATGAGTCGCGGTACTCGATGATCGGGTTCTCGACGCCGTGCAGCAGCATGTTCATGCTGCCGACCCGGAGCATCGTGCTGTCGAAGTCGAAGCCGTGGAACATCTCGTGGTGGTAGTGCCGGTTGCGCTTCGGGTCATGGAAGAGGTAGGGGTGCTCCCGGCGGACGTACTCGCTGGCCTCCATCAGGAAGCCGGCGCTGCCGCAGGCCGGGTCGCAGATGGTGTCGTCCGGGCCGGGGCCGATCATCTCCACCATCAGCCGGATGATGTGCCGGGGGGTGCGGAACTGTCCGTTGTGGCCAGCGGTGGCGATCTTACTGAGCAGGTATTCGTACAGGTCACCCTTGGTGTCGCGGTCTTCCATCGACACGCCGTCGAGCATGTCGACCACCCGGGACAGCAACGCCGCGTTGGGGATGGTGAAGCGGGCGTCCTTCATGTGGGTCGAGTAGGTCGAGCCGTCTCCGCCGAGCGTGCGAAGGAACGGGAAGACGTGCTGTCCGACGATCTCGAACATCTCGCCCGGCTCGGCGTTCTTGAAGTTCGACCAGCGCAATGCCTCATACGGTTTGCCCTTGGGGTCGTCGCCGTCGGGAAAGATCGGTCGCTCGATGGGCTGGCCTGTGCGCGCGGCCTTGTTCAGCGCCAAGATATGCAGCTCGTCCAGCCGCCGGATGAACAGCAGGTAGGTGATTTGCTCGATCACCTCCAACGGGTTGGAGATGCCGCCCGACCAGAAGGTGTCCCAGATCCGGTCGACCCTGCTCTTCAGCTCACCAGTGATCACGTAGCGTCGTCCCCACCGTCTTGATCCATTTCGTCCGAGTCCGTAACGCTACGACGCTGGCGTCGGTCGACGGTACCCAGCGATCAAGCTTTCCGCACCGATGTCAGGTTGTCGACTCGACCCGACTGCCAGGACTGCACCATCACGACCCTCTCGGATAGTGTCCGTGTCGGCACGCGGAGCGAGGTCGCCTCGTATCGGCACGCCAGAGGCCACCGCAGCGACGTGGACATCTTGGCCTCGGCTGCTGATCCGGCAGGCACCCCACACCCGTGGACCGCATGCAGACCTGGTCCCGTGGACGAGAAGGGGCGCGCTTGTGAGTCGGCAGGTGTCCCACCTGATGACGGCTGCCAATTTGGGCACCCTGCTGTCGCCACTCGCGGCGGCGGTGACGGTCGGAGGCATCACCTGGACCGCCAAGAGCCCGGTGGTAAGAGAGGGCATCGTCCGGGTCCAGACCGCCATCCCGGTGCTTGCTCCCTGCCGGCTACGCATGACGGTCAACGAGCTGAAGCCGAGCGAGCCGGCGCTTCAGTATCTCGCCGGTGACGGCCGGACGGGCTTCTCTGCCCGCCGGCTCTGCCTGAACACCCCGCATCGCCCCTTTCCGGGCACCCACAAGCACCGCAATGAGCCCGGCGGCGGCGAGGAAGGCGCCTACGAGCCAGACGACATCCCGGCCGTTCCGCTGCAACCAAGGGTCGCACCCGGCACGTACCGTGCGATCCTGGAAGCGTTCGCTGCGGAGTGCTTCATCGCGATCGGGGACGACTTCGTCTGGTGTGAGCCACGAGGAGGGAGATGATCGTGAATTCCACGACTGTCATCGGCGCTGTCCTCCGGGCTGTCAACGACAACACCGTCGTCCACCCGTACGGCGATGGGCTGTTGGTCGACCTGCCGCTGAGCTACGGCGACGGGGACGGTGTACGGGTGCTTGTCGAGCCGATGGGCGCTGGCTACCGGGTCACCGACCGAGCCACCGCAGCCTCCCTGTTGACGATGGCGGGAGTGAACCTGTTCGCCGGACGAGCGGCCGAGGCGTTCGCCGAAATCATGGCCGGCAGTGGCCTCAACGGGATCGACGCCGCACCTGGCGAAATCGCGACCTTCGGGGATGCCGACGACCTGGGCCGGCTGGTCCTCGACGTCGCCCAGGCATCGCTACGGACCGACCAGCTCCGTTGGCTCGCTCCCCGCCAGGCCGGGACCAGGTTTGTTGATCGCGTGACTGACCGGGTCACCGCCTGGGCGGGCCGCAGCCGCAAGCTCCAGCGAGACGCCCCGATTCCACTGAAATCGGGGCGCAACCGCTCGGTCACCCTACGAGTCGCGAATGACGGCAAGGCGGCATACGTGCAGGCTGTCAGCCTGCGCGACCCCGATCAGGCCGCTGAGCACTGCTATCACGTTTTCGGCCTGTCGGAGATCGCGAAAGAGAGTCGGGTCGCGGCCCTTGACGGCTCGGCGCGGGACTGGCCGGCAGCGATCGTCGCCGAACTCCGCACGGTCAGCGACGTCGAGTTCTTCGACGATCCGCTCAGCCTTGAACGGCAGCTCGACAAGGTGGTGCCGCCCCCTCAGCCCGCACTTCACCAGTAGCGAGCTGGGGACGGGACCAGCGCGTCCGCAGTGCCATGTGGCGGCACCAGGCGGTGGGTGTTCACTCTCGCTGGGCGAGTTCGGCCGCCTCGGCCAGCAACGCATCCAACTCCGCGTCGCTGAGATCCTCCTCGGTGAGGATCTTCTGGATGGTGGCGGCCTGGATCCGGCCGATCATGTCCTGACTGATCGAGTAGTCGACCGACGGGTCGATGATCGACAGGATCAGCCGTTCGGCGGCGTCGGGTTGAATGTCGGGGCCGCCCTCACCGAGGCCAGCACGCAGATCACCGACGAACTTGATGACCTCCGGCGGACCCGCTGCCGTACCGAAGCGTCGATCGACCGCCACGAAGAACAGGGCCGCGAGAAACCGAGGGAAGCCGTCCCAGCCATCGGCATCGAGCCGGGCCTCAACGACGTCGTTCGCGGCATAGTCACCCCGGATCATCGTCCGGACGTATTCCAACAGATCAGGATTGAGCATCCTCGTTCCGTTTCCTGGCTCGTCGGTTCCTGCCATGGTTCCACACCGCCTTCGCAACCACCGCGAGCGCACCCGCCGCCATGACGGCCGCTGTGACAGGGTTGTCGACCTGAGGGCGCTCCTGAGCGGGAGCGTGCTGGTGAGGTGTAGTTCCCGTGGCGGTGCCGCCCTGATCGCGGTGCTGCTGCTTGAAGAACTTGAACACCTCCTTGGCATTGCTCTCGGCATTCTTGAGGCTGTCCTCAGTGTCATCGGCCTTCTGGACCTGCCTCCGCCAGGCGATGTCGGCTCGGCGTCCACGGGCCTCCGCCTCGGTCACCAGACGTTCACCAGAGGGAGCTGCATTCTCTGCCGGGGCCTCGGACGGTGCGGCACCAGGGGCAAGGACATTTACGTAAGCGCCGATATGCCGCGCAGCGTCCGCCAGCAGGCGTGCGTAACGGCCCGCCTTGTCCCGGGCTACTTCGACGTCAGCCACAGCGGCCTTCAGCCGTTGGTCGCCGCCACCACGCCGAACCTCTGCGAGGTGCACGAACGCCTGTTCGGCGTCCGCCTGTGCCCGTAAGGCGGTTACGACCGCCTCGTCCAGCTTTCCCTGTATAGCAAGGAGTTGCGCGACGACCTCGCCGACCCCGGTCATCCGAGTCGGGAAAGGTAGTCGCCGATCTTCTCAGCAGCAGCGTCGAACCGCCGGCGAGTGGGTGCCACCTCGGCCGCAGCAGAGCCGAGCGCATGATGAATGCGGGTCACCTCTTCATGCTGACCGCCTCGCAGAACCTCAGCGGCTTCTCTGGTGGCGGACTCGGCCTGGGACACAGCCAGGTCGAGAACCCTACGGCCCTGGCGCGCAGCCTCAACGGCAGCGCCCAGGGCCGCTTTGACTTCACCGACGCTCATCGTCGCCCGCCATCAGAGCTAGGAGCCAGAGCGCCAGTCATCGGCACCAGCAACCTGGCATAGCGATCCGAAGCTGCACCTGAACAAAACACCCTCCGTGCCATCCCACTTACCTGACCACGCGCATGTGACCGGATGGACACTATCGGGTATCGACGCAGATCGCAGCCCTCGGCATTACCGAAGGCCACTGGCGACCGCATGATCACTTCGGGTCGTCAGACCGATCGCGCACGAAGACCCCGAGACCCTGGTGACCCTCAACCAGACCCTCAGCGCGCAACGTCAACATTGCCGAGCGGATGACCTGGGTGGAGACGTCGTAGTGGTCACAGAGTTCGGAGATCGACGGCAGCTTGTCACCGGGCTTCAAGTCGCCGGAACGGATCCGGTCTCGAATCTCGGTAGCGATACGGACGTAGTGCGGCGTAACAGACATGGCAGTGCTCCCTCGTCGGCACCACCATCTGACCACTCCTTGCTTATGACATCAAGTTCTTGGTGTTCCAAGTCTTGCACTTAAGACACTAGGTATCATATGTTGAAGCCGAGGCGGCCCTCGTCGGCAAACAAGGGCGGCTCATCCTCCGGGTCTCACCCGGACAGCGCTGGGGCAGCACGTACAAACGACCCAACCCCCTCCGGGCCGGTCGTCGTGCTGCCCCGGCACCCCCACCCACAACAAGGAGAGTCACACCATGACGGACTCGGACGTGCCGCCGCCAGCGCGATCTGGGCGGCCGAGCAGGTGACCGGTGAGCTGCGCGAGGCGTACCTCGCGGTCGCCGCCGCCACGGTGCTGCTGGAACGGATGAGCGCGGGCTGCGCGCACCCTGCCATCCGGCAGGCCCGGCGCAGCGGAGAGGACGCCCTCGACCTGGCCGGCGACGCGGAACAGCAGCTCAGGGACGGGGTCGGTCGGCTGCGTGCCGACGCCGGCAACGAGAGCCCGGTCACCATCGGTGGGCTGGTGACGGCGCTGGACACCGTGCGGGACCAGTTGGGCGCGGCGGCCACCCGGATCGGGCAGTTCCCGGCCCGGATCACCACCGCCGGGCAGCAGCTTCTCGACGCGGACCGGCCCGGCCTGGTCGACGAGACGGTGGCCGATCAGTGGCAGCGCGCCGCCGAACAGCTCGGCCTGATGGCGGAGAGCCTGACCACGGCCGTCGCGGCGCTGGCGGCCTACACCGGCGGGTTGTCCGGCGCGGAACCAGCGACCGCCTGAGCGGACTCCCCGAGCGGAAGACGGGCCCGGGGCGGGTGCCGGGCTCCGGCCTGTACGCCACGCGCGCGGTCGTGCCGGTCGACCCCGCCCGCCCCCGTGCCGCAGCCCGGCCCGATCGAACCACGGCATCCCGACGGACACCGAAAGGAGAGACAGTTGTGATCTACCGAGCCATGCAACGCCTGCTGCCGCAGCACGCTCGCGCCGCCACCTTCGATCGTCGCCGGTGGCGCGGCCTCGACCCCGAGCAGGTGTACGCCTACCTCGACCGGCTCGCCGACGAGCTGGAACGGCTCACCCGCGACCTGTGCACCGCCAACACCGAGGGAGAACGCATCCGCCAGGCGTTGCGGCAGTGGCAGTCGCGGCACGCCGGCTGCCGGCACACCCGGGTAACCCCGAACAGCCGGTGGCACCCGTGAACGAGCCTCACTGGATCATTCACCTGCCGACCACGCTGACCAGCGTCGACCAGGCCGCCGCCCTGGCCATGGCGCTGCGCCGGTCCCTCGGCCACGTGCTCGCCATCGACTTCGGCGAAACCACCCTCTCCGAGGAGGACCGCCAGTCCGTGCGTACCCGCGTCTGGTGCAACGCCCGACTCCCCCAAGCC
>NZ_SMKN01000186.1 GCF_004348675.1 Micromonospora sp. KC606 | reverse complement strand
CCCCCTGGCCCTACTCAACTGATCCACCGGACCCACCCATCCCGTCGATCATGAGGTTGCCGTGCCGCGGGTCGGCGCGCCGCGAAGACAACATCATGATCGACGGCGAGTGGGGGCGCGCTTCCGGTCTGTTACCGGAGGGTCGTGAACGGTTACCCTGGGCGGACCGTCGGGATCGACGGTCGTCGGCTGGGGGAGGCCGCGATGCGCCGTACGATGAGCAGCGTGACCGCCGCATGGCTCGCGGTCGCCGTGCTGTCCGGTTGTGCCGGCGCCGACGGGCTCGACGGCGACCTGACCGACGACTGGGCCGCGTTGGCCCCTCCCGGTCCGTTCACCCCAGTGGCGGAGGTCTGCCAGGTCGCCGAATTCACCGACACCGTGGCCCTTGACGCGTACGCGCCGGTCGACTGCGCGGTGCCGCACCGGGTCGAGACGGTGCACGTCGGTGCCTTCCCCGCCGGTCGGGCCGAGCCGCCGGCCACCGGCTCGCCCGAGCTGCGCGGCGCGTTCGCCGAGTGCGACGCGAGGGCCGCCGGGTACGTCGGCGACGACTGGCGCGCCGGCCGGCTGCGGCTGGCCGTGGCACTGCCCACCCGGCCCGGCTGGGCGGCCGGCTCCCGCTGGTACCGCTGCGACCTCAGCCAGCTGGACACCACCGAGGCCGCGGCGAAGGTGGTGACCCGCACCGGCAGCCTCCGCGGCGCTCTCCGCGGGCCGTCGACGCTTCGGCTGGGCTGCCAGCGGACCACCGAGGGCGGTGGACGGGTGCGCACCCTCACCCCGGTGGACTGCGGGGCCGCCCACGACGCCGAGTTCGTCGGCGTGTGGCAGGCGCCGGACCGGCCGTACCCCACGAAGGGCGCCGACTGGGCTCCGCTCTACGCCGGCTGTCGAACGGTGCTCGGCCGGTACGTCGGCGTGCCCGACGACGCCAACCTGCGTTTCCGCAGCGGCGTGGTGGTGCGCCCGCCGGGTGCCGGCCGTTGGCGGGTGGGCGACCGTGGGGTCCGCTGCTACCTGTGGCTCAGCGACCGGACGGTGACCGCCTCGCTGAAGGGGGCCGGTCCCGCCGGCCTGCCCGTCCGGACGAAGTAGCCGAAACCACTCGTCGTGCCCCCGCCGCCCCGGACGAGAATGCTTCGGGTTGACTGTTCCCATGGACCTTCCGACCGTCGACCTGCCGGCCCTGCCCCGTCTGCTGGCCGCCCCCGCGCCCGGCTGGGTGGAGACGACCGACGTGATCGTTGTCGGTTCCGGGGTCGCCGGTCTGACTGCCGCGCTGCACCTGCGTGAGGCGGGCCTGCACGTCACCGTCGTCACCAAGGTCAACATCGACGAGGGCTCGACGCGCTGGGCGCAGGGCGGCATCGCCGCGGTGCTCGGCCCCACCGACACGCCGGCCGCGCACGCCTCCGACACCGAGATCGCCGGGGTCGGGCTCTGCGACCCGCCGGCGGTGCGGGTGTTGGTGGAGGAGGGGCCGGCCCGGCTGCGTGAACTGATGCGCATCGGCGCGGAGTTCGACCGCAACCCCGACGGGTCGCTGATGCTCACCCGCGAGGGCGGGCACCGAGCCGACCGGATCGTGCACGCCGGCGGCGACGCGACCGGGGCCGAGGTGCAGCGGGCGCTGCACGCTGCGGTCCGCCGCGACCCGTGGATCCGGCTGGTCGAGCACGCCCTGGTGCTGGACCTGCTCCGCGCGCCCGGCGACGGCCCCGACTCGCTCGGCCCGGCCTGCGGCATCACCCTGCACGTGCTCGGCGAGGGTAGCGAGGACGGCGTCGGGGCCATCCTGTCCCGGGCGGTGGTGCTGGCCACCGGCGGGATGGGGCAGATCTTCGCGGCCACCACCAACCCGGCGGTCTCCACCGGCGACGGGGTGGCGCTGGCGATGCGGGCCGGCGCGGCGGTCACCGACGTGGAGTTCGTGCAGTTCCACCCGACCGCGCTGATCGTTCCGGAGCACGCCCGGGTGCCCGGCGCCGGTTTGGCCCAACAGCCGCTGGTCTCCGAGGCGCTGCGCGGCGAGGGCGCCCACCTCGTCGACGGCGACGGCAAACGGTTCATGGTGGGCCAGCACGAACTGGCCGAGCTGGCCCCACGGGACGTGGTGGCCAAGGGCATCCACCGGGTGCTGCTGGCCACCGGCGCCGACCACGTCTGGCTGGACGCCCGCCACCTCGGCGGGGACTTCCTCGCCGGGCGTTTCCCCACCATCGTCGCCTCCTGCCTGGCCATCGGCGTGGACCCGGCGGTCGATCTGATCCCGGTCGCCCCGGCCGCCCACTACGCCTCCGGCGGCGTCCGCACCGACCTGCGCGGGCGGACCTCCATCCCCGGCCTGTACGCCTGCGGCGAGGTCGCCTGCACCGGCGTGCACGGCGCGAACCGGTTGGCCAGCAACTCGCTGCTGGAAGGGCTCGTCTTCTCCCGCCGCATCGCCGAGGACATCGCCGTGGGCCTGCCCGAGCAGGCGAAGCCGGCGGAGACCGGTGCCTGGGTGGGTGGCGAGGGCTGGGTGGTGCCGGCCGCCGGCACCCCGGCGCTGCAACGGGCCATGACCCGGGGCGCGGGAGTGCTCCGCTCGGCGCGGACCCTCGCCGCGACCGCCGCCACGCTGACCGAAATCGGCGCGGAGCGAGGCGCTCCGCGGACCGCCGACTGGGAGGCCACGAACCTGGTCACCGTGGCGTCGACGCTGGTCGCCGCCGCGTACGCCCGTCAGGAGACCCGGGGTTGCCACTGGCGGGAAGACTTCCCGACGGCCGAGGAGCGGTGGCGGGGCCACCTCGTCGGGGCGGTCGGGACGCGGGGCAGGTTGACGTCCCGGTGGGAGGAGCCGGCGTGAGCGACAGTGGTGCGACGAGTCCTGCGGGCGCCAGGGGAGGAGCGGGAGTGAACCAGTCGACAGAGCAGGCGCTGAGGGCCGGCGGCCTCGATCCGGAACGGGTCCGGCAGGTGATCGTGGACGCGCTGGCCGAGGACCTGGGCCCGAGTTCTCTCGACGTCACCAGCGTGGCGACGATCCCGGACGCGCAGACCGACACCGCCGACCTGGTCGCCCGCGCTCCCGGTGTGGTCGCCGGACTGGCCGTCGCCGCCGCCGTGTTCGAGCTGGTCGGCGAGGTGACCGGGATGGGCCGTACGGTCGCGGTGTCGTTGGTGGCCCACGACGGGCAGCGGGTGGCCCGCGGCGACGTGCTGGCCACCGTGACCGGCCCGACCCGGCTGCTGCTCACCGCCGAGCGGACGGCGCTCAACCTGCTCTGCCGGATGTCCGGCGTGGCCACCCACACCCGGGCCTGGGCGGACGCGCTGGCCGGCACGAAGGCGACGGTGCTGGACACCCGGAAGACCACCCCCGGCCTGCGTGCCCTGGAGAAGTACGCGGTGCGCGCCGGCGGCGGCACGAACAAGCGGATGGGCCTGCACGACGTCGCCATGGTCAAGGACAACCACAAGCTGGCCGCCGGTGGGGTCGCCGCCGCCTACCGACGGGTCCGGGAGGTCTTTCCCGACGTGCCGGTCCAGGTGGAGGTCGACACGGTTGCCGAGGCCGTGGAGGCGGTGGAGGCTGGCGCGGACTTCCTGCTGTTGGACAACATGACCCCGGAGACGCTGCGCGAGGTGGTGGCCAGGGTCGGCGACCGGGCCGAGCTGGAGGCGACCGGCGGGCTGACCCTGCAGGTGGCCGCCGAGTACGGGGCGACCGGGGTGGACTTCCTGTCGATCGGCGCGCTCACCCACTCCTCGCCGATCCTGGACATCGCGCTGGACCTCCGCGAGGAGTGAGCGTCGTCGTGGTGGGCCACACCGACTCCGGTTCCGGGCCCGGCGTCTAGGCTGCGTGCGTGCTGCTCTGCATCGACATCGGAAACACCAACACCGTGCTGGCGACCTTCGACGGCGACAAGCTGGTGCACTCCTGGCGGGTCAAGACCGACGCCCGTTCCACCGCGGACGAGCTGGGTCTGATGTTCCGGGGGCTGCTCGCCGGTGATGCGGTGGAGATCACCGGGGTGGCGGCCTGTTCCACGGTCCCGGCCGCGCTGCGCTCGCTGCGGACCATGCTGGCCCGCTACTACGCAAACCTGCCGAGTGTGGTCGTCGAGCCCGGGGTACGCACCGGCGTGCAGCTCGCCATCGACAACCCCAAGGAGGTCGGCGCGGACCGGGTGGTCAACACCCTCGCCGCGTACACCCTCTACGGCGGCCCGTCGATCGTGGTGGACTTCGGCACCACCACCAACTTCGACGTGATCAGCGGCCGGGGCGAGTTCCTCGGCGGCGCGTTCGCCCCCGGCATCGAGATCTCCTTCGACGCGCTCGCCGCCCGGGCCGCCCAGCTGCGCAAGGTGGAGGCGACGAAGCCCCGCTCGGTGATCGGGAAGAACACCGTCGAGTGCCTCCAGTCCGGCCTGTACTTCGGCTTCGCCGGCCAGGTGGACCGGATCGTGGAGCGGATGACCGAGGAGTTGGGCGAGGTGAAGGCGGTCATCGCCACCGGAGGGCTGGCCGCCCTGGTGATCAACGAGTGCCGCGTGATCACCCACCACGAACCGATGATCACGCTGATCGGACTGCGGATGGTCTACGAGCGCAACATCTGAGCGGTGGGGCGAGGCGGGTGGGCCCGCTGCCGGGCGGCAGGTTGTCTGCGTTACGGCCCCCGGAGCCCTTGAGTACGCTCATGGGCTGACCCGCCGAAACTCCCCGAAGCCTGAGGAAGCGTGCCGTGACCGAGCAGAACGCCCTGCCAGTGGACCCCGCCGACGACCTTCCCGAGCAGATGAAGGTCCGCCGGGAGAAGCGGGACCGGATGCTCGCCGACGGCGTCGAGCCGTACCCGGTCGGATTCCCCCGGAGCAGCACCCTGGCCGAAATCCGCGCGAGGTACGCCGACCTGCCCACCGACACCGCCACCGGCGACCAGGTCTCGGTCACCGGTCGGGTGATCTTCGTACGGAACACCGGGAAGCTCTGCTTCGCCACGTTGCGCGACGGCGACGGCACCGAGTTGCAGGCCATGCTCTCGCTGGACCGGGTGGGCCCGGAGCGGCTGGACGCCTGGAAGCGGCTGGTCGACCTCGGTGACCACGTCGGGGTCACCGGCGAGGTGATCACCAGTCGCCGGGGTGAGTTGTCGGTTCTGGCGCAGGACTGGGCGGTCACCGCGAAGGCGCTGCGCCCCCTGCCGGTGGCGCACAAGCCGCTCAGCGAGGAGGCCCGGGTCCGGCAGCGGTACGTCGACCTCATCGTGCGCCCGCAGGCGCGGCAGATGGTCCGGACCCGGGCCGCGGCGGTGCGCAGCCTGCGCGACTCGTTGCACGGCGCGGGATTCATTGAGGTCGAGACTCCCATGCTCCAGCTGCTGCACGGCGGCGCGGCGGCCCGCCCATTCGTGACCCACAGCAATGCGCTCGACACCGATCTGTATCTGCGAATCGCGCCGGAACTGTTTCTCAAGCGCGCCGTGGTCGGCGGCGTCGACCGGGTCTTCGAGATCAACCGCAACTTCCGCAATGAGGGCATCGACTCGTCGCACTCGCCCGAGTTCGCGATGCTCGAGGCGTACCAGGCGTACGGCGACTACGACACCATGGCCGAGCTGACCCGCAATCTCGTGCAGCAGGCCGCGATCGCCGTGGGCGGCTCGACCGTGGTGACGCACGCCGACGGGCGCGAGTTCGACCTCGGTGGCCAGTGGCGTTCGGTGACCCTGTTCGGGGTGCTGTCGGAAGCGCTCGGCGAGGAGGTCACCGTACGCACCGAGCGGTCCCGTCTGATGGAGTACGCCGACAAGGTCGGTGTTTCCGTCGACCCCAAGTGGGGTCCGGGCAAGCTGGCCGAGGAACTTTTCGAGGAACTGGTCGTGCCGGGGTTGCAGGAACCCACGTTCGTCCGGGACTACCCGGAGGAGACCAGCCCGCTGACCCGGGCCCACCGCAGCGAGCCGGGGCTGGCCGAGAAGTGGGACCTGTACGTCCTCGGTTTCGAGCTGGGCACCGCGTATTCCGAGTTGGTGGACCCGGTGGTGCAGCGGGAGCGGCTGGTCGCCCAGGCGCAGCTCGCGGCCCGTGGCGACGACGAGGCGATGCGGCTGGACGAGGACTTTCTGCGTGCGATGGAGTACGGAATGCCACCGGCCGGTGGCATGGGAATGGGAATCGACAGGCTTCTCATGGCGCTGACGGGTCTGGGAATTCGGGAAACCATCCTCTTCCCGTTGGTCCGCGCGGAGTGACCGGACGACTTCTCCGGGTTGTTACCGCATCCTATTGACGCGACGAGCGTCTCGCGGGTTATCGTTCTTGCATTGCAGGAAGTAACCCTGCTCGAAAGGAATGTGGGACGTGGCCAAGCAGATCATTCACAAGCTGGTCGATGACCTGGACGGCGGGGACGCGGACGAGACTGTCAAGTTCGCCCTCGACGGTGTTCAGTACGAGATCGACCTGTCGAACTCCAACGCGGAGAAATTGCGCGATACATTCGCGCAGTACGTGGCGGCGGGCACCCGGGTCGGTCGGGGCGGCGTGGTCGTCGGCGGCCGAGCCGCGCGGGGCCGGGGGGGCGCCACCGCGGATCGTGAGCAGAACAGGGCGATCCGGGCCTGGGCCAAGAAGCAGGGCAAGGAGATCTCCGACCGGGGCCGTATCCCGCAGGAGATCGTCGACGAGTTCCACGCCACCCGCTGACCCGTCACGGTCGGCGCGCGATGCCGGCCCGGAGCCTGTCTCCGGGCCGGCGTCGTCGTTTTCGGGCGGCCTCGGCCGACCGCCGGCGAGGGGGCGCGGTGATGGTCGCGGGCGGACGTGGACCGGGAACATTCCCGCCGAGGAGGGCGTTGCCCACAGCCGGTGGAGACTGCGTCCACAGGCTGTGGACGACCCATCGGGCCGCCGGGGGCGCCTTCCGCACCCGGGGTGAATTTCGCTCTGCGCGTACAGGTCGAGGTGTCGGAACACCTCCTGAGCGCGGAGGGTTGGTCAAAACAGCGTCCGAACGGCTCGTCACGGGGGCACACGACCTCAGCGGAGTCGGTCGGCGGCGATAGAGTAATGAGGCAAGGACGCCCGTCCGGACGTCCGCGCACCGGCCCCGCCAAGATCTCGCACATCAAGGCGCACGGCACGTGAGGAGCACGAGGGCATGTTCGAGCGGTTCACCGACCGAGCGCGACGGGTTGTCGTCCTGGCCCAAGAAGAGGCCCGGATGCTCAACCACAACTACATCGGTACGGAGCACATCCTGCTGGGCCTGATCCACGAGGGTGAGGGTGTCGCGGCAAAGGCCCTGGAGAGCCTCGGCATCTCCCTCGAGGGCGTCCGTCAGCAGGTCGAGGAGATCATCGGCCAGGGCCAGCAGGCGCCGAGCGGGCACATCCCGTTCACGCCGCGGGCCAAGAAGGTGCTGGAGCTGTCGCTGCGCGAGGCGCTGCAGCTCGGCCACAACTACATCGGCACAGAGCACATCCTGCTCGGTCTGATCCGCGAGGGCGAGGGCGTCGCCGCCCAGGTGCTGGTCAAGCTCGGCGCCGACCTGAACCGGGTCCGCCAGCAGGTGATCCAGTTGCTCTCCGGCTACCAGGGCAAGGAGCCGGCCGCGGCGGGCACCGCGCCGGGCGAGGCGGCGCCGTCGACGAGTCTGGTGCTGGACCAGTTCGGTCGTAACCTGACCCAGGCCGCCCGTGAGGGCAAGCTCGACCCGGTCATCGGGCGCGAGAAGGAAATCGAGCGGGTCATGCAGGTGCTCTCCCGCCGTACGAAGAACAACCCGGTCCTGATCGGTGAGCCCGGCGTCGGTAAGACCGCTGTGGTGGAGGGGCTGTCCCAGAAGATCATCAAGGGCGAGGTGCCCGAGACGCTGAAGGACAAGCAGCTCTACACGCTCGACCTCGGGGCCCTGGTGGCCGGTTCCCGGTACCGCGGTGACTTCGAGGAGCGCCTGAAGAAGGTGCTCAAGGAGATCCGCACCCGCGGCGACATCATCCTGTTCATCGACGAGATCCACACCCTGGTGGGCGCGGGCGCGGCCGAGGGCGCGATCGACGCGGCGAGCATTCTCAAGCCGATGCTGGCCCGTGGCGAGCTGCAGACCATCGGCGCCACCACCCTCGACGAGTACCGCAAGCACCTGGAGAAGGACGCCGCCCTGGAGCGCCGGTTCCAGCCGATCCAGGTGGGTGAGCCGTCGCTGGCCCACACCATCGAGATCCTCAAGGGTCTGCGCGACCGCTACGAGGCGCACCACCGTGTCTCGATCACGGACGCAGCGCTCGTGGCTGCCGCGACTCTGGCTGACCGGTACATCTCCGACCGCTTCCTGCCGGACAAGGCGATCGACCTGATCGACGAGGCGGGCGCCCGGATGCGGATCCGCCGGATGACCGCGCCGCCAGACCTGCGCGACTTCGACGAGCGCATCGCGCAGGTGCGTCGCGACAAGGAGTCCGCGATCGACGCGCAGGACTTCGAGCGTGCCGCGCAGCTGCGCGACAAGGAGAAGCAGCTCCTTGGCCAGAAGGCGCAGCGCGAGAAGGAGTGGAAGGCCGGTGACCTGGACGTCGTCAGCGAGGTCGACGACGAGCAGATCGCCGAGGTGCTCGGCAACTGGACGGGCATCCCGGTCTACAAGCTGACCGAGGAGGAGACCTCGCGCCTGCTGCGCATGGAGGACGAGCTGCACAAGCGCGTCATCGGCCAGGAGGACGCGGTTCGTGCGGTCTCGAAGGCGATCCGGCGCACCCGGGCCGGCCTGAAGGACCCGAAGCGCCCGTCGGGCTCGTTCATCTTCGCCGGCCCGTCGGGTGTCGGTAAGACCGAGCTGTCCAAGGCCCTCGCCGAGTTCCTCTTCGGCAGCGAGGACGCCCTCATCCAGCTGGACATGTCCGAGTTCCACGACCGGTACACGGTCTCCCGGCTGGTGGGTGCCCCTCCCGGCTACGTCGGCTACGACGAGGGTGGCCAGCTCACCGAGAAGGTGCGCCGTCGGCCGTTCTCCGTGGTCCTCTTCGACGAGATCGAGAAGGCCCACCCGGACGTCTTCAACACGCTGCTGCAGATCCTCGAGGACGGTCGGCTCACCGACGGTCAGGGCCGGATCGTGGACTTCAAGAACACGGTCATCATCCTGACCACCAACCTGGGCACCCGGGACGTCGCCAAGGCGGTCTCGCTGGGCTTCCAGGCGTCGGAAGACTCCGAGTCGAACTACGACCGGATGAAGCAGAAGGTCAACGACGAGCTCAAGCAGCACTTCCGGCCCGAGTTCCTCAACCGGATCGACGACACCATCGTCTTCCACCAGCTGCGTGAGACCGAGATCCTCTCGATCGTGGACATCATGACCGCGCGGATCGAGACTCAGCTGCGCAACAAGGACATGGGCCTGGAGCTGACCGACAACGCCAAGAAGTACCTGGCGAAGAAGGGCTTCGACCCGGTCCTGGGTGCCCGGCCGCTGCGCCGGACGATCCAGCGCGACATCGAGGACAACCTCTCCGAGCGGATCCTCTTCAACGAGCTGACCCCGGGTCAGATCGTGGTGGTGGACTGCGAGGGCGACCCCGAGAACATCGACAAGTCCAAGCTGGTCTTCCATGGCGCGGACCGACCGGTGGACGTGCCGGACGCCGTTCCCGCCGACCTCGGCGGCACCGCTGCCGCGGGCGCGGACGAGTAAGGACGACGTACGAAGGTGACGGCCCGGTGGCATCCGCCACCGGGCCGTCACCTTTCCCTGTCCGGCCCGCGCCCTTCTCACACGACACCGGGCACGTCGGGTCGTCGCGTCGGACGCCCCCAGATCCCGCGGTACACCGCAACCTGAGTCGATCACGCGGTCCGCAGCGGCCTCGGCCACGGCGTCGCGGGTTGCGGGTTGCGGCAGTTGGGGGTGTTAAGCGTTGCGGATGGCCCGGTCCGGCGCGTCCGGAGTCGATCATGCCGTCCGCTTGCGGTATCGGTCGGTGTCGCGTTGTGCGGCACGCAGGCACGCAGGCACGCAGGCACGCAGGCACGCAGGCACGCAGGCACGCAGGCAGGCAGGCAGGCAGGCAGGGGGCGGGCGGCGAGTTGTCGCGATGTAGCGCCGTATCGGGTCGATCAGGCCGCGCGTGGGCCGCTCGTCCGACCGGGCATGGGCCCGCTCGGCCGGGGCGCGTATGAAGGCTTGGCCGGGGCGCGTTCGAGGGCTCATCCGGGCCGCGTTCGAGGGCTCATCCGGGCCGGGTGTGAGCCGGGTTCCGGAGGGCGGTCAGGCGACCGGTTGGGGCGCCGGTCCGTCGCCGATCAGCCGGACCGAATCCTGCCCGACCGGCTCGACCAGGCCGTCCCGCACCAGGCCAGCCAACGCCCGGGACCGCTGCACGTCGTCGTGCCACACCTGGTCGAGTCGCTGGTGCGGGACCGGGCCGGTGGCGTCGCGCAGCACCGCCAGAAGCAGCCCGCGGACCTGTCGGTCGGTGCCCGCGTACCGCTGGGGGCGCCGGGTGGGGCCGACGGGCGCCGCCTGACCGGAGGCACGCCAGGCGCAGACCGACTCGACCGGGCACGCCGTGCAGCGGGGCGAGCGGGCGGTGCACACGATCGCCCCGAGCTCCATGAACGCCGCGCTGGCCAGGGCAGCGGCGGCCGGCTCGACCGGTAGCAGTTCCTCGCAGGCGACCAGATCCGACGGGCGGGTGGCCGGCCCGGCGTCCGGCTCACCGGCCACGGCGCGGGAGACCACCCGACGAACGTTGGTGTCCACCACCGGGTGTCGCTGCCCGTGCGCGAACGCGGCGACCGCCCGCGCGGTGTAGGTGCCGACGCCCGGCAGGGCCAACAGGTGCTCCAGGTTCTTCGGCACCTCGCCGCCGTGCCGTTCCACGATCGCCACCGCGCAGTCGCGCAGCCGGACCGCCCGGCGGGGGTAGCCGAGCCGTCCCCACATCCGGATCGCCTCGGCGGGGGTGTCGGCGGCCAGCGCGGCCGGCGTCGGCCAGCGCCGCAGCCAGGCGTACCAGGCGGGCAGGACCCGGACCACCGGGGTCTGCTGGAGCATGACCTCACTGACCAGGATCGCCCACGCTCCCACGTCGGGTGCCCGCCAGGGCAGGTCGCGCGCGTTCTGCTCGTACCACCGGCTGACCAGGGTGGCGAAGGTCGGTTGTTCGTTCATCGCGCCAACGATGATGTCACGCGATGCCTTCCCGCAGGATGGGCG
>NZ_SMKN01000185.1 GCF_004348675.1 Micromonospora sp. KC606 | reverse complement strand
CCGCCGGGGCGGTGGGCGGGCGGGGGTCCGACGTCCCGCCGACGGCCCCTTATCGTAGGGAAGCCCGCGGCGGAGTTCGGACCTGATCGTCGCGGACCAGTCGCTGCCGGAGGTCAACCATGCGGACCCGCCGCGATCAGGTGCAGGCATACCGCTTCGTCACCCGTCGCATCGTCTCGGGGATGCTCTCCGGCGACCCGGAGACCACCAACCTGCCGATGCGGCGGCTCGGCGTGGCCCTCCTCGGCAGCGTGCTCGCCGCCGCCATCGCGCTCGGCGGCGTCGGGGCGTACGGCCTGTTCACCGGCAACGCCGCCCCGTTGGAGGCGAACACGCTGGTGATCGAGCGGGAGACCGGGGCCACGTACGTCTTCGCCGACGGGGTGCTGCACCCGACCTTGAACTACGCCTCGGCGCGGCTCATCCTCAACGAGGCCGATCCGCCGGTGCGGACGATGTCCCGCGCGTCCATCGAGGACCGGGCACGTGGCCGTACCGTCGGCATCCTAGGCGCCCCGGACGCCCTGCCCGACCGCAGGTCGTTGGTGGGCCTGCCCTGGTCGGTCTGTGACGTGCCGGCTCCGGGCGACTCCCGCCGGGCGACCACCCGCCTGGTCATCGACCGGCCCCTCACCGGCGGGGCCCCGCTGGCCGACCAGGCGGTCCTGGTCCGGGGCGGCGGTCAGCGGTTTCTGCTCACCGGCGGGGCACGGCTGCAGATCGTCGGCGCGGAACCGGCGCTCGCGGCGCTCAAGATGACCAGTGCGACCACTCTCGACGTGGGCGCGCCCCTGCTCAACGCGGTGCCGGCTGGTCCGGCGCTGCGGCAGCTGGGGATCGCGGGCGACGGCACGCCGAGCGGGCGGACGGTCGGCGGGCGCGTCGCCCGGATCGGCGACGTGTTCCGGGCCGCCGGCGCGCACTACGTGCTGACCCGCGAGGGCCTGGTGTCGATCGGGGAGGTCAGCGCACTGCTGTTGCAGAGCGACGGCGGCCAGGTTACCGACATCACCCCGGACGAGGCTGGCCGGCTGCTGACCGACCGGCGGCTGGAGGCCGAGGGGACACCGCAGACGCTGCCCACGCTGCGGTCGGTGCGCCCCGGTCAGACGGTGCTCTGCGCGACCTACCGGCCGGGCCCGGCCGGCGGTGCGCCGACCACCAGCCTGGAGGTGTTCGACCGGGCGCCGGCGGAACTCGCCGACGGCGCCGGCGCTGCGGCGGTACCGCAGGGCCCTCGGGACGCCGTGGAGACCGCCGGGCAGGTGCTGTTGCCGGGCGGCAAGGGCGTGCTGGTGCAGGCCGCGCCGGGTGCGGGCGAGGGTACCGAGGCGGCGGCCGGCGCGACGGTCTACCTGATCACCCCACAGGGGATGCGGTACCCGCTCGGCCGCAGCTCCGGCGACGCGGTGACAGCCCTCGGATACGGCGGGGTGAAGCCGTTGGTGGTGCCGGCTGCGCTGCTCTCTCTGGTGCCCACCGGGCCGACCCTGGAACGGCGGGACGCGCTGGCCTACTTCGCCCCGGAGGGCCCGACGGGGAGCCCGGCGCCGCCGACACGGGACGAGGCGCCGGAGTCGCCGCCGCCGGGCGGTTGAGCACACCGGCCGGCCGTCGACGGGTCGCCCGGGATGGCGGCGGTCGACTAGCCTTGGGTGGCCGACGGTCTCGACTGCCGACGGCATCGACTATGGACAACGGGGATGCTGCCATGACCGGGCGCACGACAGTCGACGTACTGTCCTTGGAGGATTTCCACCAGCGGTTGGCAGACCGGCTGGCCCAGGCCGAGGCGGCCGTGCGGAAGCTGAACAGCGAGTTGCAGGGCCGTACGCCCGCCCTCGGCTCCTTCGCCGACGCCACCGGCAGCGCCCGCCGCTACACCGAGATCCAGGCCAGCTTCGCCGAGCGGGTGGCTCGGTTGCGACGCGCGGTGGAGGCATCCCGCGCCGCGACCCAGACCGTGATGACGAACTACCGCACCACCGAGGCGCGCAACACGGCGAACGCCGCCGACATCGCCGCCGCCCTGGACGGAGTGGACGAGGCGCTCACCGGGCAGGAGGACGACCGTGTCTGACTACGCGCAGCGCTACCAGCACGTGAGCCACCGCGAGCTCTACGACGGGGTGCACGCCGGCGACCCCAAGCAGGTGGAGGGCCTGGCCAGCCAGTGGAGTTCGCTGCGGGACACGCTCGACGGCCTGGCCCGGGATCTCGAACGCGACCTCGACAAGCTGGCCCCGGCCTGGACGGGCGAGGCGGCCCGCGAGTTCCACGACCGGCTGTCGCTGGTGGTGGGCTACTCCGCCGGGCTCGCCGAGGGCACTGCCGACGTCCGTGACGCGCTCAACCTGATGGCGGGCCAGCTGCGCACCGCCCAGCAGAAGGCGGAGAGCCCCGAGGAGACCGACGACCACGACAAGGCCGTCGAGGGCGCGACCAAGGGGCTGATCGCCGGCGTGCCCGGCATGATCATCGGTGGTTTTATGGGCCACCAGCAGGACAAGGCCGAGCAGGAGAAGGCTCACCAGCGCATGGTGCAGGTCGTCGCCGAGCTGGCGGCCGGCTACGAGGTCGCCTCCTACGGCCGCGTCGTCGACCCGCCGGCGCCGCCGCCGCGCCTGCCGGGCGACGCCGACCGCTCCGGCGAGCCGGCGCGGCGGGGTCCGTCGGTGGGCACTCCGGCGGCTGGGCCCGGCACGGGCACGTCCGGCGCCGGCGCCACGGCGGGCGGCCCGGCTGCCGGCCCGCGGACCGGTTCCGGTGGGGCCGGCGCCGGTACGCCCGGCGACCACCCGGCGGTGACCGTGCCCGGTGGTAGTCCGGGTGTGATCGACGCCGGCACCGGCACCTCGCTCGCCGGGGCCGGCCCGGCCACCGGCAGCGCTTCGCCGGCCGGCGGTCTGGCCGGGGCCGGCGGCACACTGCCGGGCGGGTCGGGCGCCGACGCCGGCCTCGGGTTCGGCCCGGCTGCCGGGATCATGGCCGGTGGGGTGCTCGGCACCGGCGCGTTGGCGTCCTCCGGCAGCCGGCCGGGCGCCGCGACGGCCGGGCGCGGGGGCGGCCCGGCCGTCATGGAGAACCGTTCCGCCGCGGGCACCGGCCGGCTGGCCTCCGGGCAGGTGGGCACGGCCGGCAACGGCGGCGGTCGGCCGGGGGCGGCGGGTTCCGCGCACCGGGCGGTCGCGCCGGGCGGTGCCGGGCGCGGCGGCGTGATCGGCGGTCGGGACGAGCACGGCGAGGACGCGACCGGCGAGCGGATGACCTGGCTCACCGAGGACGAGATGGTGTGGGGCGACGGCGGCAGCAGCGTGCCGCCGGTGCTCGGCGGCGACCGGTGACCGACTCGATGTGAGGTCGGCGGCGGTCCCCGACCGCTCTGGAAGGGCCGCCGTCGTCGATGCCGCTGGGCGAGGGCGGCGCGGTCCGTGATGGCCGCATCCCGTGCGGGAGCTGGCCGTCCACACCGTACGCCGTGGCCCGGGTCACCCCGGCCGGCGTTGCTTCCCCGCTGCGGGGGCGCCGAAGTGCCGCTAGGTTGGGACTGTGCCGACCGTAGCGAGCGCCCACCCGATCGGGGCGATGCTACGCGCGCTGCGCAACCTCGCCCGGCTGGCGGTGACCGCCCTGGTGCTCGCCGTCGGTGTCGGTGCCCTTCCCCCGCTGATCAGCCCGGCCGGCGCCGCTCCCGTGACCTCGGACGCCGCCGTGCCCGTGGCTCCCGGCGCCGCCGTGCCGGTGACTGCGGGCGCCTCGACCCCGAGCGTGATGTCCACCCGGGCGGCCGAGGCGTCGACCGGTGCCGTCGCCCGGCTGGCCGGCGGACAGGTCGCCGCTGTTCCCGCCGCCCGGCCGTTCCCGGCCCGGCGCGACGTCGCAGCCGCCGGGGGTCCGTCGACCCGCACGGTCCCCGCGGCGACGACGGATCCGGTCCGGGACGCCACCGGCCGGCGCGGTCCGCCCCGGAGCTGAGCGCCCCGGCGTCCGCCCGGATGCCGACCACCGCCGCCGTGCGGTCGTCCCTCGGGTACGCCGACGCGTCCTCCCCCGCCCGCCATCGGGTGTCCGCTCGTGAAGTCCACATCGTTCCCGCCGTGAGGTGCTGGTGATGCAGACCGTCTTCTCCTCCGTCCTGCCCGACGTCCCCGCCGCCGCCGTGATCTGGCTGGCGCTGCTCGTCGTCGTCGCCGTCGCCGTCGGGGCCCTGGTCGCCCGCCCCGGATGGCTGCGCTCCACCGTGGCCGGTCGAATCCGGCAGGCCGCCTTGCCCAGTCACCTCGAGCTGGCCGAGGAGGAGCGGGAACGCGCCCGGTACGCCGGGGAGGTCGCCGTGGCGGCCGAGCGCGCCGGGGCCACCGCCGCGCGGCGTCGCGCCGAGTGGCTGGCCGCTCAGGAGGAGGTCGAGGCGGCGTGGGGGACGTACGAGGCGGCCGAGGCGGACGTCCGCCGGCTGTCGGCCGCCACGGCGATGCCCCTGCCGCAGACCGAGCGCACGCCGTCCGAGTACGCCGACCGCGAGCGGTTCCTGCACCGGGCGGCACTGGACGCGTACTGGCGTAAGGAGATCTCCGTTGAGCAGCTGAGCGACGTGTTCGCGCACCGCAACGGGTGGGATCCTCGGCGGCACCCGGTGGAGCAGGAGCTGCTGCTACGCCGCGCGGCACGGGACAACCTGGCTGAGCGGCACCGGGCGGCTGTGGAGCGGGAGCGCGCGGCGTGGCGGGCGGCCGAGTTGGCCGTGGCGTCGGCCCGCAGCCTGCGCGACGAGGCGTTCGCCGCGCGGGACCGGCAGCCGGAGGAGGTCGAGTCGGTGGTGCCGGTGCCGGGATTCGTCCGCCCGGCGGCCGAGCAGTCCCGGGAGGCCCCGGCCCCGGCCGTGGCCCGCGGCCGGGCCGCCGTCGCCGCCTACTGACCGCCGGCTCCGGCGTCGTGTCCGATTGATCCGGCCGGCCCGCACCCGCGTACTTCCCGGACTCGACGGTACCGATGCGAGGTGTCGGGCCGGTTGTCCG
The DNA here is from genome assembly GCF_004348675.1 of Micromonospora sp. KC606. Classification (GTDB taxonomy): domain Bacteria; phylum Actinomycetota; class Actinomycetes; order Mycobacteriales; family Micromonosporaceae; genus Micromonospora. The sequence continues at coordinate 6,202 of NZ_SMKN01000185.1, read as the reverse complement.
TTTCCCCGGTCGGCACCCGTCCGGCGGAATCCCGACCGGCTCCGAACGGTTACACCCTGCGTACGACCGAGCACCGGCGGGTGACGGGCCGGAATGGTCCGGGTCCGCCGGTCGTTGCGGTTCCGAGCGACCGGGTACGAACCCGTCCGGTCGCCAGCGGGCCGGGTGCCCGCCGATTCCCTGATGATCCGAGCGCCACCGCGGTGCCTGCGTCCGTGTCCCCCGACCGGACGTCACACCCCCGAATGGAGCTTCGACATGAACACGACCTTTCGCAACAGCATGCTCTCCGTCGCCGGCCTGATCATGGCGGGTGGCGGCATCGCCGGCCCCGCCCTGGCGGCGCAGACGACGCCGGCGGAGAAGGCGGCCGCCGCTGTCGTGTCCGAGCAGGGCAGGGGCGCGCACCGCGCCGGGTACGAGTACCAGGCGCAGCCGAACTTCTACTACTGCGGCCCGGCGTCGACCCGGATCGCCCTGTCGGCTGATGGCAAGACGGTCAGCCAGGACGAACTGGCCGAGAAGCTCGGTACCACCGAGGCTGGTACCGACTCGGCCATCGACATCACCCGGGTGCTCAACGAGTACACCGGCGGCAGGTACAAGACCACCGAGATCAGCGACGACGTGGCCTCGAAGGAGCAGATCGAGCGGCTGCGAGCCGACGTCAAGGCCGCGGTGGACGCCGACAAGCCGGTCGTCGCCAACATCCTCGGTAGCGCCGTCGACGTGGACGGCAGGACGCACAGCTACCCCGGTCACTACCTGACGGTGGTGGAGTACAAGGACGACGGCGACACGGTCAAGATCGCCGACCCGGCGGCTCCGGACGCCCCGGAGTACTGGATGGACGTCGCCGAGCTGGCTGACTGGATCGCGGGTCGCGGTTACAGCGCCTGATCCGGACGCGCCGATGAGGGCCGGTCTCCCCGAGCGGGAGGCCGGCCCTTCGGCGTCCGCCCCCGGGCCCGGCCGGTGGCGGGCCGACGCGCGCCGCCCTCCGTCACGGCCCGGGCCGGCGCCCGCCTGGCGGTGGGCCCGCCGGCGATCTCGGCGGGCCCGGGAGAGGACGAGCGGGTCATCAGCCGCTGCTCGACGTCGGGACGGCGCGGCCGGGCGGCCAGCTCCCCGCCCCGAGCCGCGCCGCGAGTCCGCCGGTTGGCCTCGTCGGCGTCGTACCCGGTCGCGCGCAGCAGGTCACTCGCCGCGGTACGCAGCTGGATGCACACCACGTCCCCGAAAGCCCGGATGTCCCCTACCGCCGCCCGGCCGGCCTGCTCGGCGGCGTTCAGCGCGGCCCGCCGGGTGCGCTCCGGGACCCGGCCGGCCCGGCATTCCCGGCGCAGTTCCTCGATCGCGTCGGCGAGCTCGGTCAACGCGCTGCAGAGGGCGTCGGGAACGGGTTCGTCGTCCTGCAGGGTGGTGGCAGCCCGCCGGGCGATGGTGCGGCAGTTTCCGAGCACCCGGCCCAGGTGTTTGGCTCCTCGGGCATAGTCGGCGAAGTCCTCGCGGCGGCGCCAGCGGGCGGGAGCGATGGTCATTACCTCCTCGGCGCCCCTGAGCGCGTCCCGCAGGCGTTGCAGATCGTCGTCCATCCCGCGCAGCGTGTTCAGCGCCCGGGCCGCCCTGGCCTCGTCCCGTTGCGACAACGCCGCCGCGACCTCCCGCACCTGCCGGGACAGCAGCTCGAAGACCGGTGCCGCCGCCCGGTCCAGCATCCGCATCGGGTTGATCGGAATAAGCAGGGCGACCACGACCAGCCCGATCACGCCGCCCACGGCCACGTCCACGATCCGGGGAGGTTCCAGGTTCCGCTCCGCCGAGGAGAGTGCGGCGATGAGGACGGCCGTACCGCCGACCTGGCTGACCACCGTCCCGCCCCGGTCGGCCAGGAACAGCGACAGCGCGATCGCGAACGCCACGATCGCCCCGGTCTGCCAGGCACCGGTACCGATCACATAGATCAGTGCGTCGCCGACCGCGATGCCGAGGCCGACTCCGACGAGCAGTTCGACGGCGCGGCGGGTGCGTTGGCCGACGGCCGCCGCGATCGTGCCGACCGCCGCGGCCGGCGCGAAGACAGGGTTCGGGTTGCCGAGCACGGCGAAGGCGAACCACCAGGCCAGGGCGGCGGCCACCCCGGCCTGCACGGCGATCAACAGGATGATCTCCCATTGGCGCAGCCGTACCGCCGTTGCGCGTTGGCTGGGGGAGCCGCTCCGCGCGGCGACCCGCCGAATCTCACGGCTCCATCGCTGCCACGAATCCGCGCTGGTCCGCCCATGCTGGTCGGCGCCCATGTCCGCGCGGTTACCCGGTCGGCGGTCGATGATGCCGGCCGCGCCGCCCTCGGCAAATCGGTCACCGCGTGATTCGTCGGCCCGGCAAAGGGTAGGAGGGCGGCAGAGCCGAACCGTCCGCATCCGGTAGGGGGCACCGCATGAGCCATCACGAGAGCACCGAACGGGACGTCGTCGACGTCCTGGTAGCCGACCACCGGGAGGTGGAGGCGATCTTCGTCGAGCTGGAGAGCCGGCAGGGCACCCCGCAGCGCCGCCGTCAGCTGGCCGATGTGGTCATCGCCGAACTGGTCCGTCACTCCGTCGCCGAGGAGGCGTACGTCTACCCGGCCGCCCGCAAGGCGCTGCCGGACGGCGACCGGGTCGCCGAGCACGAGATCTCCGAGCACGCCGAGGCCGAGCGGACCATGAAAAAGCTGGAGACGCTGGACCCGGCCGACGCCCGCTTCGACGAGCTGCTGGCCCACCTGACCAGCACGATCCGCCACCACGTGCAGGAAGAGGAGTCGGACCTCTTCCCGCGCCTGCGGGCCGCCCTGGCCCGGGAGGAGCTGGTCGAGCTGGCTGGCAAGGTGGAGGCGGCGAAGAAGGTGGCGCCGACCCGGCCGCATCCGGCCGCGCCGGACCACCCGCCGGCGAACAAGCTGCTCGCTCCCGGCGCCGGTCTGGTCGACCGGATGCGCGACGCGCTCAGCGGTCGGCCGACCTCGATGGCCAGGCTGCGCGAGAAGCAGCACTGATTTCGGGTACGGACGGCCACGCCCCTCCTCGCGCCGGGCGTGGCCGTCGTCGGTTCACGGCTCGGGCGCGATCCGGCCGCCCGCCACGTCGGACACGATGATCGCCTCCATGGGGCAGGACTCGGCGGCGTCGAGGACCGCGTCCGCCGGGTCGATCTGTTCGTTCACCGGGCGGGAGAGCCCGTCCACCAGCACGAAGTGAGTCGGTGCCGCGCCCGCGCAGATCCCCGACCCGATACACCGGGTGGGGTCGACGAACACCCGCCAGCCGCCCGGCTCCTCCTGGCTCACCGTCTGGGCCCTCCCTCCGCGTCCGTCGTCACCACTGCACCGGCATCGCGGTCAGGCCACGGACCAGCAGGCCGCGCTTCCAGGTCAGCTCGGACACCGGCACCGCCAGCCGCAGCTGTGGGGCACGTCGCAGCAGCGTCTCCACCACCACCTGGAGTTCCATCCGGGCGAGCTGGGCGCCGATGCAGTGGTGCACGCCATGCCCGAAGCCCAGGTGCGGGTTGACCTCCCGGGCCAGGTCGAGCCGATCGGGGTCGGTGAAGACGGTCTCGTCCCGGTTGGCCGAGTGCACCGAGACGACCACCGGCTCACCCGCCCGGACCAGCACCCCGCCCAGCTCGACGTCCTCCGTGGCGTAGCGGGGAAAGGCGGCGGTCGCGCCGAGCGGGATGAACCGCATCAGCTCCTCCACCGCCTTCGGCACCAGGTCCGGCTCGGCGCGCAGCCGCTCCCAGCCACCCTCCTCGGTCAGTAGGACGTACAGCATGTTGGGAATCTGGGTGACGGTGGTCTCGTGCCCGGCGGCGAGCAGACCGGCGGCGAGCTGGACGACCTCCTGCTCGGTGAGCCGCTCGGCGTTCTCGTCGCGGGCTCGGACCATCGCCCCGATCAGGTCGTCGGTCGGTGTCTCGCGCCGCTGCGCGATCAGCCCCGCCATGTAGCCGATCAGCTGGTCGATGTAGCTCTCGACCGTTTCCGGGCTCAGCGCGGTGGTGGAGACGACCGCCTCCGACCAGGTGTGGAAGCGGTCCTGGTCGGTGACGGGCACGCCGAGCAGGTCGCAGATGACCCGGATCGGCAGCGGGGTGGCCAGGTGGGCGACCAGGTCGGCGGGCGGTCCGGCGTCGATCATCCCGGCGACGAGTTCCTCGGCGACGGCCCTGGTACGCGGCCGTAGTTCCTCCACCCTCCGGGCGGTGAACGCCTTCGCCGCGAGCCGGCGCAGCCGGGTGTGTTCCGGCGGGTCCATCGCGAGGATGCCCTCGTCGGCCTGATAGGGGGTGTTGCGGGGCTGGTCACGGCCCACGGAGGCGGCCCGGCTGAACCGAGGATCGGCCAGCACGGTCCGCACGTCGGCGTACCGGGTGGCTAGCCAGGCAGGCTCGCCGAACGGCATCCGGATCCGGGTCAGCGGCTCCTCCCGGCGCAGCTGGCCGTACCGGGGATCGACGTCGAGCCGGTGCGGAGCGCTGAACGGGTAGGGCTGCGGAATCGTGGCCTGGGAAGTGTCGGTCACCGGGGGTGGCTCCCTCTCGTCGGCGGCCCGCCGCGCCGGCGGACCGGTCCGCTGTCACAGGACCTGACGTCGAGTCATGTCCCGACTGCGGATCGTAGCGAGAGTGGTCGATACTGACCACCCCGTCACGCCGGAACGCGACACAGCCGGGCCGTCGTGACGGCGGCCCGGCTGCGGCGAAGGACGAGGTCAGCGCCGACCCTGGTCACCCTCACCGGTACGCGCCTGCGCCATGTCGACGCCCTTGTCGATCTGCTCGTCGTACTTGCCGCCGGTACGCCGGTCGGCGTGGTCGCCGGCCTTGTCCACGCCCTGGTCGATTTGCTTGTCGTGTTTGTCGGCGAAGTCCTTGGCCTTGTCCATGAAGTCACTCACGGCGTCCTCCTCGTCTCGTCAACCCGCCTTCCCCGGGCCGGGTGGCGCAAACGCCGCGGCGCAACGGCCGGAAGCACACCCGCCCCGGCGGGTGTCGTTCCGGTGACCGTCGGGTATCGATCCGCCGAGACCGAGGAGGCCGACGTGGTCGAGGACGGTGACGGGCGTACGCCCGAGGTGACGGCGGCGGGGGCCCGGCCCGGCCCCCGGCATGCCTGGGCGGCGCTGCCCTGGCTGGTCCGCACCGCCGTGGTGTGGAACGCCTGCCTGGTGGTCGTGGTGGTGGGGCTGTACCTGTTGGGCAGGGTGGCCGTGCTGCTGGCGCCGTTGGCCGTCGCGCTGGCGGTGACGCTCTTCCTGACCGCGTTGCTGGACCCGGTGCTGCGCGGGTTGCGCCGGCTGCGGGTGCCGGCTGCGCCGGCCGCGCTGCTGTCGATCCTGCTGCTGCTCGGCATCCTGGTCGGGGTCGGCGCGCTGGTGTGGAACCGAACCGCCGCCCAGTTCGGCGAGTTGACCGAGCAGTTGGACGAGGGCCTGCAGCGCAGCCGGGACTTCGTCACCTCCACCCTGCCGGTCACCGAGGCGCAGCTCGACCGGCTGCTGAGGCAGGTGACGTCCGGCCTCGGCGGCGGCTTTGATCTGGTGGGTGGGGCGCGTACGGCCGCCGAGGTGGCCGGCTCCACCCTGCTCGCCCTGGTGCTGCTGTTCTTCCTGCTCAAGGACGGGCGCTCGATGTGGCACTGGGTGCTGCGCCGGCTGACCGGCCCGAACCGCGAGGTGGCCGCCGAAGCGGGCCGGGTGGGCTGGCGGACGCTCGGCGGGTACACCCGGGGCACGATGACCATCGCGGCGATCGACGCGATCGGGATCGGGATAGCCCTGGTGCTGCTCCGGGTGCCACTGGCGCTGCCGCTGGCCCTGATCACGTTCCTCGGCGGGTTCGTGCCGATCGTCGGAGCGACGGTCGCCGGGACGGTGGCCGTGCTGGTCGCGCTCGCCGCGAAGGGCCCCACCACCGCGGCGCTGGTCCTGGCGGCGGTGATCGCCGTGCAGCAGATCGAGGGCAACCTGCTGGAGCCGCTGGTCATGAAGCGGCAGGTGCGGCTGCACCCGGCGGTGATCCTGGTGGTGGTCACCGCCGGCACCCTGATCGCCGGGATCGCCGGCGCGTTCGTCTCGGTGCCGATCGCGGCGGTCGCCTACCAGGTGGTCGACACCGTCCAACGGCACCGCGAGCGACGCGCCGCCCAGGCCACGCC
>NZ_SMKN01000184.1 GCF_004348675.1 Micromonospora sp. KC606 | reverse complement strand
TAGAGTTACGGCGGTCATGGCGGAGGGGAAACGCCCGGTCACATTCCGAACCCGGAAGCTAAGCCCTCCAGCGCCGATGGTACTGCACTCGGGAGGGTGTGGGAGAGTAGGACACCGCCGGACAATCATTCATTCAGGGCCACCCCCGATCCGGGGAGTGGCCCTGAATGCATTCCCACACAAGCCACCGGGGATACGGACGGTCGGGATCCGGCGTCGGTTACCCGGGAGCGGGCAGGCGAGCCGATGGCGGCCCCCGCACCCCTGGCCGGCGGTCAGCCCCGGGTCTGGATGGCCTCGCGGACCTGCCGGAACAGGCCGGCCGCGTCGTCGACGGTGCGGTTCGGGAACATCCCCACGACGACGCTGCCGTGGTCGGCCCAGCCGCACACCGTGAAGCCCTCGGCGCCGCGGGTGGTGCCGCACTTCATCACGCCGCCGAACCGGCCGGCCGGCACCTCGCGCAGCCCGGCCACCTTGCCGGTCTCGTCGGCCATCAACCCGAAGAGGGTGTCCAGATCCCGTTCCGGCCGCCAGAGCAGGGTGGTGCCGCCGAACAGCAGCACCGGCGAATCGGCCGCCCCGGCCGCCGGATCGCGGTAGACGGTGCCGAAGCTGTAGTCCAGGTCGATGTCGGCGGAGAAGCCGCTGCGCAGGTAGTCGGCGGTGCTGCGGGCTGGCTCCGAGTCGTCCCGGGCCAGGCCGGCCACGCTCTGCGGGGTGCTCAGCCGGGTGTCCTTCTGCTCCGCGATCCGCCACCCCACGGCACCGAGTGCGCCGGCGCCGGCGAGACCGACGGCGAGCGCGACGCCCAGGGCGACCCGCCCGCGTCGGGACGGGCGGGCACCCGTGGCGGCATCGGCCGCCGGGTGGTGGTTGCTCAGCCGGATCGGCTCCTCGGACAGGTGAACCGGTTCGGGCCCGTCGATGAGCTCACGCTCGCTGAGATGTGCGTCGGACATGTCCGCCACCGTACGCGAATGACAGGTGGCGCACGTCAGGTCCGCCGAAGCGCTCCGTAGACTTTCAGGGTGACCGAGAGACTGGATGCCCGACGCCCCGACGCCCCGACCCTGGCCGGCCAGTACCAGCCCGGCGAGGTAGAGCAGCGACGGTACGAGCAGTGGGTAACCGCCGGCCACTTCCGGGCGTCGGCGGGAAGTGACAAACCCCCCTTCACGATCGTCATCCCACCGCCCAACGTCACCGGCTCGCTGCACATGGGCCACGCGCTCGATCACACCGTCCAGGACGCGCTGGTGCGCCGCAAGCGGATGCAGGGGTACGAGGCGCTCTGGCTGCCCGGTATGGACCACGCCGGCATCGCCACGCAGAACGTGGTGGAGCGGCAGCTCGCCGGCCAGGGGCTGTCCCGGCACGACCTGGGCCGGGAGAAGTTCGTCGAGCGGGTCTGGCAGTGGAAGGCCGAGTCCGGCGGCGCGATCCTCGGCCAGATGCGCCGCCTCGGCGACTCCGTCGACTGGGACCGCGAGCGCTTCACCATGGACGAGGGCCTGTCCCGGGCCGTGCAGACCATGTTCAGGAAGCTGTACGACGACGGTCTCATCTACCGGGCCAACCGGATCATCAACTGGTGCCCGCGCTGCCTCACCGCGCTGTCCGACATCGAGGTGGAGCACACCGACGACGAGGGTGAGCTGATCTCGATCCGGTACAGCGACGACGTCGTGGTCGCCACCACCCGCGCCGAGACGATGCTCGGCGACACCGCGGTGGCCGTGCACCCGGACGACGAGCGGTACCGGCACCTGATCGGCACCGAGGTCGAGGTGCCGCTGACCGGGCGGCGCATCCCCATCGTGGGCGACGAGCACGTCGACCCGGCCTTCGGTACCGGCATGGTCAAGGTGACCCCGGCGCACGACCCCAACGACTTCGAGATCGGTCAGCGGCACGACCTGCCCGCCCTGGCGATCATGGACGAGCGTGGCGTGATCACCGCGCACGGGCCGTTCCAGGGGCTGGACCGGTACGAGGCCCGCCCCGCGATCGTCGCGGCACTGCGCGAGCAGGGCCGGATCGTCGCCGAGAAGCGGCCGTACGTGCACGCGGTCGGGCACTGCTCGCGGTGCAGGACCACCGTCGAGCCGCGGCTGTCGTTGCAGTGGTTCGTCAACACCGCCCCGCTGGCCAAGGCGGCCGGCGACGCGGTTCGCGACGGCCGGGTGAAGATCGAGCCGGCCGAGCTGGCCAAGCGCTACTTCGCCTGGGTCGACAACATGCACGACTGGTGCATCTCCCGGCAGCTCTGGTGGGGTCACCGCATCCCGGTCTGGTACGGCCCGGACGGCGAGATCGTCTGCGTGGGCCCCGACGAGACGCCGCCCACCGGCGAGGGCTGGCGCCAGGACGAGGACGTCCTGGACACCTGGTTCTCCAGCGGGCTGTGGCCGTTCTCCACCCTCGGCTGGCCCGAGCGGACCGCGGACCTGGCGAAGTTCTACCCGACCAACGTGCTGGTCACCGGCTACGACATCCTGTTCTTCTGGGTCGCCCGGATGATGATGTTCGGCCTGTACGCCATGGACGGGGTGCAGCCGTTCGACACGGTGGCCCTGCACGGCATGGTCCGCGACCAGCACGGCAAGAAGATGTCCAAGTCCTTCGGCAATGTCGTCGACCCGCTGGACTGGATCGACCGGTACGGTGCGGACGCCACCCGGTTCACCCTGGCCCGGGGCGCGAATCCGGGCGGCGACGTGCCGGTCAGCGAGGAGTGGTGCCAGGGCTCCCGGAACTTCTGCAACAAGCTGTGGAACGCCACCCGGTTCGCGCTGCTGAACGGCGCGCACACCGCGGGGCCGCTGCCGGCCACCGACCGTTTGTCGACGGTCGACCGGTGGGTCCTGTCCCGGCTGGCGCACGTCACCGCCGAGGTGGACGAGCAGTTCGAGGCGTACGAGTTCGCGAAGGTGTGTGACCTGCTCTACCACTTCGCCTGGGACGATGTCTGCGACTGGTACGTGGAGCTGAGCAAGCCGGTGCTCGCCGAGGGCGGCCCGGCGGCCGACGCCACCCGCCGGGTTCTCGGGCACGTGCTGGACCAGCTGCTTCGGCTGCTGCACCCGGTCATCCCGTTCGTCACCGAGGAGCTGTGGATCGCGCTCACCGGCGGGGACACGGTCATGACGGCGGCCTGGCCGGTCGCCGACCGTACCGAAATCGACGACGCGGCGGAGGCTGAGGTCGGCGCCGTCCAGCGGGTGGTGACCGAGATCCGGAGGTTCCGCTCCGACCAGGGCCTGCGGCCGACGCAGCGGGTGGCCGCCCGGCTCGGCGGGCTGGCGGTGGCGGGCATCGCGGGGCACGAGCGGCTGATCCGCTCCCTGGTCCGGCTCGACGCCCCCGGCGACGGCTTCCAGGCCAGCGCCACCCTCGCCATGCCCGGCGAGGTCAGCGTCGAACTGGACACCCGGGGCTCGATCGACGTGGCCGCCGAACGCGCCCGGCTGACCAAGGACCGCGCCGCCGCCGAGAAGGAGGTCGCGCAGGCCGGCGCGAAGCTGGGCAACCCTGCCTTCGTCGGCAAGGCCCCCGAGCACGTGGTGGCGAAGATCCGTGAGCGGCTGGCCACGGCCGAGGCCGACCTCGCCCGGATCGATGCCGCACTGGAGGCGCTTTCCTCGTGACCGACCGCACCGAATTCGCCGCCGTCGACGCCGAGCTGGCCGGGCGGGGTTTCACCCGCATGGTGTTCGAGCTGGACCGCATCGAGTCCCTGCTCGACCTGCTCGGCAGCCCGCAGCGGGCGTACCCGTCGATCCATTTGACCGGGACCAACGGCAAGACGTCCACGGCCCGCATGATCGACTCGCTGCTGCGGGCCTTCGGCCTGCACACCGGGCGGTACACCAGCCCGCACCTGGAAACGGTGCGGGAGCGGATCAGCCTGGACGGCGAGCCGGTCAGCGAGGAACGCTTCGTCGCGACGTACCGCGAGGTGGCGCCGCTGGCCGAGCTGGTCGACCATCGGTCGTCCGAGCCGTTGACCTACTTCGACATGACCACCGCGCTGGCGTTCGCCACGTTCGCCGACGCGCCCGTCGACGTGGCGGTGGTCGAGGTGGGGCTCGGCGGCGCGGAGGACGCCACCAACGTGCTCCAGGCCGGGGTGGCGGTGCTGACGCCGATCGGGTTGGACCACACCGAGTGGCTCGGCGACACGTTGGAGGACATCGCCCTGCACAAGGCGGGAATCATCCACCCGGGCGCCACGGTGATCTGCGCGGCGCAGGACGACGAGGCGGCCCGGCCCATCCTGGAACGCTGCGTCGAGGTGGGCGCGACCGTCGCCCGGGAGGGCTCCGAGTTCGGTGTGCTGCGCCGGGCCGTCGCCGTCGGTGGGCAGGTGCTGAGCATCCAGGGCCTCGGCGGGGTGTACGAGGAGGTGTTCGTGCCGATGCACGGCGCGCACCAGGCGCAGAACGCGGCGGTGGCGCTCGCCGCGGTGGAGGCGTTCCTGGGTGCGGGAACCAGGCGGCAGCTCGACGTGGACACCGTCCGGGAGGGCTTCGCCGTGGTCAGTTCGCCGGGCCGGCTGGAGAAGGTGCGCAGCGCACCGACGATCCTGCTCGACGGCGCGCACAACCCGCACGGGATGACCGCCACGGTGACCGCGTTGCAGGAGGAGTTCGCGTTCAGCAAGCTGGTCGGGGTGCTGGCGGTGCTTGCCGACAAGGACGCGGCCGGCCTGCTGGAGCTGCTGGAACCGGTGCTCGACTCGATCGTGGTGACCCGCAACAGCTCGCCCCGGGCGATGCCGGTCGACGAGCTGGCCGCGATGGCCAGGGAGGTCTTCGGGCCGGAGCGGGTGCAGGTCACCGACACGATGCCGGACGCCATCGAGGCCGCCGTCGCCGAGGCCGAGGTGGACGTCCCGGGTGAGCTGGCCGGGGTGGGTGTGCTGATCACCGGGTCGGTGGCGACCGTGGCCGACGCCCGCCGGCTGCTGAAGCGATGACCGAACCGGCGGGGGAACGGCCGGAGGGCGGGCGGCGGTCCGGGCTGCGTAACCCGGAGAAGGCGGTGCGGGGCCTGGGCGCCGGGCTGCTCGTCCTGGAGGCGCTGGTGCTGCTGCTGGCGATCCAGCCGATCCGGCTGGTCGGCGGGGACCTGGGCGGGCCGGCGATCGCGGCGATCGTCGCGCTGGCGGTCGCCTGCGTGGTGCTGGCCGGCATGATGCGCCGGTCGTGGGCGTGGCACGCCGGCACCGTGCTACAGGGGCTGCTGCTGCTCTGCGGCCTGCTGCACTGGTCGCTGTTCGGGCTCGGCGTGATGTTCGGCCTGGTGTGGGCGTACGGGTTGCACGTGCGCCGGGTCATCCTCGGCTGAGTGGACGGGCCGTCGGCGGCCCGGCGGCCCGGCGCGTCACGCCTCGGCGCGTTCCCGCCACTGGGTCAGGGCGATGCCGTGGCCGTCCGGGTCGCGGAAGGCCGCCGCCCAGACCTCCAGCCGGCTGCCCCGGTTGACCACCCGAGGCGCGTAGGTGAACCTGACCCCGGAGTCCTTGAGCCGCTGGTAGGCGCCGTCGATGTCGTCGACCTCCAGGTTGACGTGCACCAGCCGGCGGCTGATCGGGGCCGCCTCGGTGATCTCGCGCAGCACCAGCCGGGTGCTGCCGGAGGCGAGCACCGCGTTGCCGGAGCCCTGGTCGACCTCGGTGAAGCCGAGCGACCGGTAGAAGTCGAGCGAGCGGGACAGGTCGGTGACCAGCAGGGTCAGGCCGACCCCGCTGATCGGGCCGGTGCCGGCCACCGGCTCCGCCTCCGGGTCGTACCCGAAGATCGCCTCGTCCAGTTCGTCCAGTTCGTCCGGGTCGACCCGGTCCGTCGGCGGGTCGCCGAGGGGTACGTCGACCGGGTCGGTCAGCGGCGCGTCGAAGTGTTCCTCGGCCGGCGTCCGCGGGGCGGGGGTGGCTCGGCGGGGCAGCCCGATCTGCGGCTGGTCGACGACGGTGCCCTCCAGCACCACCGGGCCGCCGGGCCGCTGGTGGACCACCACCGCCTCGCGTAGCTCGGGCGCCACCGGCTCGCCGAGCGAGTCGGCCGGCGGCAGGTCGTCGCGCAGGTCGTCGCGCAGGTCGTCGCGCAGGTCGTCGTGGAAGTCGTCGTCGGTCGGGCGGCCGGCCCACGGCGGGGCCTCCTGCGCGATCAGCATCTCGTCGACCGGTTCGGTCTCGGCGTACTCCGGGGGCAGGTCGGCCGCGCCGGCGCTCTCGGAGTGGGTGGGCACCTCGTCCCAGAGCACCCGGACGTGCCGCTGGTCGTCGAGCGCCACCCGGATCGGCAGGGACTGCCCGAGCGACGGCCACTTCGCCACCGGCACCCGTGGCTCAATGATCTTCTTGGAGCGGGGCGGCATGCCGGGGGCGTCGATAACCAGCTGGAGCTCGCAGCGGCCGAAGGCGTACTGAGTGGGGGGTTCGGAGGCGCTGTGCACGTGCCCGACGCCGATCACCCAGGTGCGCCCGCCCGCGCGGACGGTGGCCAGGGCGACGGCCAGCACCAGCAGGGCCACACCGAGCGCCACGATCGCCCAGCTCGTCATGCCCAGGCCGAACAGCACGACGAACATGGCCACGGTGCCCAGCACCGCGGCGATCAGCTTGCGTACCGGCGCGATGGGGCGGTTTCCGCCATTCGCCACAGTGGACCTCCCGGGGGTCATGGCCAGGCTAGGCCGATCCGGCAACCGAGGGAAAGAGCAGCCGCCGGGCCGACACCGGGACCGGGTCGGTACGCTGACCGTACCCAGCCAGACCGTCTTCCGCGCACAGGAGGAACCCAGCGTGTCCAGCAGTCCGGACGAGCGCACGCTCGTACTGATCAAGCCCGACGCGGTCCGCCGGGGCCTGGTCGGTGAGATCACCTCTCGTTTCGAGCGCAAGGGCCTGCGGATCGACGCCATGCAGACGCGGACGCTGGACGGCGACTTCGCCGACCAGCACTACGCCGAGCACGTGGACAAGCCGTTCTACCCGCCGCTGAAGGCGTTCATGACCGGTGGGCCGCTGGTGGCGCTGGTGCTCTCCGGCGACCAGGTTATCGAGGTGGTCCGGGGCATGATCGGCGCGACCGACGGCCGTCGGGCCGCCGCCGGCACCATCCGCGGCGACCTGTCCCTGTCCAACCGGGAGAACCTCGTGCACGCCTCGGACTCCGTCGACAGCGCCAAGCGCGAGTTAGCGCTCTGGTTTCCCACGCTGGGCTGAACCGTCCAGACGCCCGGGCCGGTGATCCGGCCCGGGCGTCGTCGTGCCCGGGTTCAGACCTCGGCCGGAGGCTCGGCGTGGGTGGTCACCGCGATCCGGTTCCACACGTTGATGGTGGCGATCGCCATCACCAGATCGGCCAGCTCCTTCTCCGACCACACCTTCGCCGCGGCGTCCCACACCTCGTCGGGCACGCCGTGCTCGCCGAGGCGGGTGACCGCGTCGGTCAACGCCAGCGCGGCGCGCTCCCGCTCGTCGAAGAAGGGCGCCTCCCGCCACGCCGACACCGCGAACAGCCGCCGGCTGGACTCGCCGGCAGCGAGCGCGTCCCGGCTGTGCATGTCCACACAGAACGCGCAGCCGTTCAGCATCGAGGCGCGCAGCTTCACCAGCTCCAGCACGGTGTGCTCGACGTTCGCCCGGACGTAGCGCTCCAGCCCCAGCACCGCCTGGTACGCCTCCGGCGCAACCTCGACCATGTTCATCCGACTCACTGCCTACCTCCTGGATCGTGGCCTGCACCCCAACGACGACAGCGACGGGCCGGACGTGACCGTCGCTCATGGTGACGTGGGCCACGCTGCCAGCCGGGCGGTAGTCCGGAGACGGCGCCGACAACCACCGTTGAGGTCCCGGCCACCTCACGCGGCGACGGCGGTCATGTCGGCCCGGTAGACCGACCTGGTTGATCCGTTTCCAGGGAGGAACGATGACCGAACTCGACCGACGTACCCTGCTGCGCGCCGGCCTGGCTGCCGGGGCGGGAGTCGCCGGCGGCGCGCTGCTCGGCGGTGCCGGGGGCGTCGCCGCGCCCGCCTGGCGGCCGGTGCTCACCCACGGCGTGCAGAGCGGCGACGTCACCGCCGACTCGGCGCTGGTCTGGACCCGGGCCGACCGGCCGGGCCGGATGTTCGTGGAGCTGAGCCGCCGGCCCGACCTGCGCGGGGCGCGGGTGCTGCGCGGGCCGGTGCTCGACCCGACGGGTGACTTCACCGGGCGGCTGCGGCTGCGCGGCCTGCCCTCGGGGGAGCGGCTCTACTACCGGGTCCGGGTGGAGAGCCTGGACCGGCACGGGTTGTGCGGCGAGCCGCTGCGAGGCTCCTTCGCCACCGCCCCGGGACGGCACCAGCGGCGGGACGTGCGGTTCGTGTGGACCGGGGACATCGCCGGCCAGGGTTGGGGGATCGCGCCGGACTTCGGCGGGATGAGCATCTTCCGGGCGATGCGGGGGGTAGCACCGGACTTCTTCCTGTGCAGCGGCGACACCGTGTACGCCGACGGCCCGCTCAGCGAGACAGTGACCCTGCCCGACGGCCGGGTCTGGCGCAACCTGGTCACGCCGGAGAAGACCAAGGTCGCCGAGACGCTGGCCGAGTACCGGGGACAGTTCGCGTACAACCTGCTCGACGAGCACCTGCGCGCATTCGTCGCGGAGGTGCCGCAGGTCAACCAGTGGGACGACCACGAGGTCACCAACAACTGGTACCCGGGGGAGATTCTCACCGACGCCCGCTACACCGAACGGCGGGTCGACGTGCTCGCCGCGCGTGCCCGGCAGGCGTTCGGGGAGTGGCTGCCGGTCCCGACGGGCGGGCCGCTGTACCGGCGGCTGTCGTACGGGCCGCTGCTGGACGTCTTCGTGCTGGACATGCGGACGTACAAGGACCCGAACGACGGCAACACCTACGCCGACCCGGCGCGCGGCCTGCTCGGCCGGGAACAGCGGCAGTGGCTGGTCCGGGAGCTGACCCGGTCCCGGGCGACCTGGAAGGTGATCGCCGCTGACCTGCCGCTCGGCTTGGTGGTGCCGGACGGGCCGGGGGCACAGGAGGGCGTGGCGCAGGGCGACCCGGGCGCCCCGGCCGGGCGGGAGCTGGAGTTCGCCGAGGTGCTGCGGACCGCGCACCGGGCCGGGGTCACGGGCATCGTGTTCCTCACCGCCGACGTGCACTACACCGCCGCGCACCACTACGACCCGGCACGGGCGGCGGTCGGCGACTTCACCCCGTTCTGGGAGTTCGTCTCCGGACCCGCGCACGCCGGTGGTTTCGGCCCGAACCGGTTGGACGGCACATTCGGCCCGCAGGCCGTCTTCGTGCACGCCCCGCCGCGGGCCAACACCTCGCCCGCCGAGGGCTTCCAGCACTTCGGCGAGGTGAGCATCGACGCCGCGTCCGGCGCCTTCACCGTCCACCTGCGCGACCGCGACGGCGTGTCGCTGTGGAGCACCACCCTGCCCGCGCCCTGACCAGCACCGGGGCGGGAACTCCGCCCGTGCGCGTCCGTCCGGTGCCGCGGGCACGTTCGCCCCGCGGCACCGGACGGTCCGGGCAGCGGCTTCGTGGTCCGGGAGGTGCTGGCGGACAGCATCCACGTCGTGGAGGGCGTCAACGGCTTCGCTGGCGAGGTCGGCGACGGTGAGCGGGTGACGGTGGCCGTGCGGCGGGTGTCACGCTCCGACGGGTGGTCCGGTGCGCGACACGTGCCACCGAACCACCAGCCGGGCGGGCGGCTACCCGCTGGGGTGGACGGGCAGCGGTCCGCTACCGTGACACCGCCTGTTCGTACGCGACCGCCGGAGGACCAGTGCCCCTGCTCTACACCATCGGCAAGCTCACCGTGGCGCCCGCGCTCCGGTTGGCGTTCCGTCCGACCGTGGAGGGGCTGGAACACATTCCGGACACCGGCGGGGCGATCTTCGCCGGCAATCACCTCTCCGTGGCCGACGAGCTGTTCCTCGGCACCGTGGTCCCCCGTCACCTGGCCTTCTGGGCCAAGTCGGAGTACTTCAACGGCTCCGGGGCGAAGGGTGCGTTCTCCAAGTTCCTTCTCACCGGCCTGGGCGCGATCCCGGTCGAGCGGGGCGGTGGGCGGGCGGCGCTGTCCGCGTTCGACGCCGCCATTCCCGCGTTGCGGTCCGGCGATCTGGTGGCGGTCTATCCGGAAGGGACACGCTCGCCGGACGGGCGGCTCTACCGGGGGCGCACCGGGGCGGTTCGGCTCGCCGTGGCGGCCGGCGTGCCGATCATCCCGGTTGGCGTGACCGGCACCGACAAGGTTCAGCCGATCGGGGCCCGGGTGCCCCGGCCCGGCAAGGCGAAGATCACCATACGGTTCGGCAAGCCGCTGGACTTCACCGGCCGTCCGGACGACCGCACCTCGCTGCGGACGATGACCGACGAGCTGATGGCCGAGATCCAGAAGCTCACGGGCCAAAAGTACGTTCCCCGCTACGCCCCCAGGCGTGGCGAGTCCACCCCTGCCTGACCCGCCTTCGGCCACGCGCCGCCCCCGTACCCGTGCGCCGACCACGAGGGCTGTTTCCGCCCGTCGTGGTCGACCCCCGGGTGGGTGGCCGGGACGCCCGGATACGGCCTCGCTCAGCGCTACGCGGTGGTGACGATCTGAGCGCGCAGGGTTTCCAGCAGGCGGGCGCTGTCGTCGACCGAGAGCCGGGTGAAGACCGCCGTGGTGATGCTGCCGTGGTCGACCGAGGTGCAGACCACCACGCCACCGTCGTCCGTGCGACCCGTGGCGCACCGGGCGTGTCGGCCCCGGACCCCGGTCTCCACCGGCTGCGGGGGGTCCAGCCGGTACGTGTCGGTCAGCCGGGTCATCTCGTCGTCGGCGTCCGACTCCGGGCTCAACCGGAAGCCGGTGGTGCCGAAGACCGTGACCAGCTTGCCGTCGCCGGTGCCGTAGACACCGGCGAAGACGTCCTCGGCAATCAGGTTCGCCGCGCGTACGTCGGTCGCCAACTGGTCGGCGGTGGCCTTGCTGCGGTCGTCGGTGCGTAGCGTCAGGTCGGCCACCAGCGGGGGCAGCGCCGCGTCGGCCGGGTACTGATCCCACGCCGGCTTGCCGAACCAGGCCGGGCAGCCGCAGCAGCAGACCAGGCTGAGCAGCAGTACCCAGGGCCAGCGCCGGCGCCGGCGGGCCGGTCCACTGGGGGCCTGCCGGCCCGACGACGGCGCGACCGGCTCTGGCCGGTTGTCCCGGCGCTGCTTCGGCG
>NZ_SMKN01000183.1 GCF_004348675.1 Micromonospora sp. KC606 | reverse complement strand
CCGCCGTACCGGTCCGCGCCCGGTGGACGGCATAGGCTGTTCGGACGATGGGAGAACACGATGCGGTGGCAGGTTCGGACGGGTACGGGGCACCGGGCGCGGACCGGTACGGCGGGCCGGGCGCAGCCGACGCCCCCCAGCCGGACGGCGCGGTCCGCCGTGACCACACTCCGCAGGTGAGTGCGGCCAACCGACCGAATGCCCGGCCACGGAAGCGGGCCACAATGGCCGATGTCGCCCGGCTCGCCGGCGTGTCGCAGACCACGGTCTCGTTCGTCATCAACGAGCGCCCCGGCAGCGGCATCCCCGAGGAGACCCGGCAACGAGTCCTGAGCGCGGTACGTGACCTCGGCTTCCAACCGAACCGGCAGGCCCGGAACCTGCGGACCCGGCGCACCCACCAGCTCGGCTTCCACATCTCCGGGGAGCAGCTGGACTTCCACAACGTGTTCGCCGTGTCGTTCCTGCAGCCGTTGCTGCGCGAGGCGGAGCGGCGGGGCTACCACCTGCTGGTCTTCACCGCCGGCGACGACGTGGTCGAGCGCCTCGCCGAGCTGGTCGCCGGGCACAGCGTCGACGGTTTCGTGATCACCGACTCGAGCATCGACGATCCGCGGGTGCGCTATCTGGCCGGGGCCGGGATGCCGTTCGCGTCGTTCGGGCGTACCGAGACCAGCCTGCCGCAGTCCTGGGTCGACGTCGACAACGCCGCCGGCATCGGGGCGATGGTCGACCACCTGGTGGCGAAGGGGCACGAGCGCATCGCGTACGTCGGGCCGAGCCGGAGCGGCTACTGGTTCACCGAGCGCCTGGAGGGTTTCCGTGCCCGGATGAAGCGGCACGGGCTGGCGGTGCCCCCGTCCTGGCTGGTACGGGCGGACGCCGGGCAGGCCGAGGCGGCGGTGTGGCGGCTGCTGCGGGCGCGACGGCGCCCCACGGCCGTGGTGACCGCGGGGGACGCGCTGGCGGTGGAGGCGATCCGTTCGGTACGGGCGGCCGGCCTCGAGGTCGGGCGGGATGTCGCGGTCACCGGCTTCGACGGCGGTCCGTTGCAGTGGCTCACCGATCCGCCGCTGACCACCGTGCGGCTGCCGTTCGAGCAGGCGGCCGCGGTGCTGGTGGAGCGTTGCCTGCGCGAGATCGAGGAGGGGCCGACCAAAGAGCCCGGGCAGTTCCTGCCGACCGAGATCCTCGTCGGCGGCTCCGGCTGACCGGGCTCAGTAGCCGTCCGAGGTGTGGGCGTTCTGCCCGCCGTCTTCCTCGACGTGGGCTTGAAAGGCCGGCCGGTCGGCCCGCCGCTGGAGATCGCGGTACGGCTGCGGGCGCAGACCCTGGAACGGGTCGACCTGCCGATCACGGTCGAGGTGGCTGGGCCGTGTTGCTCGGCCGCGGCCACGAGCGGGTGAGGTCCGCCCACCCGACTGACACGACCTTTTTCCGGCACCAGCCCTCGGGCATCCTTGGTGGATGGGAGAGCTGCTGCCGATGCCCAGCTTCGGCGACCTGTTCACCGACCTGCGGGGCGACGATCGGACGATGCGGGTCAGCTACCACCCGGAGCGGGCGGTCGTGGTGCTGTCGCTGTGGCGCGGAGCCGTCTGCCGGGGCTCGTTCCGCCTGGCCGCCGAGGAGGCCGGTCGGCTGCGGGCACTGCTGGAGGCGATCGAGGCCGCCGCGGTGCCGCCGGCCGGCGGTGCCGCCGCCGGAGGCGAGGTGACACCGGAGGCGACGGAGGTCGTCCAGACCGGCGACATCTCGGGTACGGCCCGCCGGGTGGCGCCACCGGTCACGCCGGCGCCCCGGGTCGCCTGACCCCGACCGCCCCCTCACCTACGGCAGCTGATGTGACCCGGATCACATCGATGGGGCCGTGGAGATGTCGATTCGGCCGTCGGTCCCACCGTGGACACGGTGAGGGCCGGCGCGAGGCCGGCCACCGAGGAGGCAGACACCGATGCGACTCACGCTCACCACATTCCTGACCCTGGACGGCGTCATGCAGGCGCCGGGCGCCCCGGACGAGGACCGCAGCGAAGGTTTCGACCTGGGCGGCTGGCTGCCACCGCACTTCGACGAGACGGTCGGCCGATGGATGGACGAGATCTTCGGGCGCGCCGACGCGTTCCTGCTCGGCCGCCGCACGTACGACGTGTTCGCCGGCTGGTGGCCGCGGGTCGACCCGGCGGAGGGGGGCCAGGTCGGCGAGGCGCTCAACCGACTGCCGAAGCACGTGGCCACCAGCCGACCGGACGAGCTGACCTGGTCGGGGGCGAGCAGGTTGGACGGTGACCTGGTCAGGGCGGTCGGCGAGCTCAAGAGCCGGCCCGGGCGCGAACTACAGGTTCACGGCAGCGGCGCCCTCGCCGCGTCGCTGATGCGGGAGAGCTTGATTGACACGTACCATCTGTTGATCTTTCCGGTGGTGCTGGGGCGCGGCCGGCGACTCTTCGCCGACGGCGTGCCGCCCGCCGGGCTGCGGCTGACCGACAGCCGTACGTCGGGCACCGGCGTGACGATGCAGACCTACGACCACACCGGCGCGCCGGTGTTCGGATCCGTGGAGGGATCATGATGGCGACCACCGAGTACCTGCTCTCCGTGCGGCACGACTACGACCAGCCGGCGCCGCCGGCGGAGGAGATGCAGCGGGCCTACGCCCAGGTCGACGCGTTCAACGCGAGGCTGCGGGAGAGGGGCGCCTGGGTGTTCGCCGGTGGGCTGTGCCCGCCGGAGACGGCCACCGTGGTGTCGGTGAAGGACGGCGAGGTGATGACCACCGACGGCCCGTTCGCCGAGAGCCGGGAACACCTCGGCGGCTTCTGGGTCCTGCGGGCCGCCGACCTGGACGAGGCGCTGGACTGGGCCCGGCAGGCGAGCGAGGCGTGCCTCAACCCGGTCGAGGTCCGACCGTTCCAGGCGGAGTGACCGACCCGCGCGCCATCATCGCGTCCGTGTTCCGCGAGGAGCACGGACGGGTGCTGGCCACGCTGGTCCGCCTCCTCGGCGACATCGACCTCGCCGAGGAGGCGGTCCAGGACGCCTTCCTGGTGGCCGTCGACCGGTGGCCCCGCGACGGTCCGCCCCCGAACCCGGGTGGCTGGATCGTCACCACCGCAAGACGCCGGGCCATCGACCGGCTCCGCCGCGACACGCTGCGCACCGACCGGCAGGCGCGCGCCGCGCGCCTGGAGGAACGGCTCGTCACGCAGCCGGAGGAGGACAGCGCCGTGCCCGACGACCGGCTCCGCCTGATGTTCACCTGTTGTCACCCGGCGCTCGCCCAGCCCACGCAGGTGGCGCTCACCCTGCGCCTGCTGGGTGGCCTGGACACGCCGACCATCGCCCGCGCATTCCTGGTGCCCGAGGCGACCCTGGCGCAACGGCTGGTCCGGGCCAAGCGCAAGATTCGCGACGCCCGCATCCCGTACCGGGTGCCGGAGGCGGCCGAGTTGCCCGACCGGCTCCGGCCGGTGATGGCGGTGATCTACCTGGTGTTCAACGCCGGGTGGATCGCCGAAGGGGAGCAGCTCGTCGATGCCGGGCTGTGCGGGGAGGCGATCCGCCTGGCCCGGTTGCTGGTCGACCTGATGCCCGACGAGCCGGAGGCGAAGGGCCTACTCGCGCTGCTGCTCCTGCTCCAGGCCCGGCAGCCGGCCCGCACCACGGCCGACGGCACCCTGGTGCTCCTGCCGGACCAGGACCGCGGCCGCTGGGACCGGGCCCTGCTCGACGAGGGGCGGGCACTGGTGCGGGCCTGCCTGCGTCGGGGTGCTCCGGGGCCGTACCAGATCCAGGCGGCGATCAACGCGGTGCACAGCGACGCGGCCACCGCCGGGGAGACCGACTGGGCGCAGATCCTCGCGCTCTACGACCAACTGCTGGTGTGGCAGCCCACCCCGGTGGTCGCCCTCAACCGGGCGGTGGCGGTGGCGGAACTGCACGGTCCACCGGCCGCGCTGGACCTGCTGGACGGGCTGGACCTGCAGGCGTACCAGCCGTTCCACGTGGTCCGCGCCGAACTGCTGGCCCGCGGCGGGCGGCGCGCGGAGGCACTGGCCGCGTACGCGGCGGCGCTCGCGCTCACCCGCAGCGAGGTGGAGCGGGAGCACCTCACCCGCCGCCGCACCGAGGTGGCCACGCAGGCAACGACGCGTGCGGAACCAGCTGCGCCTGGAGCCTGAAAAGGGGCGCGTCACTGATCGGTACACGCGTGGGCCGCCGTGCCAGATCGCCGCGACCAACGAATGGCCCTGAGGCCGCAGCGACTACAGGACGTGTTGCCAGCGCGGGCAGATCTGAGCCCGCGCAAAGCGCCAGCCGGCCGGCGTACGCACCGCGACGTATCGAGCCTGGACGCCGGCCGTCCGGTGCGGCGCCTCGCCCCGGCGGAAGAAGTACACGAGCTGATGGGTGTTGACCTCGGCGCGGTCGCCGTCGAGATCGACCACCACGTCGGTGTTGAAGTGCTGCGTCGACTCCTCCTCCGGACTGGTTCGCCGCACGACGTCGACGATCTCGTCGATGCCGGCGTGGGCGCCGCGCGGGCTGCTGGTTTCGGCATCCGCGGCGTACACGGTCCGCAGGTCGTCGAAGCGCCGCTCGTCCAGTGCCCGCGCGAGCCTGGCTACCAGTTCGGCGATCTCGACGCGGTCGGTCAGGTGCGACATATCGGTCCTCCATATCGTTGGCGACACCAACGATATGGCAGAACCGTTGGTGACGCCAACGTTCTGTTAGCATGGTCACCCGTGGAATCAACACCGAGTCGTCTCGCTACAAAGGCGAGCTGGTTGGTCGCCCAGACCGCTGTGCACGCACGGCGGCTCGTCGGCGAGGAGTTCATCGCCGCCGGTGCGCGGGGTTACCACTACCGTGTGCTCGCGGCATTGCAGGAGTTCGGTCCCGCAAGCCAGGCGGAGCTGGGGCGGCGCTGCCGCATGGACCGCAGCGATGTCGTCGTGGCCGTGACCGAGCTAGAGGGACAGGGCTTCGTCGAGCGCGCCGCCGACCCGGCGGACCGTCGGCGCAACACCGTCACGATCACCAGGGCGGGCACGCAGCAGCTCCGCCGGCTGGACCGCACGCTCGACAAGGTGCAGGACGAGCTGCTCGCCCCGCTGTCGGCCACCGAACGGCAGACCCTGGTCGCGTTGCTCGGGATGGTCGTCAAGCACCACGGCGGCGCGCCGACCTCATGATCCGGCCGGGCGCCGATCCGGCTCCGGTCAGGCCAGAATCCATTTCGACACATTCTCCAGTCGCGCCGACGCCACCCGTGCCGCCGCGCCCTGCGGTTGCTGGCCGGTCAGCGGCTGCTCCGCCGGGCGGTCCGTCGGGTGCCGAAGGACTCCATGGTGGTGGCCTTCTTCGCCGGCGTGCGGCTGGCGGTGGTCCGCGCGCGGGCCGGCGTGGCCTTCTTCGCAGGCGTCTTCTTCTCGGGAGCCCGGGTCGCGGGTGCCTTCCTGGTCCGCGCGGGGGTCGCCGTCGCGGCGATGTCCTTCTTCCGCGCCACGCGCGCTGTCGTCGTGGTGGGCTTCTCCCCCGGTGATCTGGCCGCGCTCGCCCCGGTGGCCCGCTTCGTGGCGGTCGCGGTCT
The DNA here is from genome assembly GCF_004348675.1 of Micromonospora sp. KC606. Classification (GTDB taxonomy): domain Bacteria; phylum Actinomycetota; class Actinomycetes; order Mycobacteriales; family Micromonosporaceae; genus Micromonospora. The sequence goes on along the minus strand of NZ_SMKN01000183.1, from coordinate 5,721 downwards.
TCTTCGCCGCCGCCGCACGGTTCATCGGGGCCTTGCGCGCCCCGGTGGCCTTGCGGGCGCCGGTCGGCCTGCTGGCGGCCGCAGTCGTGCTCCGTCGCGCGTCGGCCATGTCGCTCCTCCTCGGTGCGTGCCCTGCCGGGTGCCGACCGACGGGTCGTCCGCCGCCCGGCGCCGGTGTCTTCCCGCACTCCCGTCGCCCAAACCGGGTGCTGTCACCACCGTGCGGATCCGGGCGGTGCGGGGTGGCGCTGGCTGGGGGCCGGTGGCGGGTCCGGTGGTGCGCTGGTCACCACCGGACCCGCCGGCCCGCCGCGCCGGTGGGCGCGGCGGGCCGGGTCACCGCCGGAACTGCACCGACCAGGTGCGCGAGCGGGATCCGTCCTCACTGGTGACCGTCACGGTCGCCATCCGGTTGCGGAGGTCGGCCTGGCGCACCACCACCTGGGCGTACGGGTCGACGGTCACCGCGCTGACCGACGGCAGCGCCCCCTTGGCCACCACGTAGACGGTGCTGCGGTCGGGGCTGAAACCGGCGGCCGGTTCGCCGTCGAGCAGGATCGCGGTGACGCCGGCGTCCGACGAGGTGCCGGGCCCGTGCGCGTAGGTCTCGATCTCGCTGATGGTCATGTGCCGGTTCGGGTGCGCGGTGAGCACGATCCGGTAGGCGTCGGTGACAGTGGGCGGCACCGGGGCCTCGACCACGGGGCCGGTCGGGGTACCGGTCGGAACGGTGACCGGATTCCCGGCGTCGACCCAGTTGCCCTGCGGGTCGCGGACCTGCACCCGCAGGGTGTCGGGGTAGCTGTCGCCGCCGTCCCGGTAGAAGTGGGTCACGACCCGGGTGAGGGTCTTCCGCTCGGGCAGGGTGACGGTGAGCGTGTCACTGGTGTTCTTGTTCTCCGACTTCCAGTTCGACCAAGCCTTGTCGGTGAGGTTGCCGTTGGTCAGGCCGGCCGTGGAGTAGCCCGGCTCGGTGAAGGTGGCGGTGACCGTACCGGTCGGGGTCTTCCGCTCGATCGGTACGGTGACCTGGACCCGGGCGGTGGCCGGCAGGGTACGACCGTCACCGGCGTCGGCCTGCCCCGCGACGGTGACGACGCCGACCTTGTCGTACGCCCCCGCCGGCGGGGCCTGCCAGGTCACCGGTCGGTCGACGCGCTCGCCGCCCTGGGCCACCGCGGTCACCGTCGCAGGCAGCGCGGGTTGGCCGCCGGGGATGGTCTTGGCCCGGGCCGGTTCGGTGCTGACGAGGGTGTCGACGACGACGGTGGCCAGGGCGGCGTGGGTGCGGCCGAGCGCGTCGGTGGCCTGGCCCCGGACGGTGACCGTGCCCGGCTTCTTCCAGGTCCACGCGGCGGGGAGCCGCCACCTGACCGAAAGCGTCCCACGAGGGCCGTCCCGGTGGACCGGGACGACGGTTGCCGGCAGCGTCGGCACGGTGCCCGGCACGGTGAACGCCCGGGTGGGTTCGATCCCGAGGACGGTCTCGTCGACGATCCGCCAGCGCTGGTTGACGCCGGAATTGGCCAGCCAGGTGGACACGGCCGCGCCGTCCTGGGTGGCCTGGCCGCCGACCTCCAACAGCCGCCGGGTCGCGACGTTGACCAGGGTGTACGTCCCGTCCCCGGTGGTGGAGAGGATCCACTGGGCCGCCGGCGCCGGTTCGGCCACGACGGGAACGAGGGCGACCGCCCCGTCGACGACGGCGACCTGCCGGTCGCCCCGGCCGGTGGCGAGGGCGTAGCGCTCCCGGTTGCCCTGCCCCCGGGTGAGCTTGGTGAGGCGCCACAGCTGGTCGGCGCTGCGGGGGTCGTCACTGCGGATCACCGCGCCGGAGGTACTGCCGGACGGGGCGAGGGACCGGCCGCTCTGCACGCCACGGAGACGGTAGACGTGGCCGTCCTGGATCAGCGCGGCGTCCTTCGCGACGCCGGACACGCCGGAGACGAGGAACGTCGTCACGGACTGGGCGGGCACCTCCAGCCGCGCGGCGCGGTCACGGACGGCGACCGGGGCACCGGTGCGCAACGCGCCGTCGGCGTTGGTGACGACCGGGGTGACGGTGGCGTCGGGCGCGACGGCGGCGAAGGCCGACAGGTCGAGGTGGACGGTCCGGGCCTGGGTGCCGGAATTGACGTGCACGACGGTGGCCCGCTTGCCGCCGGAGACGGCGGCGATGCTGGCGTTGTTGTCGACGCCGATCAGCCGGTCCCCGGGGCGGATGTGGTGGGTGAAGTTGCGGACCGTGTGGAACTTGGTGTTGGTGTAGATCGGGCAGGTCTCCAGGGTGTCCGTGGCCGTGCAGTCGAACGGCAGTTGGATGCTGCCCCAGTTGGACCCCTGCGGGAACTCACCGCCGGGCTTCATGTTGTCGTAGTCCTCGACCGGCTGCCAGAACACCCAGGCCGACGGCTCCAGTTCCCGCAGGTCGTCGATGATGTGCTGGGCCATGCCGAGGCCCGGCGCCATGTTGGTGAGGCTGTGCCCGTTGCCCCAGGAGCCCTCCACCTCGCTCATCCACAACGGCTTGTTCTCGCCCTTGGCGATGTCCCTTACGGCGGTACGCTGGCCGGTGCCGTAGGTGTGCACGTTGAGCTGGGCGACCTGGCCGCGCACGTCGTCGCCGTAAGCGTTCCAGTTGGTGAGGAACGTGCCGGGGTTGGTCTCGTCCATGGCGGAGATGACGGTGTCGCTGCCGGCGGCACGCAGTTTGTCCGCGAGCGCGCGGATCACCTGCTGTTGCAGGGCGGGGCCGGCGTGCGCGCCTTCCTGCCGGCCACCGACCGGGTTGCCGTCGGCCCCGAGGCGGGTGCCCCAGTAGTTGGTGTTCGGCTCGTTGAGCGGGTCGATGCTGTCGACCGTGATGCCGTGCGCCTGCTCCAGGTGTTCGTTGACCCGGACCAGGTAGGTGGCGAAGTCGTCGACCTTGTCGGCCCTGATCTGGTCCCTGCTGGAGTCGAATCCGCCGGAGACGTACCCACTGACGGTCTGGAACCACGGCGGGGAGTTGCTGAAGGTCTCCCAGTGCGTGATGTCGTTCTTGATCTTGTCGATCCACCAACGCTGCGTCTGGTCGGCGTCCCAGTTCCAGTGGTCGGGGTTCTCCGGGTTCCACCAGTCCTTGTTGGTACGGGTGGTGCCGGCGGGTGCCTTCCACCAGCCTGGCACGGCCCCGCCACGGCGCAGGTAGTCGGGGACGTCCGGGGCGTTGCCGCCGCCGATGTTGTAGCGGGCGATGTTGAGGTTGAGACCCTGCGGGCCGAAGACCAGGTCGGCCAGCTTGTTCCGGATCTCGTCGGGGTAGTCGCCGGTGGCGTTGGCGAACCAGATCAGGCTGGTGCCCCAGCCTTCGAACTCCTGCCCCTGGTACGACGGGTCGGGCCGGACGGTGATCGTCGGGGTCTGCCCGGCGGTGGTCTGGGCGGCGCCGACGGCGGGGGTGGTGACGGCGCCGGCGGTGAGGGCGCCGGCGGTGACGATGGCGGTGGTGACGGCGGCGGCGAGCCGTCGGACCGATGGGTGTCCCTTCACGGTGGGCGGGTCTCCTTCGTTGTTCGGAGCGCCGGTGGCCGACGGCCGGGCGGCCAGATGTTCGCGCGAACATCACGACCGGCGGGAGGAGGTGCCAGGGTGATCTCAGCGGACACCGACCGGAAATGTTTACGTAAACATCGGTGCCGGGATAGTGTCAGCCGACCACCGGCCCGTCAAGACGTCACCGCCACGTCGATCCCGGGTCGAACCAGCCTCGACCGGGCAGGAGGCCACGGGGATGAGCACGACCCGGCCACCGGAGACGTCGTCCGGTCCACCCTGGACCGGGCCGCTTTCGCCGCCGCGTCGTCGCCGCGTCTCGATGGCCGACGTGGCCCGCCTGGCCGGCGTCTCGTCACAGACCGTCTCGCGCGTCTCGACCGGCCACCCGGGCGTCGTCCCCGCCACCCGCGAACAGGTGCTCACCGCGATGCGGCAACTCGGCTACCGTCCCAACGGCGCCGCGCGGGCCCTGAAGTACGGCGAGTTCCGCACCATCGGTGTCGTGCTGTTCACCCTGGCCACCACGGGCAACAGCCGCACCCTGGAAGCGATCGCGACGTACGCCGCCGACGCGGGCTACGTCATCACCCTCATCCCCGTCACGACCCCCACCCAGGACCGGGTCGACGGCGCCTTCACCCGACTCGGCGAGCTCGCCGTCGACGCCGTCATCGTCATCATGGAGGTCCACCTGCTGGACACCGCGACGGTGGTCCTGCCGCCGGACGTCCACGTCGTCATCGTCGACTCCGACGCCGGCGAGCGCCACTGCGTCGTCGACACCGACCAGGCGCACGGTGCCCGCCAGGCCGTCCACCACCTGCTCGACCTCGGGCACCGGACGGTGTGGCACGTGGCCGGGCCGCCGGAGTCCTTCGCCGCCGAGCGCCGCGCGCTGGCCTGGCGCGGGGTGCTGCGGGAGGCCGGACGACCGGTGCCGCCGTTGCGCCGGGGTGACTGGTCCGCCGACGCCGGCTACCGGGCCGGGCTGGAGCTGGCCGAGGAGCCGGACTGCACCGCCGTCTTCGTCGCCAACGACCAGATGGCCCTCGGCGTGCTCCGCGCGTTTTACCAGCGAGGCCGGGTGGTGCCCCGCGACGTGAGCGTGGTGGGCTTCGACGACATCGCCGAGGCGGGCTCGTTCATCCCACCGCTGACCACCGTCCACCAGGACTTCGCCGAGGTCGGCCGCCGCTGCGTCGAGGCGGCGCTGCGCCAGGTCCGCACCGGCTCGACCGAGACCGGCACCACGCTGGTGCCGACGCGGCTGGTGCTGCGCGACAGCACGGCCCCACCGCCGCGGCGGTAGCGGGCGCCCCCGGGGGATCGCCAGGAACCGACCCGGCCGCCACCGTACTCAGCTGGTGGGCCGCCGCTGCGGGGGCTGCCCGGCGCCGGGCAGCTCGACCACCCGGGTGGCCCAGCGGGCCATCAGGGCCGCGTCGTGGGTGACCAGCAGCACCCCGGCCCCGTGCTGGCGCTGGTAGTCGGTGACGACGGCGGCGAGGTGGGCCTGGGTGGAGGCGTCGAGCATGGCGGTGGCCTCGTCGCAGAGCAGGTAGGCGGGTCGGTGGACGAGGGCGCGGGCGAGACAGGCCCGTTGCAGCTGCCCGTCGCTGACCGCGTGCGGACGGCGGTCCAGCAGGTCCGGCGTGAGGCCGACGAGGTCGGCCAGTTCGCCCGCCCTGGCCCTGGCCCGCTCGCGCGGGGTGCCCGTCGCGCGCAGCGGCTCGGCGATGACGTCGGCCAGGCTCAGCCGCGGGTCGGTGGCCGCGCGAGGGCTCTGGAAGAGGATCGCCACCCGGGTGCGGACGGCGGCCGGGATCCGGTGGCGGACGCCGGTGAGCCGCTCGCCGTCGAGAGTGACGTGGCCGCCGTCCGGGGCGTGCAGCAGGGCGAGGACCCGGGCGAGGGTGGACTTGCCGCTGCCCGACGGCCCGCGCAGCCCGACGGTCTCCCCGGGAGCGATCCGCAGGTCGACCCGGTCGAGGACGCGCTGCCGATCGTAGCGGACGGTGACCTGGTGGGCGACGAGGGCACTGGTCATGCCGATGCTCCCAGCGGGTGGTGGCAGGCGGCCCGGCCGGGACCGGACGGCGTCGGGGGCGGTGGGATCCGGCAGATGTCGCTGGCGCGCTCGCAGCGCGGGGCGAAGGCGCAGCCGGGCGGCAGGTGGGTGAGCAT
>NZ_SMKN01000182.1 GCF_004348675.1 Micromonospora sp. KC606 | reverse complement strand
GGGCGGGGCTAGGGGGCGGTTTCGTTACGGATCATCAGGGCGGAGCGGAGCCCGGTGATGTCCAGGACGCGTAGCAGGAAGTCGCCGACGTTGCTGAGCACCAGCAGGGTCTGCGCGTGGCTGGCCTTGCGGCTGAGCACGACGAGAGTGCCCAGGCCCTGGGAGTCGCAGAAGGTGACCCCGCCCATGTCCAGCACGATGCGCGGCGGGGGATCGGTCAGCACCTCGTTCACGACGGCCGACAGCTGACCGGCGGTGAGCATGTCGATCTCACCGGCGAGGCGAAGCACGGCTTCATCGCCCGTCCGGTGTACCGTGATGGACAGTTCGGCACGATCCACCCGGCCAGCCTATCGCGATCTCGACGCCCCGGCCCCATGGGCGCGGTGCCACCCGGCCAGGGCGCACCAGGGGGTGAGTCTGGTAACCCGCAGCAGGGGTGGCTGCCGATTCCCGGTGTCGCGCTGTAACAATGGCCGCATCGTGACCGATACCTTTTCCGCCGGATCCGGCCGCTACCCGGCCGACGCGCCGGCCTCCGAGGCCCTGTTCGACCGCGCCACGGCCATCGTGCCCGGCGGGGTCAACTCCCCCGTGCGCGCCTTCCGCGCCGTAGGCGGCACGCCGCGCTTCATGGTCCGTGGTCAGGGCCCCTGGCTGTACGACGCCGACGGCCGGCGCTACGTCGACCTGGTCTGCTCCTGGGGGCCGCTGATCCTCGGCCACGCGCACCCGGTGGTGGTCGAGGCGGTGCAGGCCGCCGCCGCGCTCGGCACCAGCTTCGGCGCCCCGACGCCGGGCGAGGTCGAGTTGGCCGCCGAGATCGTCGCGCGTACCCCGGTCGAGCAGGTCCGCCTGGTCAACTCGGGCACCGAGGCGACGATGTCGGCGATCCGGCTGGCCCGAGGCTTCACCGGCCGCTCCAAGATCGTCAAGTTCTCCGGCTGCTACCACGGGCACTCCGACGGCCTGCTCGCCGCCGCCGGCTCGGGCGTGGCCACCCTCGGCCTGCCCGATTCGCCCGGCGTCACCGGCGCGGCGGCCGGCGACACCATCGTGCTGCCGTACAACGACATCGCCGCGGTGGAGCAGGTCTTCGCCGCCGAGGGTGCGCACATCGCCGCGGTCATCACCGAGGCCGCCGCAGGCAACATGGGTGTCGTCGCCCCGCGCGACGGCTTCAACCAGCGGCTCGCCGGCATCGCGCACGCGCACGGCGCACTGCTCATCGTCGACGAGGTGATGACCGGGTTCCGGGTCTCCCGCGCCGGCTGGCACGGGCTGGACCCGTCGGACGCCGACCTGTGGACGTACGGGAAGGTCATGGGCGGCGGCCTGCCCGCCGCGGCGTTCGGTGGGCGCGCGGAGATCATGGGCCGACTCGCCCCGGCCGGCCCGGTCTACCAGGCCGGCACCCTCTCCGGTAACCCGCTCGCCTGCGCCGCCGGCCTGGCCACCCTGCGGCTCGCCGACGACGCGCTCTACCGCAGGCTCGACGAGACGGCCGCCGTCGTCGGCAAGCTCGCGGCCGACGCGCTGGCCGCCGCCGGGGTACCGCACCGGCTGTCGTACGCGGGCAACATGTTCTCGATCTTCTTCACCGACGCCGACGTGGCCGACTACGACAGCGCCCGCACCCAGCAGGTGCCCGCGTTCAAGGCGTTTTTCCACGCGATGCTCGCCGCCGGCGTCTACCTGCCGCCGAGCGCGTTCGAGTCGTGGTTCGTGTCGGCGGCGATCGACGACGCCGCGTGTGAGCAGATCGCCGCCGCGCTGCCGGCGGCGGCGCACGCGGCAGCCGCGGCGGGCATCGGGGGGTGAGCGGTGAGCGCGAGGAGTGAGCCGGGTCTGCGAGCCCCGCAGTCGCGAGCGAAGGGGGCGCACCGGTGAGCGCGAGGAGTGAGCCGGGTCTGCGAGCCCCGCAGTCGCGAGCGAAGGGGGCGCACCGGTGAGCAGGACCGTGGTGCACGTGCTCCGGCACGGCGAGGTGTACAACCCGGAGGGCATCCTGTACGGCCGGTTGGCGGGTTTCCGCCTCTCGGAACTCGGCGTGCAGATGGCCAAGGCCGCCGCGCAGGCCCTCGCCGAGCGGGAGGTCGTGCACGTGGTGGCCAGCCCGCTGGAACGCGCCCAGCAGACCGCCGAGCCGATCGCCGCCCAGTTCGGGCTGCCGGTCGGGGTGGACGAGCGGCTGATCGAGAGCGCCAACTGGTTCGAGGGCAAGAAGGTCTCGCCGGGTGACGGCTCTTTCCGCGACCCGCGCAACTGGTGGGTGCTGCGCGATCCGGTCACACCGAGCTGGGGTGAGGCGTACCGGGTCATCGCGGAGCGGATGTTCGCCGCCCTGCACGCCGCCCGGGTCGCCGCCGAGGGTCGGGAGGCCGTCCTCGTCTCGCACCAGCTGCCTATCTGGACGCTGCGTCGGTACGTCGAGCGCAAGCGGCTCTGGCACGACCCGCGCCGCCGCCAGTGCGGGCTGGCCAGCCTCACCTCGTTCCACTTCGACGGCGCGAAGGTCGCCGGCATCGGCTACAGCGAGCCGGCCGCCCACCTGATCGCCATCTCGCCGACAGCCAGGACGGCCAAGGGGGCCTGATGCTCACCCGGAGGACGCTCGCCGCAACGCTCACCGCCGTCACCGCCGCCACGGCGCTGGCCGCCTGCTCCTCCGACGACAGCGGAGAGAGCCGCTGCGCCAACAACAAGGGGATCATCGCGTGCGCCCCCGACCAGCGCTCCGCCGCCCCGAAGATCGTCGGTGACCTGCTCACCGGCGGCCGGTACGACGTCGCCCAGGCGCGCGGCCAGGTGGTGGTGCTGAACTTCTGGGGCTCGTGGTGCGCGCCCTGCCGGGCCGAGGCCGACGACCTGGAGGCTACCCACCAGGCCACCAAGGCCGCCGGGGTGAGCTTCCTCGGCGTCAACGTGCAGGACAGCAAGGACAAGGCGATCGCCTTCGAGGAGGGCCGGGTCACCTACCCGAGCCTCTTCGACCCGGCGAGCAGGCTGGCGCTCGCCCTGGACATCCCGCCGAACACCATCCCGGCCACCGTCGTGTTGGACCGGGAGGGCCGGATCGCCACGGTGATCCGGGCCGCCGTCAAGCAGGACGGCCTCCAGCCGATCGTCGAGCGGATCGCGGCCGAGCAGCCGGCGTCCGGTTCGCGCTGATGGGCGACACCTTCCGTGAACTGGCCCAGTCCGGCCCGCTGCTGCTGGCCGTCGGCGCGGCGGCGCTCGCCGGGCTGGTCAGCTTCCTGTCCCCGTGCGTGCTGCCGCTGATGCCGGGCTACCTGTCGTACGTGACCGGGCTGGCCGGCGCGGACCTGGAGGGCCGGGCCCACCCCGCCGGGCCGCCTTCTGCCGCCGGACCGCTCGGCCCGGCTGCTGGGGCGGTCGACACGGGCTCGGCCGGCCGGGCGGGCGACACAGACCTGGCCGGTGGCGGGGTGGCCGTGGCGACCCGGGCCGAGGCCCGCCCGGCGGTCGCGGTCAAGGGGCGGGTGCTCGCCGGGACGCTGCTGTTCATCGCCGGGTTCACCTTCGTCTTCACCGCCACCGCGATCCTCTTCGCCGGCTTCGGCCGGATCTTCTTCGACTACGAGCGTGCCTTCCAGGTCGCCGTCGGCGCGCTGGTCGTCGTGCTCGGCCTCGCCCACCTCGGGGTGGTGCCCGGCCTGCAGCGGGAGTTCCGGATACACCGGCTCCCGGCGGCCGGGCTGCTCGGCGCCCCGGTGCTCGGCGCGGTCTTCGCGTTGAGTTGGATGCCGTGCACCGGCCCGACCCTCGGCGCGGTGCTCGGCATGGCGGCCACCGGCGGGCAGACCGACCGCGCGGTGGTGCTGGCCGTGGCGTACTGCCTCGGGCTGGGGGTACCGTTCGTCGCCTTCGGGCTGGGCTTCCAGCGCCTGCTCGGGGTCTTCCGGGCGGTCCGGCGCAACAGCCGCTGGGTCACCCGGCTCGGCGGCGTCCTGCTGGTCCTGATCGGTCTCGCGCTGATCACCGGTGGTTGGCAGAACGTCGTGATCTGGTTGCAGACCACCGTGGGTGTGGGTGAGGTGAGCATCTGATGACGACCGTGGACGACCGGCCGGCCGCGCCCGCCGCGGCGCCCCGGCGTCGGCCCCACCCGATGCTGGCCCTGCTGCGCAACTCCTGGCGGCAGCTCACCAGCATGCGTACCGCCCTGGTGCTGCTCTTCCTGCTCGCCGTCGCCGCGATCCCCGGCTCGGTGCTGCCCCAGCGCGGGGTCAACCCGGAACAGGTCGACCGGTACTTCCGCGACCATCCGGAACTGGCCCCGCAACTGGACCGTATCGGTGGGTTCGAGGTCTTCGGCTCGGTCTGGTTCTCCGCGATCTACCTGCTGCTGTTCACCTCGCTGGTCGGCTGCATCCTGCCCCGGATGCGGGACCACGTGCGGGCCCTGCGGTCCCGTCCACCGGCGGCTCCGAAGCGGTTGGAGCGACTGCCCCAGCACGCGGTGCTGGAGGCCCCCGCCGCCGCCGACCCGGCGGCTATCGCCGCGGTGCTGCGCCGTCGCCGCTGGCGGGTCGAGGTACGCGGCAACGAGGTCTCCGCCGAGAAGGGGTACCTCAAGGAGACCGGCAACCTGCTCTTCCACACCTCGCTGGTCGCCGTCCTGCTCGGGGTGGCGCTCGGCTCCTGGTACGGCTGGCACGGCAACCGGCTGCTGGTGGCCGGCGAGGAGAACTCCTTCTGCAACACCCGGCAGCAGTACAGCGAGGCGTCGCTCGGCCCTCGGGTGGACAGCGGCGCCCTGCCGCGCTTCTGCCTGACCCTGGACGACTTCGACGCCCGGTTCCTCCCGTCCGGGCAGCCGGAGAGCTACCGGGCGACGGTGACCGTGGACGAGCTGACCGGACCCACCCGGCAGGCGGCCTTCTCGGTCAACTCGCCGCTGCGGCTCGGCTCGGCCAACGTCTACCTGCTCGGCCACGGGTACGCCCCGATCCTGAGGTACACCGACCGGTACGGCCGCAGCCAGACCAGCGCGGTGCCGTTCCTGACCACCGGGGACGCGAACCTCACCAGCGAGGGGCTGGCCCCCTTCCCGGACGCCAACGTCGACCCGGTGACCGGGAAGCGGGACCCCACCCAGCAGGTCGCCTTCGAGGGGCTCTACCTGCCGACCGCGCCGGAGGCCCCGCCGTTCGTGTCGTCGCGGTTCCCCACCGAGCGGAACCCGGCGGTGGTGCTGGTGGCGTACCGGGGGAACCTGGGGATGGACGCCGGCATCCCCGGCTCGATCTACCAGCTCGACCAGCGGCAGGTCAGCAACGGCAAACTCAAGCAGGTCGGCGACGCGAAGCTGGGCGTCGGCGAGAAGTGGACCCTGGACGACGGCAGCACGCTGGAGTTCCTCGGCACGAAGCCGTACATCACCCTCTCGGTGCGGCACGACCCGGGGCAGACGCTGATGCTGGTGGCCTGCGTGGTGCTGCTCGCCGGTCTGATGGCCTCGCTGTTCGCCCGGCGTCGCCGGGTCTGGTTCCGGGTGGTCCCCGCCGACCCCGGGAGTGGATCTCCGACGAGCGGTAGTAGTTTGGTGCTGGCCGGTGGGTTGCCGCGCACCGAGCATCCAGGGTTCGCCGACGAGTTCGCGCAGCTCATCGCCGCCGTGCGCGGCGACGGGCGGACGCGAGAGGGAGCCGAGTGATGGCCGAGCTGTCCGACCAGCTGGTGACGTTCGCGATCCTGGCGTACCTGATCGCCATGATCAGCCACGCCGTCGAGTACGCACTCGGCTACGTCCGTGCCGTGCCGGCGGCACCGGCCCGCGAACTGGTCGGCGCCGGGGTCGGCGCGACCGGCGGCACCGGCGGAGTCCCCGCCGTCCCGGCCGCTGCCGCGGCAACCCGGCAGGGCCGCACGGCGCGGCGGGCTGGGGTCGCCGGCTGGGCCGCCGTCGGGCTCACCGTGCTGGCCGCCCTGCTCCACCTGGGCGCGCTGGCCACCCGGGGCATCGCGGCCGAGCGGATGCCCTGGGGCAACATGTACGAGTTCGTGTTGACGGTCACCTGGATCGGGACGGCCGCCTGGCTGGCGGTGCTGGTGAAGCGCCCGTCGCTGCGCCGGCTCGGGCTCTTCCTCACCCTGGTCATGGTGCTGCTGCTGGCCTTCGCGGAGCTGAAGCTCTACGTCGAGGTGGTGCCGCTGATGCCGGCGCTCCAGTCGTACTGGTTCATCATCCACGTCTCGACGATCGTTGTCGCCTCCGGCATCTTCCTGCTGGGCGTCGTCCCGGCGGTGGCGTTCCTCATGCGCAACGGGTACGAGCAGGGCCGGCGGAGCTTCCCGTACACCCTGGCCCGCCGGCTGCCGGCGGCGGCCGGGCTGGAGCGGCTGACCTTCGCGCTGCACGCCTTCTCTTTCCCGCTCTTCACGTTCGCGGTGATCGCGGGCGCGATCTGGGCGGAAGCGGCGTGGGGTCGGGCCTGGGGCTGGGATCCGAAGGAGACCTGGGCGTTCATCTCCTGGGTGGTGTACGCCGGCTACCTGCACGCCAGGGCGACCCCGAGCGTGCGGCGAAACGTCGCGACCTGGATCGCCGTGCTCGGCTTCCTGACCGTGCTGATGAACCTGTTCGGGGTGAACTTCTTCTTCACCGGCCTGCACTCGTATGCCGGGGTGGAGTGAGCCCGGTGAGCACCCGGTCGACTGCCCGGCGTGCGGCCTCCCGCTCGGAAGGAGCGGAAGCCCCGTGGTCGGGCAGCCGCGATCGCGCCCATGCTGTGCTCCGGCGTCGACGAGTGGGCCCGGCCACCCCTACCCGGCCGGCGGCTCCTGACGTCCACCGAACACCCCGCACTCGGGGCCGACTCGCTGCCCGGCATGATCAGCTACAGTCTCGCAGCCGAAACCCGCAGGTCGGGACCGGCTCGTTCGCACCAGCCCGCACCACCCGTCCGCAAGAACGACATCGGCGGGATGCGGGTGGTCAAGAAGTGGTTCTCCGACCGCGAGGCCAGCCGCTTGTGCGCCGGTCCAGTCCGCCCGATGCGATTCATGTCGACCGCTGGCCACCTGGGTGGACCGCGGAACTCAACGACGTGTCGACCGTGCTGCGCCGGCTCGTCGAGCTGGAACCCGAGCAGCTCGACCGTATCGTCGCCGAGCCCGGGGTGAGAAAAATCACTGGTTTGAACCGATGATTATTGAACCCTGCCAATCGGCTTGGTCGGGACATTTGTCCCTACCACGGGATCGGGATCGCTGGTGTGCTCGATGGTGTCATCTTCCCCATTGAGACACCATTGTGGAGGACTCATGAAACGTCGTGTCATCGCGATCGGGTCGGCGATCGCGGTCACTGTTGGCATGCTCACCTTCTCTCATGTCGCGAGCGCCGCGGAAGCCGGCTGCAAGGTCGACGGCCAGGGCAAGGTGGTGAATCCGTGTCCCCGGGACGCAGCGATGAAGCTTTGCAAGCGGGCGAAAAAGATCAACGGCGAGCAGCAGTTCATCGGCTCACTCGCGAGGAATCAGTTCCTGTCTGACACCTGTGACTTCAGGGTGACGGAGGTGCTCGGCGCGAACGACGCGAATCCGATCTTCGGCAAACCGTTCAGCCCGTCGGCCCCCCTGGCGAACTGCCCGCCGAACACGAGCAGCAACCCGAGCCTGAAGATCAACCTGGAACAGGGCTCCGCCCGGATCTCCGGGGATTTCGTCAACGACAACGACGAGTTCGCCGCCAGTTTCCTCGGCATGCTCGGCGCCGAGTGGGGCAAGGTCACCACGCAATCCACGATCACCGACGAGATCAAGACGGTGACGTCGGAACGAACGGTCAACGTTCCCGAGGGCAAGAAGGGCACCTTCGAGTTCGTGCCGAGGCGGGCCCAGATCAAGGGCGTCTGGACCATCACCGGCGACGACCCCCGCAACGGCGGCGGCGGTGGGCCGCTCGGCCCCAAGCCCACACCGTGGGAGACCACCCTCGAGGTCACCATCGACGCGCCCCTCGTGCTGCCCACCGGTGCCGCCGACGGCGAGGCGAAGTCCAAGCTGACCGACTGCACCGGAAAAGAGTTCGAGAACGACGACCCGGAGCCCTTCCCGAAAGAGCCGGGCAAGTGAGTCCCCCGACCCCGATCTTCTTCGAAGGAGCCTGAGTTGTCCGCATACAGCACTGCCGCCCCGCGAGGACGTCGGTACCTCGTGATCGGAGCGACCCTCGTGGTCGCCGCCGCGGCCCTCATCGCCGTCATGAACCGCACCAACGCGAACGCGGCCACCGCCAGCGAGGTCGCCCTGCACTGCCGGGACGGATCCCCCCTGCTGGAGAAGTGCGACTTCATCCAGAGGTCCATGACCACGACGGACGGGAACTCGTTCCGCGTCAGCGAACCACAGAACAACTGCGACGGAACGGAGCCGGACGAGTTCGGACTCGCGGTCAGCGTCCGCTCCTCGGTCGAGACCAAGGTCGAAACCAACAACTTCTTCAGGCTCAGCGGCACCGTGTCGTTCCCCGGCGTGTTCGATGCCACCGGCACGGCCGTGTCGGAAAGGTTCCAGACCACCGGCTTCCGGGACGAGACAGCCACCACCGTCACCATCAACGCCGAAGTGAAGCCCGGCCACCGGGGGGCGATCTACTTCCGGCCGAAGGTGGTGGAGGCCGCCGGCTTCCTCGAGGGCACCTACAAGGAGGCCACCGACGGGACGAAGGTGTTCTTCTTCCCCGAACGCAACGCCGACACCGTGCTCGTACGGTTCCCGCTGGCCAACGACGGCGGCGACCCGGAAGGCTTCTACTGGATCCGCGAAGTCGAGTGCGCGAACGACGGACCCGGCGTCTCCCGCCTGCAGATACCCAACTTCAACACCGCCGGCTTCGGTGAACTGGCCGGCTTCGGCGTGACCGACACCCCGGTAACCGTCGGCTGACCACGCCAGCTCAGCCGATCAGCTGAGCCGGGCCGACCTCACCCACGAGGCGGAGCGCGACAGCGCTCCGCCTCGCCGGCCCACCCCAGCCGACGAACTGCCGCCCGGACTCACAGACCGACACCAGCCACCCGTCGGCAAGGGGACGAACACCCCGCGGCATCGCGGTAGACCGAGCCGGATCCTCGGCCGAGGAGTAGCCGACCGCCGCCACGGGGACGCCGGGCACGACAGCGTCAACCCTGCGGGCCAGAGCTGTCGCGGGACGCGTTTCCGCGGCTGCTGTCATTTGTTCGCCAGCGTCGTGAACATCTTCCTCACCGGCCTGCACTCGTACGCCGGGTGAAGTGAACCGGCCGGTCAACACGCCGCCCGGTAGGACGTTCCACGCCTACCGTGGCCTTCACTCGGCGGCCAGCCGGTCGGGCAGGTCGAGCACCGAGGCGAGCCGGCGGCCGTCGGGCACCGTCGCCGCCCTTTCCGGGTCGATGAGGTACGCCCGCATGCCCGCCCGCTCGGGTCCGGCGAAGTCCGGCCGGTAGGTGTCGCCGACGAAGAGGGCGGCTTCGGCCCTGATGCCGAGGGTGTCGAGGGTCGCCGCGTAGATCGCGGGATGCGGTTTGCGCCACCCCACCTCCACCGAGGTGACGACGGCGTCGAAGCAGGGCAGCAGGCCCATGGCGGCGAGGTGGTCGGGGACGAGGTCCGGCTGGTGGGTATTGGTCACGACGGCGAGGCGGTACGTGCCGGCCAGGGCGCGTACGCACTCCACCACTGCGGCCGAGTAGGTCACTCCGGTGTTCCACTCACCGATGTACTCGGCGACGAAGGCGTCGACCTCGGCCCTCGTCGGTGACCGGCCCAGCGTGCCGGCCAGGAACGCGCTCCCCACGTCGGTCATCGAGAACTCGTGGTCGTCGCGGTCGCTGAGCCGGTCGAAGTCGGCGCTGGCGCGGGACCAGGCGGCGAGGAAGTCCGGGTAGTCGAGGTCACCGCCCAGCCGCCGGAAGAGCCGGTGGGAGCGGTGGTACCCCTGCTCGGTGCGACTGGCCGAGTAGTCGACCAGGGTGCCGAAGAAGTCGAACAGGATGTGCGTGCGGCGACCGGTGGACATCGATGGATCATTGCGCATCGGGGGCACCGCCGTCCGTGTCAGGATCAGTGACGGTGGTCAGCCGCCGAACCAGCCCGGGACGTCGAGGCGGAAGAAGTTCGGCGGGGTGACCGCTCGCAGGTCGTCCTCCATCGCGGCGACCCGCTCCTCGCCGAGGGTCGCCGCCCAGCGCTGCCGCAGCGCGTCGAGGAGCACCGCCGAGCGGCGCAGCCCGTCGACGCCCTTCTCCGTCGTCCGGACCAGCTTGCGGCGGGCGTCGGTCGGATCGTCGACGCGCTCCAGGTAGCCCAGGGCGACCAGCCGGTCGACGGTCTTGCCGGCGGCCTGCTTGGAGACGCCGAGGCGCTGGCCCAGTTCCGACGCGGTGGTGCCGTCCGGGCCGACGGCCTGGAGGACGAACCCGTGCACCGGCCGCAGGTCGGGGTGCCCCTGCCTGGCCAGTTCGGCGTGCAGGTCGTCTACGAGCGCACGGAATCCGGCCAGCAGCAACAGGGGCAGCGCGAAGCCGGGACGCGCGGGATCAGTCGTTGCCATGTTCGACAACCTGGTTTACGGTTTCGACAACCACGTTGACTACCGTATCCGAGAGGTCGTGTCGATGTTCACCGCGTACACCCCCGAGACCGCGCCCGCCGCCGCCCGGCCGACCATGGAAGGCGTACGCCGCAAGCTCGGTCACCTGCCCGGCGCGGTCGCCCTGATGGCCGAGTCACCGGAGCTGCTCAAGGGCTTCCTCACCGCCAACGCGATCTTCGAGGCCACCGACCTCGACCCGATCGAGCGGGAGGTGGTCGTGCTGACCGTGGCCACCCGCAACGGATGCCACCTCTGCGTGGCCATGCACACCGCCACCCTCACCCGGCACGGAGCCACCTCCGACCTGATCGACGCGCTGCGGGCCGGCGCCCCGCTGCCCGACCCGCGCCTCGACGCCCTGCGCCGGTTCACCACCGCCGTGCTGGACCACCGGGGCGCCGTGCCCGACGCGGAGCTGCGCGCCTTCCTCGACGCAGGGTTCCGGCGTCGGCACGCTCTCGACGTGGTGCTCGGCGTCGGCACGTACACCATCTCCACCTTCGCCAACCGCCTCACCGACGCCCCGCTCGACCCGCCGCTGGCCGCGTACGCCTGGCAGCCGGCGGCCTGCGTCGACCGGGCCTGACCGGCCCCTTATGCGGCAGGTTGCGGTGTTCGCAGGGCCGGATACCCCCGTCTGCCGCGAATGGAGGCGCAGAGGCATCCAGGCTTCGCGGTGCCGGCGAGGCCCTGGTGCCGGGCGGGGGCGGTGCCGGGCGGGGGC
>NZ_SMKN01000181.1 GCF_004348675.1 Micromonospora sp. KC606 | reverse complement strand
GCCGGGGGTCGCGCCGGATGAGGCTGGCGACGTCGGTTCGGTCGCGGGAGTCTCCTGGGACATGCGCTCTCCGTTCCCGGCACACCCGGTGAGGGGCACGAGCAGCGCCATTGTGAGGACGGCGGGCAGGTTGACGCTACGTGGTGCCACGCCGGTCGGACGCTCCCTCGCCCCCACCGGTTCCACTCCGGGCGCGCCGACCGGCGGAGCGGGCGATGCCCGGGCAGGTGACCCTGCCCGGGCATCGGTGGTGCGCTGATCAGCGGATCAGGAGAAGCGGACCTTCACCGAGGTGCCGTTCTGCTCCAGCACCTTGATCTTGGTGCCGGTGGCGGGGAGCTTGACGCCGTGGTTCGGCAACTCCTCGTACCAGTACTTCTGGGTGTCGTCGAACAGCGGCTGCGCGGCCTGGCCACGGACGTACTGCGGCTGGCTGTTGAGGTGCAGCGTGAACGAGTCGGCCTTCTTCAGGCTGAACGGCGCGTCGTAGACCTGGACCCGGGCCCGCCACGGGTTGCCGGTCAGGTTGTAGAGCGGCCGCGGGCGCGAGTCGATGATCAGGTTGCGGCCCTCACCCGGGTGTTCGAAGGTGTCGTTGTCCGCCCACCGGAGGTTCCAGTAGGAGATCAGCAGACCCTCCTGGTACGCGTAGTGGTCCACGTAGTCGGGTCGGGTGTTCGCGTAGCCGAAGAAGTACGGGCCGGTCTTCAGGTACTGGTCGTACGAGACGTACGACCGGTTGCCGGCGATGTAGTAGTTGGCGAACGTGCGGGTGTAGGTCTCGGCGACGATGCTCCAACCGCCGAGGGTCCACCCGTTGGCGCCGGCCTCGGCGCCGTCGCTGAGCAGGGTCTGCCCGTCGGCGGTCACGGTGATCGCGTCACCGAAGAAGCCGCCGGAGGAGACACCACCGTCGGTCTGGTAGCGGAGCCGGAACTGCGCGACCTTGCCGGCGAGCCCGTCCATCGGGATGCTGACGTCGACCCACTTGTCGTCGCTGGAGCCGTCCAGGGCGAAGCGCCCCGCGGAGATCTCCTTGAGGGCCTTGCCGTTGGCCGTGCCCGGCAGGGTCGACCAGGTCTTGCCACCGTCGGTGGACGCCTCGAAGAAGAGATAGTCGTAGTCTTCCTCGATGTTGTAGCGGCCCTTCATCGACAGCGCGGCGCTGCTCTTCCCGGTGAGGTCGATGGTCCGCGTCATCGTGTTGTTCAGGTCGTCCTCGTTACCGGAGAAGAACTGCTGCGTGCCCTCGAACGGCTTGCCGTTGTCGAAGCTGTACTCCCGCTCCGGCAGCACCACCACGGCGGCCTGGGGCTTCTCGGAGTTGTACTCCTGCGGGCCCAGCTCCAGGGTGCGCTTCTGGCCGGCCACGATGACCTCGTAGTCGAGCCAGCCGAGCTGGAGCTTGTTCCAGGCGCCGAAGTCGCCGCCCCGCTCGCCGATGCCGCCGTCGTTCTTGGCGCCGAGCCGGCTCTGGGCCATCAGGGTCCAGTGCTCGTTGTTGTTGTCCCCACCATTGGTGACGTTGTAGTCGTCCGGCAGACCGAGGTCGTGGCCGTACTCGTGGTAGAAGACGCTGCGACCGCCGTTCTCCGGCTGGATGGTGTAGTCACCGATCCAGACGCCGGTGTTGCCGATCTGGGTGCCGCCGGCCGGGAAGTTGACCGGGCCGGTGCTGCCCTGGTCGGAGGCGAAGGCGTACCACCGGTGGCTCCAGATGGCGTCCTCACCCTGGTGCGGGTCACCGTCGGCCTCGTCGCCGCCGGAGTGGACGATCTGGAAGTGGTCGATGTAGCCGTCGGGCTCGTTGAAGTCGCCGTCGGCGTCGTGGTCGTACCGGTCCCACTGGTCCATCGCCTTGACGTCGGCGGCGATCGCCTGGTCGGAGCGTCCCTGCGCCTTCTGGGCGGCGACCCACTGGTTGGCGGCGTCCCGCACCAGGGCCCAGGTGTTGGTGCAGACGTTCGAGTCGCAGGGGTAGCCGCCCGAGCGGCCGTACCGTGCCTCGTTGTACCTGACCTTGACCCAGTCGGTGACCGTGCCGTCGACGCTGTAGCGGCCCGAGGACTGCGCCTCGTAGTACTGCTTCAGCGACTCGTCGCCCTGACCCGTTCCGAAGTAGAGCTTGCGGAAGTAGTCGGCGCTGTAGTCCTCCTGCCAGACGGTGGAGTTGTCCACCGCCCGGTTGGGCTTGGGGATCTCGTTGTGCAGGGGACCGTCGAACCGGGTCGGGCCCGGGGTCTCCGGGTCGGTGTCCTGGTCCGGGAAGTTCGGGTGCCGCTCGTTGCCGAACTCCGCGAGGATCACGAAGATCCGGTCGGTCTTCTCGCGGGACAGCTCGACGTACTGGTCCTGGGTCGGGGTGCTGGCCCCGAACGTCCGGGCGCTGCGACCCTCGGCCTGGGTCTTGCCGACCTTGACGACCGTGCTGCCGTTGATCCTCTGCGCCTTGGCCTTGCCCGAGAGGACCTTGCTCAGGCCCTCCTGGCGCAGCGCCCGCCGCTTGGTTTCCAGCGGGTTGGGCAGATCGTGGTCGAGTTGGGCGAGGTCGGGGTTCTGGGCCGCCGGCTTCGGCGTCGGCGCGGCGTTGGCCGACGGACTGGTCAACAGCACTGTCGCCGTCAGCGAAAGCCCGAGCACACCCACTGCGACTTTGCGCACGTGGTACCTCCGGTGTAAAGGGATCCGGCCCAACGGGGGTAGGGGCCGGTAGACGCGCCCGACTGGGTAGACCAGTGGGACTCTTGGTGAAGATAGACATCGGCCGCAGCGCTGGGAAGACGCCCCCGTCAATTTGTTGCAACTTCTTGATGAGAACGCTTTTCACTGTCACAACCCTGCGCCTCGCCACCCTCTCTGAGCAGGTCGGATTCGAGTCACGGCAACAGAAGTGACAAACTTCGATCTATTTGCGAGTGTTCCACGTAATCGTTACCTCGATCGGCTTCCGTACCCGGAAAGACGACGGTGGGTGGCGGTCCGCGCGGACCGCCACCCACCGAGGGGTGCGCCTGGCGTCAGTCCTCGTCGGACTTGCCGCCGCTCATCCCCGAGGAGATGAGCTCCATCACCGAGGAGTCCTGCAGCGTGGTCACGTCACCGAGTGACCGGTTCTCCGCCACGTCCCGCAGCAGCCGGCGCATGATCTTGCCGGAGCGGGTCTTCGGCAGCTCCGGCACCAGCATGATCTGCCGAGGCTTGGCGATCGGACCGAGCGTCTTCGCCACGTGGTTGCGAAGCTCCGCGATCAACTGCTCGCCCGCCGCGCCCGAGGTGTCGGTGGTGCCGCGCGGGATGGCGAAGGCGACGATCGCCTGACCGGTGGTCGGGTCGGTCGCGCCCACCACCGCCGCCTCGGCCACCGCCGGGTGCGACACCAGCGCCGACTCCACCTCCGTGGTGGAGATGTTGTGCCCCGACACCAGCATCACGTCATCGACCCGGCCGAGCAGCCAGATGTGCCCGTCGTCGTCCTTCTTCGCCCCGTCCCCGGCGAAGTAGATCCAGCCGCCCTCGCCGCCGGAGCCGGCACCCGCGCCGAACCGGGACCAGTACGTGTCGAGGAACCGGCTGTCGTCGCCCCAGATGGTCCGCAGCATCGACGGCCAGGGCTCCCGCAGCACCAGGTAGCCACCGCCGCCGTTCGGCACCGACTGGCCCTGGTCGTCCACCACGTCCGCGCTGATCCCGGGCAGCGCGGTCATCGCCGAACCGGGCTTGGCGGCGGTCACCCCGGGCAGCGGGGAGATCATGACGGCGCCGGTCTCCGTCTGCCACCAGGTGTCCACGACCGGCAGCTCACCCCGGCCGACGTGCTGCCTGTACCACATCCACGCCTCCGGGTTGATCGGCTCGCCGACGCTGCCCAGCAGACGCAGCGACGTCAGGTCGTACCCGGCGGGGATGTCCTCGCCCCACTTCATCATGGTGCGGATCAGCGTCGGCGCGGTGTACAGGATGGTGACCTTGTACTTGTCGACGATCTCCCAGAACCGACCCTTGTGCGGGGTGTCCGGGGTGCCCTCGTACATCACCTGGGTGACCCCGTTGGAGAGCGGACCGTACACGATGTACGAGTGTCCGGTGACCCAGCCGATGTCGGCGGTGCACCAGTAGACGTCGCTCTCCGGCTTCAGGTCGAAGACCGCGTGCGCCGTCCAGGACGCCTGGGTGAGGTAACCGCCGGTGGTGTGCAGGATGCCCTTCGGTCGGGCCGTGGTGCCGCTGGTGTACAGGATGAACAACGGGTGCTCGGCGTCGAACGCCTCGGCGGTGTGCTCCGGCGAGGCGGCCTCCACCGTCTCGTGCCACCAGCGGTCCTTGGCCGACCAGGCGACCTCCTCGCCGGTGCGGCGGACCACCAGCACATACTCCACCGACGGGCACTTCGCCACCGCCTCGTCCACGGTCGGCTTCAACGCCGACGGCTTGCCCCGGCGGTAGCCGCCGTCCGCGGTGATCACCACCTTGGCGGTGGCGTCCTGGATCCGGTTGGTCAGCGCGTCGGCGGAGAAGCCGCCGAAGACCACGCTGTGGGTCGCGCCGATCCGGGCGCAGGCCAACATCGCCACGGCCGCCTCGGGAATCATCGGCATGTAGATCGCCACCCGGTCGCCGGCGGCCACCCCCAGCTCGGTCAGCGCGTTCGCCGCCTGGCAGGTCATCCGGTGCAGGTCGGCGTAGGTGAGGGTGCGGGTGTCTCCCGGCTCGCCCTCCCAGTGGATCGCCACCTGGTCACCCCGGCCAGCCTCCACGTGCCGGTCCAGGCAGTTGTACGCCACATTGAGCCGACCACCGACGAACCACTTCGCGAAGGGCGGGTGCGACCAGTCAAGCGTCTGCTCCCACGGCTGCGCCCAGGCCAGCCGCCCGGCCTGCTTCTCCCAGAAGGCGAGCCGGTCCGCAGCGGCCTCCGCGTACGCGTCGGCGGTGACGTTGGCCTCCGCGGCGAGTGCGGCCGGCGGCGGAAACTGGCGCGTCTCGTTCAGCAGGTTGGCCAATGCCTCACTCATGCGGTGACTCCTTCGTCCTGTGACCTGCGTCTCCTACCTGGCTGAGGCTAGTCGCGGGGCTCGACGCCCGCGACCGCCTGCCCGCCGTCCGCGCCCAGCGGCCCGCGCCACGCGCCCGGCGGGCGACGCCCACCGCCGAGCGTCCCCCACCCGGCGTCGCCGCCCAGGGTGCGTAGTCGGTCGGGCTGCGTCTTCGGTCGGCCGCGTTGTCGGTCGGGCCTTTGTCGGTCGGGCCGCGTTGTCGGTCGGGCTGCGTCGTCCGTCGGGTGCGGCAAGCGGCGGTGTCCTGGGCAGGGGGTTGCCCCGACCTGCCGCATTCCGTGAGCGGGGTCGGGCCGCCCCGGCGCCCCGGGCGATGGCGCGACGGGGTGGTGCCGGTCGCGTTGCCAGCGGGTGCCGCCCGGGTGGGCCGTCCGGGTCGCTAGCGTGACGGGGTGACCACGGATCCGCTCGCCCCGCTACTCGCGCTCGCCGACATCGCCCCCGCCGTCGAACGGGCCCGCGAGCGGGTCGACGAGGCGATGCGGCACCGCGCGTTGCGCCGAAACGGCGGCCAGGTGGCGGCCGAGGCCAGCCTCCGGTCCGCGGTGGCCAGCGCAGCCCTGGAGGGGTACGCCCACGAGCGTGAGGAGGTCCGAGCCGGCACGGTCACCGAGCCGGTGCTGCAGGGCGCGCTGCGGGTCGCCGGGGCGCTGCCCGGCCTGATCGAGCGGTGGCCGAAGGCGCCCCGACAGGCCCTGGCGAAGCTGCACGTGCTCGCCGCCCGCGAGGTGGTGGCCGAGGCCGAGCTGGGTCGGCCGGTGACCGACCCGGTGGTGGCCGCACGGCTGGACGGGCTGGCCGGGCTGGTCGCGGGAGGGACGAAGGTCCCGCCGCTGGTCCTGGCGGCCGTCGTGCACGGCGAACTGCTCAACCTGCGCCCGTTCGCCGGGCCCTCCGGCGTGGTGGCCCGCGCCGCCGCCCGGCTGGTGCTGATGTCCCGCGGCTTCGACCCGCGCGGGCTGGTCGCCGTCGACGTGGGCCACCGTGAGCGCGAGCCGGAGTACGTGGGTGCGGCGGGGGCGTTCGCCACCGGCACCCCGGACGGGTTGCGCTCCTGGCTCAAGCACTACATGGCGGCCGTCGAGGTTGGCGCCGACCAGCTCACCGTGATCGGCGACGAGGTGCTCGCCGCCTCCTGAGGGCGAGCCGACCGCGGCGTACCGCCCGCTGACCGGGCCTGGCGGGACCATGACAGGGCCGGGGTGACGCGCGCCGGCGGTCAGGCGGCCCGAGGCCCGGTCGGGGTGGTGAGGTGGCGTTGCGGTCGACGGCTGTCAGGCGAGTTGGGTGGAACGGGTCCGGCGGTGTCGGCCGTACCAGGCGATGCCGATCGCCACCCCGACGCCCACCCCGAGCGCCGCCGCGGCGACCGGCACGGCCGGACGCTCCCGCAGCCGGCGACCGACCGGAATCGGGTGCCGGAACTCCAGCACCGGCCAGGCGTTCTCCGCGGCCAGCCTGCGCAGGGCCCGGTCCGGGTTGACCACCGTGGGATGGCCGACGCACTCCAGCAGCGGTCGGTCGCTGTACGAGTCCGAGTAGGCGAAGCAGTCGGCGAGGTCGTACCCACGGGCGGCGGACAGTTCACTCACCGCCTCGACCTTGCTCGGCCCGGCGGCGTAGAACTCCACCGCACCGCTGTACCGGCCGTCCTCGACCGCCATCCGGGTGGCGATCACGTCGGTCACGCCGAGCAGTGCACCGATCGGCCGGACCATCTCCTCGCCGGAGGCGGAGACCAGAACGACGTCCCGGCCGGCGGCCTGGTGCTCCTCGATGAGAGCAGCGGCCTCGGCGTACACGTAGGGGTTGATCAGCTCGTGGAGCGTCTCCGCGACGATTTGGCGGACCTGGTCCACCGGCCAGCCCTTGCAGAGCGTGGCCAGGTAGTCCCGGGTTCGGGCCATGGTCTGCTCGTCGGTGCCGCCCAGCCGGAACATCAGCTGCGCGTACGCCGACTTGACCACGTCCCGCCGGGTGATCAGACCGTCCCGGTAGAACGGCCGACCGAACGCCAGGGCGCTTGACTTGGCGATGACGGTTTTGTCCAGATCGAAGAAAGCGGCACTTCGGCCCACGGCGCGAAAGTCTAGTCCCATGGTTTATCGTCGGCGGGTGCCTGGGGCTCACGGCCGCTCCGACCTGGCCCCTGAGGTGCGGCCACCCATGCCCTGAGTGACGGTGATCACACTCGCTGGTTACATTTTCGCGATCAGTGGGGTCGACACCACTCGACGTGAACAGCGCGCTCGGGCATGCTTGTCATCACGACGAGTGCTCATATCTCGGACAGTTGCAGGCCCTCGGCGGTTGCACCCCCCGTAACCGCTGAGCGGTTCGGCTCAACCCCCCCGGAGCCGAACCTCCCGACGACCCCCGTCTCCCCCCGACGGGGGTCGTCCCTTTTCCATGGGAGCGCGCGACCGCAGGTCATAGGTCGTCTTCCTCTCCGTCGAGGTCGTCCGGAGACGGCGTTTCCCCGGCCGGAGGCAGCAGGGAGGCAGCAGAGCCGTCGAACGCCTCCAGGACGCGCGCCGCGTAGTCGTCCGGGGTGTGGGTGTACCGGTTGAGCGTCGTCGACGCCTGCTCGTGGCCCATGACCCGCTGCACCAGGTTGATCGGGACACCGTCGGTGACCAGCCAGGTGGCGTAGGCGTGCCGCAGGTCGTGGAACCGCATTCCGCCGGCGGCCCTGGCCGCAACGCAGGCGACGGCTTCCCGCTCCGTGGTGAACTCGGCCGACCACTCGACGCCGTCCTGGTCAGGCCAGACCGCGCGGTACTGGTGCGGGCCGGTTTTGACGACCTGGCCGAGCAGGCCGGCGCGGACCAGCGAGGGGAGCCACACTCGGCGGCGGAAGTTCGACCGGCGCAGTGGGCGGCCCACCCGGTCGCGAAAGACCAACGTGCGTGGGTCCGGGTTGTCGGCGGCGGCGTGCAGCTCGCGGAGCGCGGCCAGGAGGAAGCCGGGCAGCGGAACGGTCCGGACCCCGGCGCGACTCTTCGGGTACGGGCGCAGCACGATTCCGCCGTGGGTCTCCTCGGCCACCTGGACCACCCGCAGGGATGCCCGGTCGAGGTCGACTGACGACCACGTCAAGCCGGCGCACTCACCCCAGCGCAGGCCAGCCCCGGCGGCGGTGGAGACGATCGCCCGGTGTCGGGGCGGCACGGCGGGCAGCAGCCGACCGAGGAAGTCTTCCCGGCTGATCGTGACCGGCTTGACGTCGCGGGACCGGTCACGCGGCAGCTTCACCCCCTCGGCCGGGTTGGTGACGATCAGCCGCGCCTGAACCGCCGTCCGGAGGATCATCGAGAGGAGCTGGTAGCACTTGGCCACTGTGGAGGGGGCGAGGTCCCGACCAAGGCCCGTCACCCACTCCTGCACCGACATGAAGTCGACCTTCCCGAGCGGCCAATCACCCCACTTTGGCAGGACGTGCGTGCGGAGCATGGAAACAGTGCGCTCGGTGGTGCGCGCCTCGACGACCCGGGTGGCGAGCCACTGCTGAGCGAAGTCGCCGAAGCGAAGACGGCCGGCATGCGGGTTGACGTAGGTGCCCCGGTTCAGGCTCCCCTCGACCTCGGTCAGGTAGGCGCTGGCCTCCCGCTTTGTGCGGAAGCTCTTGGACTTCTGCCCGCCGGCAGGATCACGCCAGCAGGCGCGGTAGGTGCCGGCCGGAGTCTTGCGGACGAAGCCCATCAGCGCCTTTGCCCGTGCTCGGTGCCGGTGGCGGCGGCCGTTTCCTCGGTGACGCCGTCAAGCCAGGTGTGGAACCGGGTGCGGGGGATGAGCCAGCGACCACCCAGGCGGGTCGCTGGAATCGTGCCGTCCCGGACAAGGGCGTACGTGCTACCCAGCGAGATACCGAGCAGCTTGGCGACCTCGCGCACGGTGTAGGTGACTGGCCCGACGACGGTCGCCCCGGTGCGAGGAACGAGCCGGACGACGGGACTCGGGCGGGCGGTGGTGCTCATGACGGATGACCTCCCCAGGTCTGTCGGAATCGGGCAGCAGCCGGCGCGATGCCGGCCGGGGCAGTGCCGAACTCGTGGGCCATTTCTTCGCGGCCGGTAGCTGCTCGCTCGCGGGCCATGGCGGCGGCGGTGTTGGCGAGCAGGGCGTCTCCGGTGGTGTGCCAGCCGACTCCGGCGAAGGTGAGGGTGCCGACGATGAGCGTGGTCTCCCCGTGGTGCTCGTCGACGAGCTGCCCGCCGGCGGCTGGGTGCTCGTGGGCCTGGTCTTCGTGCCGGCGGTAGCTGACGCGGGTGTTCCGCAGGAGTTGGAACGTCACGGAGTAGCGGCGGCCCTTGGTGAGGAAGTGGCCGCCGTAGCCGAGCATGTGCGCCCATCGGCGCAGCCGTGCGTACGGGTTGGTCGTCGCGGGTTTCGTCGGTTCGCTGTCAAGGCTGGCTTGACGCTGGGCCGTGCAGGTGGGGCAGGCGGCGTAGCGGGTGTGGGTGCCGCAGTCGGGGCACGCCCACGGCTGGACGAAGCCGGGTCGGGGCCGAGGGTCGCGGGGTCGCTGCGAGAGCGGGACCGGGGTGCCGGTGGGTCGGCCGATGCGCCAGCAGGCGTCGATGAGGCGGGCGGTGTGGTCGCCGTCGGGGTCGGCGTAGTCCCCGATGGTGTCTGCGGTGAGGCGGGTGGAGGTGTGCCCGGTGGCCTCGGTGCTTTTGGTGGCGTACTTGGCGAGGTAGCCGGCGACCATGCCGTCGGTGACCTCGCCCGTGCCGTCGGTGGCGATCGGCTCCAGGTCGACCTGCTCGCCCCAAGCGACCGGCCAGCCGTCGGGCCGGTCGGGGTGTGGCGGGGTGTGGAAGGCGATCTGCGTAGCGGCGTGGCGGAGCGCGTCGACGAGGTCGGCGAGGGTGAAGCCGGCCGGTGGGGGGACGACGGCGTCGGGGTCCAGGACGTCGACGCCGTCGAGTCGGGCGATGGCGTGGAAGTGGACCGCCCCTCGTGCCTGAAGTTCGGCGACCTTCCCAGGTGACAGCCGGACCGGCGGCACCTTCCGCGTCTTGCCCGAAGCGGTGACGATCTCGACGCGGGGGATGCCGCGGCGGCGGGCAAGCTTCGCCAGGTAGCGTTCAGCGGCTTGTTTGGTGCGGTGCCACAGCTCCCCGGCGAAGAGGTTCCAGACGACTTGGTGGTCGTGGTCGTAGCAGTCCAGGCACAACGGTCGACCCAACACCGCGTCCCCGGCCTCGTGCCTGGCCCAGCAGACGGCCGGACGACCGTGCGGGCAGAGGGCGGCGTCGCGGCGGGCGTGGCAGGGTTCGGCGCGGCAGTCGCAGCGCTTCCGGTTGGCGCAGGTGTGCTTGCGGACGACCCGGGCGTGGACGGTGCCGAACGACGGGGCGGTGAAGGTGGCGAAAACGGCCGGGTGCTGGGCGACGGTGTCGGGGATGCCCTTGCCGCCGACGAGGCCGGCGCGTAGGAGCTGGAACGCATCACGCTGGTAGGTCTGCGCGCACGAGGGACAGACCGTGGCGCGGCGGTTGCCGCAGGCGGTGTAGATGGCGGCGTCGGGCATGGCGTCGGTGTGCCGCTGCTCCACCACGCGGCCCGTTGACGAGTTGACGGTGAGGATCTGTCCGGCGAGGCGGATGGGGCGGGTGCAGCCGGCGGCGGCGCGGATGTGTTCGATCCAGCCGAAGTAGTCCGGGTGGGTGGTGCGTTCGAACGCGGACCCGGCGGCGGTGTAGCTGTAGACGGGCGGGATGGTGTCGGCGTTCGAGCCCACCCCCCGGGCCATGGTGGTCCGGGGGGTGGGGTCCAGCGTCGAGGCCATCAGGCCGCAACCTCAGTGTCGAGGGTGCGGGTGGTGATGGTGCGTTCGACAACGATGGTCCGGCAGGCGCCGCACTGGCGTTTGGCCGGCTCGTGCCGAGAGCAGGGGATTGTGGTGGTCACCTGGCCGCAGCGGATGGTGACCGGTGCTCGGCAGGGTCCGCCGGGGATGACGTCGACGAGCGTCCGGCGGGTGTCGTAGGGGTGCGACTCCGGTTCGGCGGGGCAGGTGTGCAGGATGTGCACGACGTCGACGGTGTGGATGGTCATCGGGCAGCACCGGCCAGGACGTTGTGTCCGTTGATCGGGGTCGGGTTGAGAGCGGTCAGGAGGCCGCTGGCGGTGGCCGGGGTGACGTCGAGCCGGTCGGCCAGTTCGACCGGGGTGATGGGTTGGCCGGTGGATTGTTCGTGCTGCACGGCGGCGAAGCGGGCCATGGGCAGCAGGTGGGAAGGGATGGGGGCCGGCTCCGTGTCCGGGGTGATGGGTTCCGGCTCGACAGCCGGCGGGGTGGCCGGGGTCGGTTCGGGGG
>NZ_SMKN01000180.1 GCF_004348675.1 Micromonospora sp. KC606 | reverse complement strand
GTCAGCCGCCGAAGCCGGAGTCGGCGGGGAGGGAGATGTCGGGCTTCTCGAGTTCCTCGACGTTGACGTCCTTGAACGTCATCACCCGGACGTTCTTGACGAAACGGGCAGGACGGTACATGTCCCACACCCAGGCGTCGTGCATCTCGACCTCGAAGTAGACCTCGCCGTCGGAGTTACGCACGTGCAGGTCGACCTGGTTGGCCAGGTAGAAGCGGCGTTCTGTCTCCACCACGTAGGAGAACTGGCGGACAATGTCGCGGTACTCCCGGTAGAGCTGCAGCTCCATCTCGGTCTCGTACTTCTCGAGATCTTCCGCGCTCATCGCACTCCGCCTTCCATGACCACATCTTCCCCCACCGGCGCGGAGGGCCGAGGCTGCTCGCCCAACGCCACGCCGACGGTACCCCTTGACTCGCCCGCGTGCTCCATCGGCTCGGGCGCGGTCTCGCCGACCGGCCGCCGGGCCCGGGGCGGTGCCCCGTCACGGCCGGACACGGCAGCCACGTTCACGTACGAGAAGCGGTGCTCCACACACGGCCCGAGCTCGCGTAGCGCACCGGTGTGCTCGGCCGTGATGTACCCCTTGTGCTCGGCGAAGCCGTAGCCCGGATACCGCTTCTCCAGTTCCACCATGAGCCTGTCCCGGCTGACCTTGGCGAGCACACTGGCCGCCGCCACGCAGGCTGCCACCCGGTCGCCCTTCCACACCGCCAGCCCCGGCACGTCCAGGCCGTCCACCCCGAACCCGTCGGTCAGCACGTACTCCGGTCGGGTGGTCAGCGACGCCAGCGCCCGCCGCATCGCGGCCAGGTTGCACACGTGCAGGCCCCGCGCGTCGACCTCCTCGGCCGGGATGACCACCACCGCGTACGCCAGGGCTCGGGCGACGACCTCGTCGTACACCCGTTCCCGGCTGGCCGCGGTGAGCAGCTTGGAGTCGGCCAGCCCGTCGATCTCGCCCCGCCGCCCCTCGGGCAGGATCGCGGCGGCGGCGACCAACGGGCCGGCGCAGGCCCCCCGGCCGGCCTCGTCGGCTCCGGCCACGTGCCGGAATCCCCGCCGTTGCAGGGCCCGCTCCAGCGCGTAGAGCCCACCGTCACGACGCACCACGGTGCGGGGCGGGGTCAGCACGGCGCACCCCCGCCGGCCGGACCGACCACCTCGCCGGCTGGAGTCGGCACCGGGTCACCGGCCGGCGCGGACCCGCTGCCGCGCGGGTCGGCCGGCCCGGCTCCGGCCAGCGCCCGGGCCAGCAGCGCCGGCAGATCCGCCGGGTAGTACCGCTGGTCGGTGGCGGTCAGTTCCGCCACCGACCACCACCGGTGCCCGGACACGGTGGCCCGCTCGATCGCGTTGAAACCCG
Source organism: Micromonospora sp. KC606 (assembly GCF_004348675.1). Lineage (GTDB taxonomy): Bacteria > Actinomycetota > Actinomycetes > Mycobacteriales > Micromonosporaceae > Micromonospora. Next base: position 10,133 of record NZ_SMKN01000180.1, on the reverse strand, counting down.
CGGTGTCGACCTCCCAGGCGTCGACCCTGACCAGGAAGAACACCTGCTCCTGGCGGTACTGGACGCCGTCGAAGGGGAACTCGACCGTCTCCGACCAGACCTGGGCGCCCAGCTCGGCCGGGGCGAGCCGCAGCCCGGTCTCCTCGGCCAGCTCGCGGGCCGCGCCCTGCGCCGGGGTCTCGCCCGGGTCGAGCCCACCGCCGGGGGTGAACCAGTAACGGTGGCCCGGCCGGGCCGGATCGAAGCCCTCGAAGAGCAGCAGCCGGCCCTCGGAGTCGACGAGCAGTACCCGGCCCGCGCGACGAGGGGTATGGACGGTCACCGACCCAGACTGCCAGACGCGGGTCTCCCTAGGCCATGCCAGGGGCGCGCTGGCGCGGCTACGGACTGGGGATCGAGTCGAACGGCTTCGGCACGCTCAACCAGGTGGCCCGGTTCACCGGCCAGAACACCGTGAACGCTCGGCCGACGACCTTGTCCTCCGGTATGGTCGCCTCGGTCACGTCCCGGCCGGACTGCTGCCAGTGCTCCAGCGAGTCACCGGAGGCGGAGCGGTGGTCGCCCATCACCCAGAGCCGCCCCTCGGGGACGGTGATGTCGAATTCCTGGTCGGCCGGTTTGTCCTGCTGGCCGTCGACGGAGTAGATGTACGGCTCGTCGAGCTGCTGGCCGTTGATGACCAGCTTGCCGGCGTCGCAGCAGACCACCCGGTCCCCGCCCACGCCGATCACCCGCTTGATGAAGTCCTCACCGTCCGGATTGCCGCTCCACGACGTGGGTGCCTTGAACACGACCACCTCACCGCGGTGCGGCGACCGGAAGTCGTAGACCAGTTTGTTGACCAGCACCCGATCGTCGATCTGGAGCGTGTTCTCCATGGACGGCGAGGGGATGAAGAAGGTCTGCAGCACGAAGGCGCGGACCAGCACCGCCACCAGGATCGCGACACCCAGCAGGATGGGCAGCTCCTTCCAGAAGGAGCTGCGGGGCTTTTCGGTCTGCTCGTCAATCACGGATGGAGCCTACGTCGCCGGGCCCACAGAGATCGTCCGGAACGCGCGAGAACCGACATCAGCCCTGTCATCGGGACGACCAGGACGACACCGCCCGTCGGGGACGGTTCGACCGGTGGGGCTGGGGCGGCGGCCGGAGGGGACAACTGGGCGAACGTCGCCGGCACCGGCAGCGTGGCCCACCGCTGCGACGGCCAGACCACCATGAAGGCCCGGCCGACCACGTTGTCGATCGGCACCGGCCCCTGGCAGCGGGCGTCCTGGGAGACCAGCCGGTGGTCGCCCATCACGAAGATCTGGTTGGGCGGGACGACGACCTCGTCGAAGCGCCGTGACCGGCACTCGCGGGGATTGGGCGGCACGTCCAGCGGCGAGTCACGGGGCACGTACGGCTCGTCCAGTGGGATGTCGTTGACCAACACGCGGCCCTGGTCGTCGCAGCACTTCACCCGGTCCCCGGGCACGCCGATGACCCGCTTGATGAAGTCCTTCTCGCCGGGGCGGCTCACCCCCACCAGATCACCGAGGGTGCGGGTGATCTTGCCGGCGAGGTTCACCGGCGGTCCTGCTGCCTCCTGCGCGACCCATCGGTCGGTGCCGCGGAACACCACCACCTCGCCGCGAACGGGGTCACGGACGTCGTAGACGACCTTGTTGACCAGGACCCGGTCGCCGATGAGGAGGGTGTCCTCCATCGAGCCGGACGGGATGAAGAATGCCTGGAGGAGGAAGGTGCGGATCAGCACCGCGAGGCAGAACGCCACGATCAGCAGCAGTGGCAACTCCTGCCAGAGCGGCATCTGCCGGGGGGTGCGGCGGGCCCTCCTGCGCCACGGATCGACCGTGCCGTTGTCGTCAAGCACCTGCACCACGCCACTCCCCGGTCCGCAGAAACGACACTACCGCCCGGGAGCCTCCTCGAGGCCCCGCGGGCGGTAGGGGACAGTCGCATGCCGTGACCACCGTCGCGACGTCGCCGCCCTCCTGCGCCCGTACGACCAGGGTAGTGCGATCCGGCCGATACGACATCCGCGCGGTTCAGGCGGCGTGGCGAGCGGCGCTTCAGCTCGCCGGCTGCTTCTCGCGCAGCTCCTTGATCTTGGCCTTCTTGCCCCGCAGCTCACGCAGGTAGTAGAGCTTGGCGCGACGGACGTCACCGCGGGTCACGACCTCGATCCGGTCGAGCGCCGGGCTGTTGATCGGGTAGGTCCGCTCCACGCCCACACCGAAGCTGACCTTGCGGACCGAGAAGGTCTCGCGCAGACCGTCGCCCTGGCGGCGGATGACGACGCCCTGGAAGATCTGGACACGGGACCGGTTGCCCTCGACGACCCGCGCGTGCACCTTCACGGTGTCACCGGCACGGAAGTCGGGGAGGTCGACCCGCTTCGACTGGGCGTCAAGGGCGTCCAGGATGTTCATCGCTGCGTCCTCGTGAGGCTCACGGCGCACCGTCAGTCGGTGCGCGGATGGGTGATTCTGACCCCCGGGTGGTGGCCGGCGACGCCGGCCCCGGTCGAGGGCCCTCGCGTCTGCCCACGGCGTGGGCGGACGCGGCAACCCCCCTACTTTGCCACATCCCCCGGCGGCACCGGAAACCCACCCCGGTCCAACGCGGCGACGTCCTGTTTGTCGAGGCTGCCTGGGGAAAGCGCGGCGATCATGTCGGGACGACGGGCCGCCGTGCGCCGCAGCGCCTCGTCGCGCCGCCAGCGGGCGATCCGGCCGTGGTCGCCGGAGCGGAGCACCTCCGGCGCCTCCAGCCCGCGCCAGGTCGCCGGCTTGGTGAACACCGGAGCCTCCAGCAGCCCGTGGGCGTGCGACTCCTCGGCCAGCGAGCCGGCGTTGCCCAGCACCCCCGGCAGCAGCCGGGTGACCGCCTCGAGGATCACCAGCACCGCCACCTCGCCACCGAAGAGCACATAGTCGCCGAGGGAGACCTCGGTGACCGGCATCCGCGTCGCGGCGTGCTCCAGCACCCGCTGGTCGATGCCCTCGTACCGGCCGCAGGCGAAGAGCAGGTGTGACTCGGCGGCCAACTCGTGGGCCATCGCCTGGGTGAACGGGACACCGGCCGGGGAGGGCACCAACAGCCGGGGCAGGGTGTGCCCGTCCGGGCTCAGCTCGCCCGGGGCAAGGGCGTCCAGGGCCTCACCCCAGGGCTCCGGCCGCATCACCATGCCGGGCCCGCCGCCGTAGGGCGTGTCGTCGACCGTGCGGTGCGCGTCGTGCGTCCAGTCCCGGAGGTCGTGTACGGCCAGCCGGAGCATCCCGTTCGCCCGCGCCCGGCCGATCAGCGACAGGTCCAGCGGGGCGAAGTACTCGGGAAAGATCGAAACGATGTCGACGCGCATGAGGGGCGACTCCGGCTACAGGTCGAGCAGGCCGCCCGGCGGGTCGACGACGACCCGACCGCCGGCGAGGTCAACCTCGGGGACGATCGCCCTGACGAAGGGGATCAACGCGGTACCCCCCTCGGGGCGGCGCAGGACGAGCAGGTCCGAGGCGGGGGCGTGGTCGATCCGGGCCACCTCGCCCAGCCGCTGGCCGTCCGGGGTGACCACGGCGAGACCGACCAACTGGTGGTCGTGGAACTCCTCCGGATCCTCCGGCGGAACCACGTCGGCGCTGTCCACCCCGAGCAGTGTGCCGCGCAGCGCCTCGGCCACGTCGCGGTCCAACACGCCCTCGAAGGCGACCAGGAGCCGGCCCTGGTGCCAGCGAGCCGTCTCGACGGTCAGCTCCGCCGGGACCTGGAACTCCACCCCGGCGTCGGCCGCGGGGTCCGCCCCGGGTCCGGTGGGCGACACGCCGCCCTGGGACTCGGCCCGGGGTCTCGCCCCGGGCGTGGTGCGCAGCACCATGCCCGGGGCGAACCGTGCTTCGGGCTCGTCGGTCCGCACCTCCACGGTGACCTCACCGCGGAGGCCGTGTGGTTTGCCGATCCTGCCGACGATGAGCAGCATCAGTACGAGTCGACGATGTCGACGCGTACCCCGCGTCCACCGATGGAGCCGACCACCTGGCGCAGCGCCTTGGCGGTCCGGCCGGACCGCCCGATCACGGTGCCGAGGTCCTCGGGGTGCACGCGGACTTCCAGCCGCTTGCCCCGACGGGAGTCGACCATGCGGACGCGCACGTCGTCCGGGTGGTCGACGATGCCCTTGACCAGATGCTCCAGCGCGGGACGCAGTGCCACGTCAGGCCTGCTCACCGGCGTCGGCAGGAGCAGCGGCGGCCTCGGCCGGGGCCTCGGTCTTGGCCGGGGCCTCGGCCTTGGCGGCCTTCCTGGCGGGCTTGGCGGCCGGGGCCAGGCCGGCGGCAGCCTGCGCCTCGGCCTCGTACGCCGCCTTACGGTCGGCCCGCTCGGGGGCGACCTTCAGCGGCGGCGGGGCCGGCAGGCCCTTGAACTTCTGCCAGTCACCGGTCAGCTCCAGCAGACGCTGCACCGCCTCGCTCGGCTGCGCGCCGACGGAGAGCCAGTACTGGACCCGGTCCGACTTGACCTCGATGACCGAAGGGTCTTCCTTCGGCTGGTACACGCCGACGAACTCGATCGCGCGACCGTCGCGCTTGGTACGCGAGTCGGCGACGACGATGCGGTACTGCGGGTTGCGGATCTTACCCATCCGCAGGAGCCGGATCTTTACGGCCACAGTTGTTTCGCTCCTGTTGCGATCTCACCGGCCCGGGACGGGCGGTGTGCACGGGTGAGCGCCGACCGGCACAGTGGGGTTTGGGCCGGAGACTGCTCGGTGGACTGGCGACACGCCCGGGTTAGAGGGCGCCGGACGCGCGCCGGATACCAGCGACCCATTCTGCCAGATCCCATGCCGGTCTCTCACACCGGACCCGGCACCGCGTGCGGACCCGACGTCGACGTGACCGGGTTCACGCTCAGCGCACCGGCGGCCGGTCCCACCCCGGGGGCAGCTCGGCCGGCACGTCCCAGTCCGCCGGCGGGGTGTAGTCGCACCAGGTGCCGTCGAACGGGAAGACCCCCGCCTCGGCGAGGGCGATCACCCGCTCCCCCTCGGCGCGGACGGCCGCCTCGTCGGTCACCCAGTAGTGGTCGGGGAAGGCGAGCCGCTCGGCGAACTCGTCCTCGTCCTTCCACATCCAGGTGTGATCGGGGCGGACCACCACGTCCAGGTCCTGATCGACCATGTCGACCCCGGCGAGGGCGCCATCGTCCCAACGGACGCCCGGTTCCTCCAGGTTCACGTACCACTCGGCGAAGCGGCCCTCCGTGTCGCGGAACCACCAGACGGAGTGTGCCGCACCCGCCGGCAGGAACTTCAACACCGGCGGCCCGTGCCACCGCCCGTGCGCCAGGCGGTAGGACGAGGTGACGAACTCGGCGAACGGCACCGCCCGCATGGTCAGCCCCGCCTCGGTCACCTCGTGCGCCACCGGCGAGTCCCGGGCGATCCACAGCAGCAGCCCGCGCTCGTCGTCGCTGACCACCCGCCCCGGCCGGACCCAACCGATCCGGCCGCGCCGCACGTTGCGATGCATGATCAGCCGACCCGGCGCGAACCGGTCGGCGGGACCGTTCGGCCGCACGTCAGTAGGCACGGGCGAGGATGGCGACCAGGTCCGGCTCGTCCTCCGAGTCCGGCACCGAGCCATCCGCACGCAGCAGGCAGCGCACCGTCACGCTCTGGCCGTTCGCCTCCGCCTCACCAGCCACGCCGACAACCGACCACGGCACCCGGGCCCAGCCGGTGGCCGCCGCCTCGATCGCCTCGGCCAGCGTCGACACCTCGACGGTGCGGGACTGGCGGTGGGCCAGGGCCTGGTCGTGCAGCGCCCGCTGGTCGGCGTCCAGGGCGGCCAGCACCGCGCCGACCACGTCCGCCACCGGCGTGGGGGCCTTCGAGCCGTCCGTACGCCGAACCACGACCGCGTTGCCGGCGGCCAGGTCGCGCGGGCCGACCTCGACGCGTACCGGGTAGCCGCGCAGCTCGGCGTCGACGGCCCGGCGGCCGAACGCCGTGTCGGTACGGCCGTCGAGCGCGACCCGGACGCCGGCGTCGCGCAGCGCGTCGCGCAGCTTGGTCGCCGCCTCGGTGACGCCCTCGCCGTCCTTGACCACCATCACGTACGCCTGGATCGGCGCCAGCTTCGGCGGCACCCGCAGGCCGTTGTCGTCGCCGTGGCACATGATCAGGCCACCGAGCATCCGCGTGGAGGTGCCCCAGGAGGTCGTCCAGGCGTGCTCCCGGCCGCCCTCGGCCGAGGAGTAGCTGATGTCGAACGCCTTGGCGAAGTTCTGCCCGAGCTCGTGGCTGGTGCCGAGTTGGAGCGCCTTGCCGTCGCCCATCATGCCTTCGCAGGTGTAGGTGGCGGTCGCCCCGGCAAAGCGCTCCCGGGCGGTCTTCAGGCCGACCACCACCGGAATGCCGAGCACGTTGACCATCAGGTCCTCGTACGCCTCGTGCAGGATCCGCCGGGCGTAGGCACGGGCGTCGGACCGGGTGGCGTGCGCGGTGTGCCCCTCCTGCCACAGAAACTCGCTGGTGCGCAGGAAGATCCGGGGACGCAGCTCCCAGCGGACCACGTTGGCCCACTGGTTGAGCAGCAACGGCAGGTCCCGGTACGAGTCGATCCACTTGGCCATGAACTCGCCGATCACCGTCTCGCTGGTGGGGCGCACCACCACCGGCTCGGCGAGTTGCTTGCCGCCCCCGTGGGTGACCACCGCGAGCTCCGGTGAGAAGCCCTCGACGTGCTCGGCCTCGCGCTTGAGGTAGCTCTCCGGGATGAACAGCGGGAAGTACGCGTTCTCCGCGCCGGCCGCCTTGATCCGGGCGTCCATCTCGGCCTGCATCCGCTCCCAGATGGCGTAGCCGGCCGGACGGATGACCATGGTCCCCCGGACCGGGCCGTTGTCGGCCAGCTTCGCCTTGGCGATGAGGTCCTGGTACCAGCGGGGGAAGTCCTCCGCACGGGGAGTGAGCACGCGTGCCATGACCGCACATCCTATGCGGCGACCCCGACGCCGTGACGCCCGGGCGGCCCACCGCCGCGTCGCGCCGCGTCGCGCCCGGACCGCGGTGGGCCCCGGCCACCAGGGGGCCTTCCTGGCACGGCAGCGGCCGCGGGACGCGCGCCCCGGGAACCCGCCATGCGCACAGTCAGCGGAGCACGCGGCCTCGCAGGACGATGCGGGACGGGGACCGGACCACGCGCAGGTCCGCACGTGGGTCCACCGGGTACGCCGTGAGGTCGGCGAGACCCCCTTCGACCAGTCCGGGGAACCCGAGCCACTCGCGGGCCCGCCAGGAGGCGGCGGCGAGCACGTCCTCGGTGGACATGCCGGCCCGCTCGTGCAGCAGGAGCATCTCCTCGGCGGCGAGGCCGTGGTCGATGCCGCCGCCCGCGTCGGTGCCGACGTAGATCGGCACGCCCGCCTCGTACGCGGCCCGAACCACCTCCGGGAAGCGGTCCCGCAGGGCGAGCATGTGGTCGGCGTACCCGGGGAACTTCGCCCGGGCCTGGTCGGCGATCCCGCCGAAGGTCCGGATGTTGACCATTGTAGGGACGAGCGCGGTGCCCTGGCGGGCCATCAGGTCGATCAGGTCGAGGCTCAGCCCGGTGCCGTGCTCCACCGAGTCGACCCCGGCCCGCACCATGATTTCCACGGCCGTCTCGGAGAAGGTGTGCACGGCGGCGCGTACGCCGGCGGCGTGGGCCGCCTCGACGGCGGCGGTCATGGTGTCCGCGTCCCAGGCGGGCGCGAGGTCACCCATTCCGCGGTCGATCCAGTCGCCGACCAGCTTGACCCACCCGTTGCCGGCCCGTGCCTGGGCGTCCACGGTCGCGGCGACCTCGGCCGCGGCGACCTCCACGCCGATGTCGCGCAGGTACCGCCTGGGCGGCGCGATGTGCCGCCCCGCGCGGGCCAGGCGCGGCAGGTCCGGCTCGTCGTCGAGTTCCGGGTACGGGTACGGGGAGCCGGCGTCGCGGATGGCGAGCACCCCGGCGTCGCGGTCGGTGCGGGCCAGCCCGCGGGCCTGGTCGAGCGAGGCGATCGGGGCGCCGCCACGGGCGATGCCGATGTGGCAGTGCGCGTCGGCCAGGCCGGGCAGCACGAACCCGCCGTCGACCACCGTCTGGGCGCCGGGCACCGGATCGAAGGTGACCCGGTCGCCGACCATCCAGAGATCCCGGACCTCGTCGTCGGGCAGGAGCACACCGCGTACGTGCAGAGCCATGGGCTCAGTCCTACCGGATCACGTCGCCGTCCGCGCGAGCACCTCCTGCCGGCGCTTCGTCCGTGCCGGAAGGTCCAAGGTCACCTTCCAGGGCGGTCGATCGTCAACAGGCCGTCGGTCTCGACGCTGGGCTCGTATCCGCCCTTCCCGCTCAGGAGCAGCTCGGTGAAGGTGATCTTGTCCCGGAGAGGATCGATGACCTAGTAGGTGGCGACGCCCGGGGGGCGCCGCGAACCCTACGCGAGGATCTGATCGTCCACCGTCACCGACACGTGCTCAGCGGGGGCCCTTGTCGTCCTTGCCGAGCTTGTTGAAGTCGATCTTCGGGAGCTTGAAGCCCGGGGGCAGCCCCTGCCCGCCGGCCAGGTCGCCCGGGGGCAGCCCCGGCGGGAGCTGCGGCATGCCGCCCGGGAAGCCGCCCGGCACACCACCGGCACCGATCCGCGGCCGGCCACCGCCCTTGGTGCCCTTGCGCTTGTTCTTCGGCGACTTGGTGGCCTTGCGCCGGCCGCCGCCGGGCAGGCCCATCACGCCGCCCATCTGCTTCATCATCTTCTGCGCGTCGGCGAAGCGGTTGAGCAGTTGGTTGACGTCCATCACGGTGACCCCGGAGCCGCCCGCGATGCGGGCCCGCCGGGAACCGTTGATGATCTTCGGGTTGGTGCGCTCGGCCGGGGTCATGGACCGGATGATCGCGGTGACCCGGTCGAAGTGCTTGTCGTCCAGCTCGGCGAGCTGGTCCTTCATCTGCCCCATGCCGGGCATCATGGCCAGCACGTTGGCGATTGGACCCATCCGGCGGACGGCGATGAGCTGGTCGAGGAAGTCCTCCAGGGTGAACTGCTCGCCGCCCATCAGCTTGGCGGTCATCTTCTCCTTCTGATCGGCGTCGAAGGCCTGCTCGGCCTGCTCGATCAGAGTGAGGACGTCGCCCATACCGAGGATCCGGCTGGCCATCCGGTCGGGGTGGAAGACGTCGAAGTCCTCCAGCTTCTCACCGGTGGAGGCGAAGAGAATCGGCTGCCCGGTGACCTCCCGGACCGACAGCGCGGCACCACCCCGGGCGTCGCCGTCGAGCTTCGACAGCACCACGCCGGTGATGCCGACGCCGTCGCGGAACGCCTCGGCGGTGCGCACGGCATCCTGGCCGACCATGGCGTCGATGACGAAGATGACCTCGTCCGGGTCGACCGCGTCGCGGATGTCGGCGGCCTGCCGCATCATCTCGGCGTCGATACCGAGACGGCCGGCGGTGTCGACGATGACGACGTCCCGGGCGGCCCGCCGCGCGTGCTCGACCGAGGCGCGGGCCACCTGCACCGGGTCGCCGACGCCGTTGCCGGGCTCCGGAGCGAACACCTCGACACCGGCGCGGCCACCGAGCACCTGGAGTTGCCCGACGGCGTTGGGACGCTGGAGGTCGGCGGCGACCAGCAGCGGCTGGTGACCCTGAGCCTTGAGCCAGCGGGCCAGCTTGCCGGCGAGGGTCGTCTTACCGGAACCCTGGAGGCCGGCCAGCATGATCACCGTCGGCGGCTGCTTGGCGAACTGGAGCCGCCGCCCCTCGCCGCCGAGGACGGTGACCAGTTCCTCGTTGACGATCTTGACGATCTGCTGGGCCGGATTGAGCGCCTGGGACACCTCGGCGCCGCGCGCCCGCTCCTTGACGTTCGCGATGAAGCCCTTGACCACCGGCAGCGCGACGTCCGCCTCCAGCATCGCCATGCGGATCTCGCGCGCGGTGGCGTCGATGTCGGCGTCGGTGAGCCGCCCCTTGCCGCGGAGCTTGGTGAAGATCCCGGAGAGGCGGTCACTCAAGGTGTCAAACACGCGAACATCCCGTTTGTCGTTTTTCGGCGGGCACAACGCGGCCGGGCAGCTGTCCAGCCACCGCTAGGGT